>JBMFGW010000015.1:41271-46922 GCA_049977145.1 Phycisphaerae bacterium
GAAATCGGCAAATGTGCCGACACTCTCCGCTCCGGGCGGAAGCATTGGCCTTGTAGTCAATGGTGCGCTGGCGTTTGGCACTATCACTTCCGGGGACGCCGCCAATGTGCAGGCCGCTGGCAATATCACCGGTAATTCCATTACCAGCGGAGATGAACTGACTCTGACGAGTACCGGCGGGTATATCAATACCACCGGCACGTTAAAATCAGGTGGCAATATGCTGGTGAATGGAACCACCGGTATCACCGCTAACAACATGGATTCCGGCGGCACACTGCAACTGACATCGCAAGGCGATATTACATTAACCGGATTGCTTTCGTCGGTGGGAAATTTGACCTTGGGGAGCACCGGATCGCTAAGGCTTAATGAAGTTACCACCCCCGGCAATGTTCGGCTGACCTCCACGGATGGTGCCGTTACGGTTAATATGCTGCAGGCGGATAGCGGCTATATTGCCGCCGGTGCCGGTACCACTCCGACCAATGCCGCATTCCCCAACAGTCCAGGCGACGTATACCTCCCGGACGCGACAATTAACACAGCGCTGACCGTGTACGCCAATCGTCTGCATGGGAATATCACCCAACCTCCATCAGCTTCGCCGCTGCTTCTGGATATTCGCGGTTCCGGTGGAGGAACAGCCCTCGCTTCGCAGGTGGTTTTGACCATTGCTTCACTCGTGGTGGATTTCACCAATCTGCAAACGGTATTCTCCCAGATCAATACTGCTGCGGAAATTGTCAATGTGGAATCAGGGGATGTTTCCGGCAGCCTGTCATTAATAACGCCGGTCACAAATCTTTACATGAATAACCAGAGCGTGGTATTGCAGCCGGTTGATATCCAGCTTTATCAACCGGGCGATGTGTTCAATTTGTCATTGAGCGGTAATACTCTGGCCACCAACACCTATGTGGAACGTTTCGCCACTGGATTTAGTCCTTATGTGCCCAATTATGTCGGTAGCCACAGCAACACCGGATATACCTATGGCGGAGCCAGCGCCTTGGTTGATAGCGAACGCCAGGCTGACCTGACCACCGCACTAAGAGACACTGTGCGCAAATATCGTGTTGTTCCGGCCAATCTGGAAATTGCATCACTATCCATCGGACCGCGTGGCGGCGTGAATATCACCGGCGCGATATACAGTAAACCAAGAAAGGTGCGTTAATGATGGTATCCATTGAGCCGCAGTATGTTGCCCCGGCGAATACTTTATCCACGCCGCGCCAAAGCCTCCATGGATTGATTGCGATGGCCGGATTGGTTGCGGCCCTTGGCTCATCCATGGCTTTGGCGGCAGTACCGACTTTACCGCCAAATCTCAACGCCGGTGCTATCGGAAATCAGTTTCAGCAGGCCCAGAAGAAAAAGGCCTTATCGCCTCCCAGCACGCAGCCGGCCCTTACCGGGCAGGCAAATAAGCCCCTGACGGGTAAATCCGGTGGTGTAAAATTTCTGTTGCGGCGCGTGGAATTCAGTAAATCGGCGTTTCTTACGCCCCAATACCTGCAAAGCGTGGCCAGGTCCTATATCAATAAAGAGGTCACATTTGCCGATTTGCGCAAGCTGCTCAACACCATTAACGCGGAATATCTGAAGCGGGGTATTCTTTCCGCCCAGGCAATTTTGCCGCCGCAGAAAATTCACGATGGCCTTGTAAAAGTGCAGTTAATTGAGGGGAAACTTGGCAAAGTTGAAATTCGGAGGCAAAATAAAAATGCCCCGCCGATTACCGCACCCGGTTTTTTCACCAGTCGCCTGCCGTTGGAAAAAGGCCAAATTGTCGATGACACCAGCCTCGCCCGCGCGATCGACTATTTTAATCGCACCAGCAATATTCAATTACGCGCCGCATTACAGCCCGGAGCCCAGTTTGGTTTAACCAACGTGCTGCTTTATGCGCAGGAACCCAAACGCGTGACCATGGATTTTTCGGTTGATAATTACGGCTATCCAGGCACTGGCCGTCTGGAAGGCTCGGAAAGCGTCAACCTCTACAGCCCCCTGAAGCTGGATGACCAGTTGAATGTGTACTCCGTGCAATCGCAGGGCGCCATTGATAACAGCCTGGTCTACAGCATTCCCATTACCAGCTTCGGCACGCAGGTGGGAATCAGTTATGCCAACAGCCAATACACCATCGTCAACGGACCCTATGAGAATCTGGATGTGAAAGGGAGATCCAACTTTTTCGGCGTTAATCTGGTGCAACCCTTGTATGTTGATAAACATTGGCTTTTTGATAGCGGCCTGCAATATGGTTATGACGTGGCCCATACGCTGCTCGGCGGCGTCGATTTAGGGGCCACTGCGGTCAATAAGTGGAGTCTCGGTTTGACCATCGACGGCTCCTGGACACGCGGGGCTTTTTCCATGGTGCAAACCGTCTTGTACGCCAATGGTCTGGCCCCGCCGAACCAGACCAGTCACCCCTTTATTTATCAGGGAACCTTTTATGGTTACTTCAATATTGTTCCACAGGTATACGCCAGTCTTCTTGGCGGCTGGCAGTATACGCCCAACAATACGATTACGCCGGATGAGCTTTTTCAGGTCGGCGGTGAATATTCCGTACGGGGTTTTCCCACCTACGTGGCCGCTGGGAACACCGGTCTGTTCAGTCAGTTGGAACTGCATTATCAACCAGTAACGTTTTTTGATGCCTACGGGTTTTTCGATCAGGCCTATCTGTGGGCACCGGTTCCGGAATATCAGCGGTTACAGAGCAGCGGTATCGGCACCAAGTGGACCTTTACCCATATATTAGCGCAGTTGCTGCACAAGAAATTATCATTGAATGACAGCCTGAGTATCAATGTATGGGCCGGATTCCCTTTCAATCGCGTCTCTCCGGATCAGGAAAACTACGAACTCGGCGCCGGCATGGTTTACCAGATTGGCTTTTAGCCTCGAGTTTCTCGACCCCTTTGACAATGTCGCAATGCTTTCCACGTAGAGTATAATAATTGTTTTTTGCGAGGTTGTCCGTGAATGGGGCATTTCGGTTGACGCTGACGAATATGATTATGGCGTTATCGCTGGCTGTCGCTGGTGTACCGGTGGCGAAAGCGGTGCATGTGGTCGCCGGGCCGCTGATCGGCAGTGTTACCCCGGATTCGGCGCGGGTATGGATTCAGCTAAGCACTAGTGATCGGGTGAAAGTGCGGTGCTTTGATGTTACTACTGGGCAGCAGGTATCGGCTATGGGCACGACGGTACTCGGACCGCCGCCGTTTATCGTCAACGCCGCGCTCAATGATCTGTTGCCGGATCATGATTATCGCATTTCGCTGGTGGTCAACGGGCGGCCTCTGACGTTGCCGCCGCCATTGGTAATTATTCATACTGTCCCCGCGCCTGGCGCGTTTAAGCCTGTGCATATCGCATTTGGTTCCGGCGCGGACACGGCGGTATATTCCCATGCGGCCATCTGGCGGAGCATAACGCGGCTGCAACCACAGGCGTTTATTTTTGCGGGCAATACGGCGTATCTGCCCCGGCGCTTGACTCAATTTCCTTATACGTACATGCATGCGTATGACTTTATTCTGACGCGGTACGATCAGGCGCGGATGTTTGGCGGATTGCGGAGGCTGTGCAGCGTATGTCCGATATATGCCACCTGGGATGACCGGGATTTTGGTACGCCCCACTCGGATTGCTCCTTTGTCTTTGCGCATGATTCCTTTCTGGCGTTTGAACAGTTCTGGCCCAATCCCGCGTATGGCTCCGGCACAACCCTGGGCACATTTTGTCATTTTCGTATATCCGATGTGGCGGTGTTTTTGCTTGATGACCGCAGCTTCCGTGTGAACCCCACGGATCATCATCGGGGCCAGATGCTGGGAGCTCGGCAAATCGCATGGTTGCAGCGGCATTTGCTTAACAGCACGGCTACGTTCAAACTTATTGTGGATGGGGACCAGATGCTGGCAAATTATTCTGGGCATGAGGGCTGGAGTAATTTTCCACGGGAGCGGCGTTCCTTCATTCATTGGATTTTCGGGCATAATGTCGGAGGTGTCGTATTTCTAAGTGGACATCGGCGATTCGGAGAGCTCACGTGCCGCCCGGCCAATCCCAATGGCCTGGATGAATATCCCTTATATGACCTGACGAGTTCTTCGCTGGCAGCGCGGCCCATTCCGGCGCGGCAGTTGCTTGCGTGGCCCAATGCGCGACGGATTGATGTTCCGGTGTTCGCACATAATTTTGGTTTTATTAATGTTGGTGGTCCACCGGGCAACCGGCATATCACGCTGCAACTGCGTAACGCGCAGGGGAATGTTGTACTTTCCAAAACGATCTTGGCCAGTGCTCTGCAGGGGCAATAAATCCTCCGTGTGCCAAATATATCGTCACCTCGTGTGGTGGAGCGTCACGATGCAAACCGGAATCTGGCGAACTGAAACCGGAGTTTAGCCCAATAAAGTTCATTTGCGTAACCTGTATTCACTAACCACGGCCCATCAACTCGCGTGTCAGTCCCTGAAGAAGGCACATTAACCGGAGAGCCGGATGCGGCAAATCCGCACGTCCGGTTCGGAGGGATGGGAGTCCGCAGTAAAAGCGGTCTTCCCTACCCCTATAATGGTAGGCGTGAGCTTACGCGCGACGCGCCTCTAACGTCTTGCGGGTGTTGGCAAATATTTCTGATGGCGAAGGCTCGGCTGAAATTGGAATCAGGATCCCGCGCTGCTGATAATAGGCCGTAAGGGGTTCGGTTACGGCGGTGTATTGACGCATACGGATATAGGCTACTTCGGGGCGGTCATCTTCCCGTTGCTTGAGCTTGGTTCCGCACTGATCACACATGCCGACACTTTTGGGTGGTTTACTCGCCGTGTGATATACCGCATGGCAATGGGGACAGGTCAGTCGGCCGGCGGCGCGGGCAATTGTGGCCTCCAGTGACAATTGGTAATCGATAACTGCGTCTAGAACAATGTGTTCGATCGCCAGAAGTTTATCAAAATCCATCGCTTGCCGCACCGTGCGGGGAAATCCATCTAATATAAATCCGCCGCCGCAGTGCAGACATCCGGAACGCTCCGCCACCATTGCCATGACCAGTTCATCGGAAACCAGTTTGCCCGCCCGCATTAGCTCCAGCGCCTCGCCCATTGCTGGAGTCGCCTGGCAGGAATCCATACCCTTGGCAGTACGAAATATATCGCCCGTGGAAAGATGGCATGCTCCAAATTGCGCGGCAAGTAATTCAGCCTGCGTCCCCTTGCCCACACCCGGTGGGCCGAGCAAAACCAATCGCCATGGCCGATGCTGCGCTGTGGGTTTGACGGAACACTCAAACGCCGGCCCTTTGAGCCAAGCCGCGCGATCAGATTGTGGGGTAGATGGACGCATAAAAGCCTCCTAATCCGCCTTCGGGTAATAAATAAATTGGGTAACCGTTCACGGCCTTCCAGCCTGCCAAACTCACCACGAGCCTGACCATGAAAGCGGATTATACCCCCTCCCAGCAAAAAACAAATGTGTTTCCACTTTTGCGTAAAATTTAAGTGTTCCACGCAAGCTGTCCAACAATAGAAACACATTAACGGATGGGCCTGTGACAGTTTCTGCAAAGCTCGGTGGTCGAAATCATTCACTTCTTCGCGTCGTATCGCCCTTATCCACCC
>JBMFGW010000016.1:0-46922 GCA_049977145.1 Phycisphaerae bacterium
ATGTCCTGCCGCCGCCGAGATGGTTCTCTATCTTATTACGAACGCGTTACACTTGCGATTCACCTGCTGATGTGCGCCGGCTGCCGGTTTATGGACAAGCAATTTGCGCTGTTGGATACAGCCGCGAAATCAATGGCCTCCCGGAGTCCTTCCTACAAATTATCGGATGACGACAGGCTCTCGCCGGAGGCGCGGGAGCAACTTCATCGACTGATTCGATAACCTCCGGAAGCTCTGCCGGATGCATACGCGCCGGTATATGGTTGCGCGGGGTTTGAGGCATGGAATTAACAATGGCTTGGTGGTTGTGTCTGTTTCTCATGTTCATTCTGGCTGTCTGGCTGTGGACATATTTTTCGGCCACGGCACGTTCTATGTTGGATTTTCTCTATTGCGAGGAAACCCCATGTACCAAGTTCGCGCCCGCCCGCGCGCGCGGGCGGGCGCCGCTGGATGCCGACAGTGCCGGCGCTTGCCCGCAGGTCACGATCATTGTTCCCGGCCGCAACGAAGGACACGTTCTGCGGCGAACCCTTGGTTCGCTGTGCAATCTTGATTACCCAAACTATCAGGTAATCTTCGTCGATGATCAATCCACCGATGATACCGCCGCCATTTGCCGGGAACTCCAAGATCGTTACACGCACCTGAGCGTGGTAAAAAATACCCGGCCTCCGCCACCCGGCTGGGGTGGAAAAGTGTGGGCTATTCATCAGGCGGCGCAATATGTTGGTAATCCGGTGACACTTTTTACGGATTCCGATATTTGGCATCATCCCCAGTCATTGCGGAAAATGGTGGAACTTCAACGGCATCTCGATCTGGATATGCTCAGTTTGCTTCCCAACATGGAGCGGGGAGGAGTAGTTGAGCAGTCGGTCATGCTCCTGGCACTGCATCTGATTTTCACGCTGATTTCGTTGCACCGCTCGAACGACCCCCGGACAGCCACACCTTTGACCGGCGGAGCGTACATGCTGCTTCGTACCGCTGCTTATCGCCGGATCGGCGGCCATGCGGCCATCCAATCGCAGTTGGTTGAGGACCTCGCGTTGGGCGCACGCATGCGGTCATACGGATTTCGCGTATTCACGGTTTGTACTCATGATCTTCTCGCTGGCCGCATGTATGAAGGAATTGCGGACACTTTCCGCGGACTGAAGAAGAACGCCTATTCCGGTCTGCACTGCAATCCACTTCTCGCGATTCTGGCCGCGCTGGTGATGTTTCTAACCAGCGCTTGCGTGCCATTCTAGCTGTTGTTTACCGCTGCGGCCATGGCCTTTCATCCAATGCTGCCGTGGATGTTGGCATTGTGCCTTGCCATGGCTGCGAATATTCTTTGTTTTCTTCATTTTGAGCGCCTCCGACGGATAACCTTACAAAGCGCGGCGGCACCGTGGCTCACTCCGGTGGCAGTGTTGTTCTGCCTGGCAGTATTGGCCGCCGGTATGTGGGATTACTACATCCACGGCGGCAGCGTGTGGTCGGGTCGCGTTTATTCCTGCGATCAAGTTGACTTCGACGCCAAGGTTTAATGTTTGCGAATGTAAGATAATCGTCGTTCAAGCGACTACTCATCCGGTTGTTAAGGATATCATCTGATATGGTAAAAAGCGTAGATGATTCGAAGTGCGCGACAGAGTCCGGCCCTGGCTGCAATCCAGGCTCTATTATGCTTATTGCATTTCTGGGGCTGTTTCTCTCCGGCTACAACAATTTTATGGTCGCCATTGCACTCATTGATCTCAAGCCGCAACTGAATCTGGGACCGGTGGCCATTGGGCTGATATTGGCGGCGACGTTTCTGGGTATGTTAATTGGAGGCTCAACTCTGGGGCGGCTGGCCGACATTATGGGGCGGCGTCCGGTGATGATTCTTAACATGTGCATGATAGCTGTTTTTGCCATTCTTTCCGGTTTTGTAGGGAATACCAGTGAGTTAATTATCATGCGATTGCTGATGGGCATTGGCATTGGTGCCGGTTATCCGATTGGTTCAACGTATGTCGCGGATGTCAGTGCAAACCGGGACCGTGGATCCAAGATGACCCTGGCTTTTTGCGGTTGGGGCTTCGGGGCGCTGGCGTGCGGCTTGGTGGGCTGGCTTTTATGGTCCATTGTCCCGGCGAATATTGGCTGGCGTTTAATGCTGGCATCTGGCGCGATTCCCGCCATCGTGGCCTTGGTGGTTATCCGTACCCGCTGTCTGCCTGAATCGCACTGCTGGAAAAGTTCTCAAGCCTTGGAACCGTTGTCCTTCCGTACATTATTCAGTCGCGGTTACCGGCGCACGACCGTGGCAGCGCTGTTACCATGGTTTCTTATGGATTTGCCTGTTTATGGCATCGGGCTGCTGATACCAGCGGTGCTCTTGCAATTGCACATTGGTGGTTCCAACACGGTGGTTATCAGCACCTGTGCTTTGTCCATTTTTACCTTGCTGGGTTTTGTTGTGGCGTACTATACCATCGACCGTATTGGCCGCAGGCAACTGCAGATTATCGGCTTTCTGGGCATGGCTGCCTTGTTTGCTGTGTTGGCTCTGGCGGGTGCGGGAATTAATAAATTTGCACTTCTGGCGCTGTTCGCCGGGATCCAAATTTTTGTCAACGCCGGTCCGAATACCACAACGTGGATTGTTGCGGCGGAATTATTTCCCACGCGGTTGCGAGCCTCGGGTCAGGGCAGTGCCACAGCATTTTCTCGGGTTGGGGCGGCCTCTGGGGCCTTTTTTTTACCGGTTATTGATGCCAAAGTCGGCTTGGGCGCGGCATTTACGGTAGTTGCCGTTGCCAGCATACTGGCGGCTATAATCACAATGATCTATTTGCCGGAAACGGCGCGCTGTGCGTTAAAACATTAATCCGTTCTCGGTGTGTGCTGTAAGGAGTGTGAATGTATGACCAATACCATGACCAATACCATGACCAATGTAGAGCAGTCAGTGCGACGTACGTATTCGCTGGCGGCGCTGCAACGGCAGGAAAGCCTGTGCTGTCCGGTAACGTATGATCCGAAATATCTAAAAGTCATTCCGCAGGAAGTGCTCGATCGTGATTACGGATGCGGAGACCCGTCGCAATTTATCCGTCCGGGTGACACGGTCCTTGATTTAGGCTCCGGCGGCGGCAAGATTTGCTTTATTGCGGCACAAGTGGTGGGCCCAACCGGGCGGGTAATCGGTGTGGACATGAATGATGACATGCTGGCACTGGCTGTTCAGAGCAAGCCTGCGGTTTCCAAGGCGCTTGGCTATGACAATATTGAATTCAGAAAGGCACTGATTCAGGATTTACAGTTGGATATGTCGGACACAGAAGCGTTCCTGCTGAACCATCCGGTAGCCAGTATTGCGGAATTTCAGAATTTGCAGGCGCATCAGGAGCAGCAACGTCGGCAACGGCCTCTGGTGGCGGACGCATCGGTGGATGTGATCGTATCCAATTGTGTGTTGAACTTGGTGCGACCGGGTGACAAGGCCCGCTTATTTGCGGAAATGTTCAGAGTATTGCGGATGGGGGGACGTGTGGCCATCAGTGATATTGTCAGTGATGAGGATGTTCCGCAGGAATTGCAGAATGATCCGGAATTGTGGTCCGGATGTATCAGTGGCAGTTGGCGGGAAGATGCTTTTGCGGAGGCATTTGAGCGGGCGGGATTCTTTGGCATACAGTTGGCCAAGCGAGACTCTGTTCCCTGGCGAACCGTAAAGGGCATCGAATTTCGCAGCGTTACGATTGTGGCCCACAAGGGTAAGCAGGGGCCATGCCTGGAACGCAATCAGGCATTGATTTATGCCGGGCCTTGGAAACAGGTGGTGGATGATGATGGCCATGTATTTGTGCGGGGCAAGCGCATGGCGGTTTGTGACAAAACCTTCCGGATCATGACGCACAAGAATGGGCCGTATGCCAGAGACATATTCGGCATTGAGCCGCGCAAGGAAGTGCCCGTGGCTGAAGCCAAGTCTTTTAGCTGCAAAGGTATTGCGTTTCGCGATCCGCGGCAGAGCAAGGGCTTGGATTACGACGCGACCATAGACGGATCATCCTCATGCACGACGGATGGTTGCTGCTCATGAAAATGACTGTTAATTGTTCGCCAAACGCTCGTCGTTGGCAGGTAAGAAAGGACCCTTAAATGAAATTATCAATTATCAATTCGCCAACGGCAAATCGTTTTGACATGCGCCTGCGCGATGTTGGTGCTCCGGATTTTAATGCCATAACCATCCGTACAGTGCAGGTGAATGTGGGGTTAAAGTGCAATTTAGCCTGTCATCATTGCCATGTTGAATCCTCGCCCAAACGTACCGAGGAAATGACCTGGGAAACCATGGAACTGGTGTTGCAGGCTGCGAAAAAAGCCCGCGCCCAAACCATTGACATCACCGGCGGCGCGCCGGAAATGAATCCGAACTTCCGACGTTTTGTCGATGCGGCTCGGGATCAGGGCCAGGAGGTCATGGTTCGCACCAATCTTACCATTATGCTGGAGGATGGTTATACCGGCTTGCCGGAGTTTTATGCCAGCCGGCATGTGCATCTGGTTGCGTCCCTGCCCTGTTATCTGGAAACCAACGTGGATCGGCAACGAGGCAAGCATGTTTATCAGGAAAGTGTTGACGTTATTCAACGTCTCAATGCCTTGGGTTATGGTACCCGCGAAGAACTCCCGCTGGATTTGGTGTATAACCCGGGCGGCCCGTCGCTGCCCCCGGAGCAATCCGCCTTGGAAGCCGCGTACCGTAAGGAGTTGGGGACGCATTTCGGCATATGCTTCACCCGGCTTTACACCATTACCAATCTACCCATTGGCCGCTTCCAGCATGATTTGCAGCGCCAGCGTTACGCGGAAAAATATCAGGATTTGCTGGAGCGGACATTTAATGAATCCACGCTCGATGAACTCATGTGCCGGCATCAGCTGCATGTCGGATGGGACGGCACGATTTACGACTGCGATTTTAACTATGCACTGAAACTGCCCGCGAAGGCCGGACACATCCTGGACTTTAATCCCGCTGCTTTTCTGGCCCGCCGCATTGTCACCGGTACACACTGCTTTGGATGCACTGCGGGTGCAGGATCATCCTGCGGCGGCAGCCTGGTGACTGACGACCGAATGATACGCAAACAGATTGATGCCTCGTGATTAATGTGCCGCGTGATTGGTAACCAAGCCCCCTGGAGAACTACATGCAGACTGTTCAAGCAAAACCACCTAACAATTATCCCTGGTTCATCCGTCTGTTCTTCTGGAAACAAAAACGGAAGTATGGTCGCGTTCTGGAGCCGGGATTGCTATGGGGACGGTCTCCGACGGTATTTGCGACACTGGCTCTGTTGTATGGTGCCATGGATCGGCGTTCCTCACCGATATCGCCGGCGCTCCGGTCGCTGGTAACGGTGCGCGTTTCTCAGATCAACCATTGCGCTTTTTGTGTCGATATTAATTCCGCCACGCTCATGAAACGCGGTGTCTCCATGGAAAAGGCGGCGGCTATCGCGGAATGGCGCTCTGCCACGGCCCCGGATTTTTTTTCTCAAGAGGAACGCCTTGCGCTGGCCTACGCCGAAGCCATGACGTTAAACACAGTGGATGATGATCTGCGCGGACAACTCAAAAAGCAATGGAAGGATGATGCCATCGTCGAACTCACCGGGCTGATCGCATTTCAAAATATGTCCGCTAAATTTAATGCCGCGCTGGATCTGCCGGCCCAGGGTTTCTGCCAGATGCCGACCGGGAATCACCCGCGGTAATTCGACACTGTTGGGGCCTTGGTGGTGTTCTAAACGTCACCAACGGCACCGCATGATCATGACGGGCGAACGCCAAGGAAAGTTACGCGTCTGGTTTTCCACGCCTGGCCATCGCCGTCTCCAAAACGTCCCGGATAAAACGCGTATAGGGAATGCCGCGCGCCGCGGACCGCCGCTTTACGGCATCCAACAGCGCTTTGGGTACACGCATATTAATCTGTGAATTTTTCCTCTGGATTTCAAACCGCACCGGCTTGAATTGTGTGAAATCCAAATCCGAGAGATCCTCGGCAAGAAACGCGCCGGCCGCCGCATCCGTCTTTAATCGTGGAACTTTACGCTTCATAATGCTTTATCTCCTTTTGGTGCATGTACCGGGCACTCACCGGGCGGATCAGCCGCAGCGTACCACGCTGCCGGATGGTAAAGGCCACAAACATTGGCCGCCCCCTTGAATTCCTGCCAATCGCAATCAATCGGTCCTCCACATCCGAATGATCGGGATCCGGCGCAACGTGAGGCTCGTGGTCAAATATCGCCTCGATCTCGGTGATCGAAACCCCGTGCTTCTGACACTTGGCCCGGTTCCCCGCATCCCAGTCGAATCCCGCGACCGTGTTGTCCATCACAGTATGCTACACATTTGTATATACAACATCAAGTGGTATTCGGACTCGCCACTCCAGCTTTTAAGTGGTGCCCAGCACCGCGCCTCATTAAGGGCGACGCAGGCGGCCGTCTCATTACTCATTGTTCATTGAGCGCGGCGCCAGCGCCGGGATGGCTCATCCGCCATTCTAACTAACTTCTCATCAATTTTTTTCATTTATCGCCAGCCCCGCCCCCTATAGCATTCCACGACATCAGAACCTCTAATGTTTGTTCCGCTGCCGCATCCCGGTTCGCCGGGATTTGAAAAGTTAATAATATGCCTGCATCAATGGTTCCGCCTCAGCCATGAGGATCGCTATGCACCCGGAAGAACTTCGACGCCCGCGCCCATTCCGCGCCCAAAAAGTCTTCTAACTCCTAACTCCTCAATGCTAAATGCTGGCCCCCCTGGGGGGGGCCACAAACATCTTGAGCATCTTGAGCACCTTGAACCAAACCCGCTAAAATCAACGCTCCCATCAACTTGCTCAACTTGAGCACCTTGCCCCCCGAACTTGAGCATCTTGGGCAAGTTGCCCCGCTGAACACAAAAAGCAGGCCAAACGCTGAATGCCAAATACTAAACGCCAAACGCCTTCTCCCGCCCTTTGTGCCTTCGTCCCGTTGTAGTAAAAAAATCGTCGTTGACTGTTGTTCGTTGCCCGTTGTATTATGAAAAATAGGAGTGTTGTATGGCATGTATGTTATCCCGTAAGTTTTCTTTTGAAGCTTTGACTATCATGGCGGTGATCATCCTTTCCCCGCTGGCTTTACTCGCTGGCGGCATAGCCCGCGGCGCGGATTTAGCCGCATTGGTCAATCCGTTTGTGGGTACCGCCCAGGGCGGTGATATTGAGCCGGGAGCCAGCACGCCGTTCGGCATGGTGGAACTAAGCCCGGATATGCACGTCAATAGCTACTACATCTACCAGCAACATCACATCAGCGGTTTCAGCATGACGCACCTCAGCGGCGTGGGATGTCCGAGCTATGGTGATGTGTTTTTCACCGCCACTACCGGCCCGTTACAGGTGCAGCCCAAGCAGTATGGCTTTGATTTCAGCCACAAGCGGGAGGCGGCCTCGCCCGGTTATTATCGGGTGTTTATGAAAACTTGGGGTATCAACGCCCAATTGACCGCAACCACGCATTGCGGCATGGCAAAATTTACATTTCCGGCTGGTAAGCAGGCCAATATTTTAGTTCCCATCAGTCACACCTTAACCACGACAGTTGGTTCCAACATTCATATTGTCAACGACCATACCATTACCGGATCGGTTACCAGTTTGACGTTTTGTCAAACTAATGAACCTTTCACGGTTTATTTTGTTATGAAGTTCAGTCAGCCATTCAAGACCAGTGGCGTGTGGCAGGGAAATACCATTACCCCGGGTGGTCAAAAGGAGGTGCAGGCCCGGAATGTGGGAGCGGCCATTACCTCGACCCAAGCCAAGGGTACCAAGCTGCGCCTTCCCGGCCCACCGATCGGAGCTTTTGTAAGTTATCCCAAATCCAGCCATAGCAGGGTGGTCAAGGTTCGCATTGGCATATCGTTTGTAAGTGTGGACGGAGCGGAGAAAAATTTGGCGGCGGAAATGCCGAATTTTAAATGCAGCGCCATTCGTATGCAGGCCCATGCCCGCTGGAACAAGGCCCTCGCGGTCATTACCGTACATGGCGGCACCTTAAATCGCCGGAAAATTTTCTACACCGCGCTTTATCATGCCTTGCTGTTGCCGAATGTGTTTGATGATGTGGATGGGCGGTATATCGGTTATGATAATAAAATTCACCATGTACCGGCGGGCCACCGCCATATTTACGCGAATTGGTCCGGTTGGGACATCTACCGCAGTGAAATGCCGCTGTTGACGATCATTGAACCGCAACGTGTGCAGGACATGGCGCAATCGGTGGTGGAGATGTCCAAACAACTTGGATTTATCGACCGCTGGCCTTTCGCCAACCGGCCCACCGGTGTCATGAACGGTTTCCCTTTAACCAACTGCCTGACTGAAATTTGGCAGGCGGGGCTGCACCACTTTAATATCCATGCCGCCTATCAAGCGATGGCCAAGCAATGTTTTCCAGATTACCTCAAAGGCCACGCGGATTTGAGTTCGACGCAGCCTTATGAGAGTCTCAACGGGCAGAAGTATGGCAGTATTTTGCCGATAAACACCAATGTGGCTTCCGCAGAGGAGACCGATATTGCGTATGCGTCGCTGGGGCACCTGGCGTTGGATTTACATAAACCCCAGATGGCTAGCATCCTGTTTGGCGATGCGCTGCAATATACTTCCATGTATAATCCCGCCACCATGTTCATGCAGGGGCGAAATGCCTTGGGCGCGTGGATGCCCTTGAACAAAAAAGCCCGCGACCAATGGAACTGGCAGTTTTACTGTGAAGGATCGGCTTGGGAATACAATTGGCTGGTCCCGGAGGATGTGCATGGTTTGATCGCGCTGATGGGTGGTGATAAGCCTTTTGCGGCGCGGCTGGAGCATTTTTTCGTTGCTGGTCAATATGACCCCACCAATGAGCCGGACTTGGAGGCACCATATCTTTTTGACTATTGCCGCCAACCGTGGCGTAGTCAATACTGGATAGCTGAGAATGCGGATACTTCATTCACGGATTCGCCATTTGGTCTGGCCTGGAGCAAGACCCGAAGCGCCGGCAATGATGATTGCGGTGAAATGTCGGCTTGGTATGTGTTAACGCAGATCGGGCTGTATCAAGTGGATCCCGGCGTACCGGATTTTGAAATCACCACACCGCGCTTCGCCAAAATCACCATCCACTTGCACGCACCTCATTCCGGCAAAACCTTCATCATTACCACAGCTAACGCCGGCGGTAAAAATATGTACATCCAATCCGCAACGTTGGACGGAAAACCACTTAATAAACCGTGGCTGCCGGAGCGCATGGTATTTCAGGGCGGCACTTGGAATGTAACCGCTGGGACTACGCCGAACAAAAACTGGGCTGCGGCACGCGGCGATGAACCGCCTTCGCTGTCTACCGGACCAGACCACTGGTAAACACGCGTGGAGGTGCTGCATCCGATCACGATGGCCAGATGGCGAACCGCGTTGGTGGAGGTTATTGCTTCTCCCATTGATATTTGTGTGCCTGGCTTCTCGCCTTGACCGGGCTGGCTATAGCATTATGATTCAGGCGCCGTTTGAGAATTAAGGAGAATGGCTTTATGTCTATCGGCGTTAAGAATTCCGGTACCTCATCCAGCGGCGAAGTTATTCCCGGCCTCGGGCCGATTATCTTTGCCGCATTAACCGCATCATTGGCGGGTTTTCTGTTCGGTTATGACACGGGCGTACAAGCCGGGGTGCAAGGTTATCTAAAAACCTATTTTCACCTAAGCGCCTTTGGCAAAGGGTTTGCAATTGCCTGTCTGGATCTGGGGTGCATTGCCGGTGCCGCCGCCGGCGGTTTCATGGCGGATCGCTTTGGCCGCAAGAAGATATTGATTCTCTGCGCCATTCTATTCGCATTGTCAGGGATACTTTCCGCGATACCGCAGTACATGTGGGAATTGGTGCTGGCACGCCTTATCGGTGGTCTGGCCCTGGGGTCCTCGTCCATGATCGCGCCGGTATATATTTCTGAAATAGCGCCGGAACAGCACCGTGGCCGACTTGCGGCCTTATTTCAACTTGGCATTGTGGTCGGCATTTTTCTGGTGTATTGGGTTAACTATGGGATCGTTAATTTTGGTGCCGGCATTCACGGTGCCGCGCACAGCGGCTTGATGAACTGGAACGAGCAGTTCGGGTGGCGCTGGATGCTGGGTTCGGAAACGTTGCCGGCGGTTTTATTTTTAATCCTGCTGGCGGGCATCAAAGAAAGTCCGCGTTGGTTGATCGTTAACAACCGCGAACCGGAGGCCAAAAATATTTTAGAGCGTTTCTTCGGATCCGCCAAAGCGCAACGGGAAATTGAGGCGGTCAAGGCGGTGGCGGCTCAAGAAGAAGGCCACCTTTCCGAATTGTTCGCTCCGCGCTACCGGCTGCCGCTGATCGTGGCGTTATTTTTGGCGGTATTTTCACAGTTTAGTGGAATCAATTCGATTATTTACTATGCCCCGAGTGTCTTTGGCGCAGCGGGCATGAAAACCACCAACGCTTTCAGCTCCACAGCCCTGGTGGGCACCGTCAATTTACTGTTTACCTTCATCGCCATTGCCTATGTGGATAAGGCCGGACGTAAACTGTTGCTGGCCATAGGCACGGCCATTCAGGTGGTCGCGCTAGCTTCCGTTGGTTTGATCTTTGCCATTGCCGGAAGACAACCGGGATTTAAGGAATCCAACGGTCTGCTGCAATTTCAAGGCGCGAGAAGTCATACCCAGTTCGTCGCGCTGGCGGCCAAAATGCACGCGTCGATTGCGCTACTGCCGGACTTTACCCATACGCAGGTGGTGATCCTGATCGTCAGCGTACTGGTTTTTATTGCAGCGTTTGCCATGGCCATGGGGCCTATGCCGTGGATCATTATCTCCGAGATATTTCCAGCCCGAATTCGCGGGCGCGCGGCGGCGGTGGGGGTATTGACTTTGTGGGCCGCAATTTTTATTGTGGCGCTGACGTTTCCCTGGCTTAAAGCGCATGCCGGCTTAACGGTAACATACTTTATTTATTCCGGATGTTCGTTTATAAGTTTTCTATTCGTGGTACTGGTATTGCCGGAAACGAAAGGCAAAACACTCGAGCAGATTGAAGCCTATTGGCATCATCGGCACGAAAATAAGATGCGGCAGGAATAAAAATGGAGTCAGGAATGAAACGATCCGAGATCAATAATTATCTGCGGCAGGCGGTGGAGTTTTTTCGCGCGCAACATTTTTACCTGCCACCGTTCGCGTTTTGGCCGCCGGCGCAATGGACTAAACTTGGCGCGGCGACGGACTACATGCGTACGCGCGGATTGGGTTGGGATGTAACCGATTTCGGTTCCGGGGACTTTGGCAATTGCGGTCTGCTGCTATTCACTATCCGTAATGGGTTGGTCGCTGACCCGGCGAAGATATTCGCGGAAAAAATAATGATGGTTCGCGCCGCGCAGCGGACCCCTTTTCACTTTCACTTTCAAAAAACGGAGGACATTATTAACCGGGGCGGCGGCGATCTGGTCATTGAGCTTTATAATTCGGATCAGCAGGGCAAGTTTGCCACCACGGAAGTTCATGTGCGCTGCGATGGACTGGAGCGTTTTGTCCCCGCCGGCGGGAAGATTGTTCTAAAACCGGGTGAAAGTATTACGCTGGTTCCTGGACTTTACCATTCCTTTTACGCGGCCGGCGGCGATGCCATGGTCGGCGAGGTCTCCAGCGTGAATGATGATATGAAAGATAATCGATTTTATGAACCTTTGCCGCGTTTTACCAATATTGTTGACGATGCGCCTCCCCTGCACCTGCTGTGCAGCGATTATCATCATGCGGCGCAATAAGAAGGAAGCATTAAATGCTAAAGACACTGGATCAGAAGTTATCTGAATTGACCGTCAAACGCTTTGGAAAAGATTTTATCATTGCCGACGCCAAAGATGCGGATATGGCATTGGGAATAGCCGCGCCAGGTCCTAACCCGGGCGCCGGCAAAAGTGGATTTCCTTATCGTACGCTGGATCAATATCGTGAAACCATCCGGCAGGTGGTCAAGCAGGGACTTGTGGATATCATGCTCATGAGTTGTTCCACCAGCGATCAGCTTACCATCCGCGAGCGTTTGTTTGATAATTCCGCCGTCACGCCCGCCGTGCGCGCCAACGATACGACGGATATACACGTGTGCCGGGGAAGTGCGTACGGCAGCAGTCCTTCACAACCCTTCGCGTCCGCGCCTATTGATCACATTCAGGCGGGAAAATCACCCTGCTCCCCAACGGATCGTGCCTTGGGCGCTAATTTGGGTTTATACTCCGTTACTTTTAATAATCTCTCGGATCCGGATCGACGCACTTTGGAAGCGTATCGGGATTTTCGCATGGAAGCGGAGAGCAAGGGATTTCGCCACTTTCTGGAAGTATTTGATCCCAATGTTCCCGCGCAAACGCATCGCATTCCACCCGATCAGGTGGGGGGGTTTATCAATGATCACATCTGTCGTATGTTGGCCGGTGTCCCGCGGGCGTCACGGCCAATATTCCTCAAAATTGCCTATCACGGCGCGCGGTATATGGAAGAGCTTTGCCGTTATGACGAATCCATTATTGTCGGAATTTTGGGCGGCAGCTCCGGCACTACCTACGATGCTTTCAAGCTGCTGTACGATGCTAAAAAATATGGGGCCCGCGCCGCGTTGTTTGGTCGTAAAATCAATCAGGCTGAAGATCAACTGGAGTTTATTACCATGCTGCGGCATATCGCGGATGATGAAGTAACTCCGGAAGAAGCGGTGCGGGCGTATCATGGAAAATTAAGCGCGGCGGGCATTAAACCGAACCGCTGTCTGGCACATGACCTGCGGGAGACTCAGGGGATTACGCACTATGCCGCGGGTGGTGTTTCTAAATAAAATGTGGAAATAATCTGTGGGAATAAATATGGTTGCAACCCAATCAGTATATGATGTGCTAAGCGTCGGCATTGCCGCCGTAGACGATATCCTGACCGTAGCAACCTATCCCCCTTCGGGAACCAAGGTTCCGGTTTTGGCATCCGCTCGGCATGGGGGGGGCTTGGCCTGTACGGCCATCGCAGCGGCGGCGGTGCTTGGCGGGCATAGCGCGTATATAGCGCGATTGGGTGACGATGAGCTTTCCAACTTTATTCGCACTATCCTGGTGCAGCGCGGTGTGGATGTGTCACACATCATATCCGATCCCAGTGGTCAACCGTATCATAGTCGCATTATCATTGATCGTAACAATGGTGAACGCACTATTTTTTATGACCTGAGCCGATTTAAGCCGGTTCATGCCGCTGATGTTCCGGACTCCCTGTTGGCATCCACTCGTGTGCTTCTGGTCGATTTTCTCAATCCCCCGGGTCCCCTGGAGCTAATACATAAAGCGCGGCGGGCCCGATTGCCGGTGGTCCTTGACATTGAGGGGCAATCCCCTGAGTCCGGACCGCTTTTGGAGCAAGTGGATCATCTGGTGGTGCCGGAAGAGTTTGCCCGATGGTCTGCCGGCGTGGATGATCTGCAAACTGCTTGCACCGCTCTGGCCCGTATACCACGGTCCGCTACGGTTGTGACCGCCGGTGCGGCGGGTTGCTGGTGGACGGATTCGCCCAACCGCCCCCCAATGCATTTGCCGGCGTTTGCGGTGCAGGCCGTCAATACCAATGGTTGCGGCGATACATTTCATGGCGCGTACGCTTTGGCCATTGCCCGACAATTTACCATTATGGAAGCGGTAACCTTTGCCAGCGCCTGTGCGGCACTGAAGGCGGCGGGTCCTGGCGGCGGGTGGGATGCATTGCCGACCGCCGCTGCCGTTATACAGCTCTTACGCTCGCAGCTGGCGCCGAATGATCCGCGGCGCAATATGATCGCCAAATTGGAACATTTTTCATAACCGTGTGCAGCTGCGGCGTGGATGGGGGCAGACCGCTTGCCATAAAACAGATTGTCGATGGCACACCAAGCAAAACGGCGAAATAACATGCAGGATGATGGCTCCGGTACCAGAGAAGAATTTCGGAAACAGCTTTTCCGGGATGGAATTATCCACAATCCGAACGCCCGCCTGATGCCCTTGGCCGGCGGGGTATCAAGTGATATTTACCTGGTTGACGATGGGGGGCGGTATCTGGTGGCCAAACGCGCCTTGGCTAAATTACGCGTCAGAGAAGAATGGACCGCAGATATTTCCCGCAATCATGTGGAGATCGCGGCGCTGCGTGTGATGGAGCGATTACTTCCAAACCTGGCTCCCAAACTCTTGGCCGCGCCAGCCGATAAAGGCTATTTGGTCATGGAGTATCTCGATACGCGATTTGCCAACTGGAAGCAACTGCTCTTGAACGGCCAATGTCTTGACCTTCACGCCCGGACTGCCGGTGGTGCGCTGGGCACTCTGCATCAGCGCACGTGGGGAATGGCGGAGTTGGCCCCTACGCTGGGAAAATGGAAGGATTTCCGGCAACTTCGCGTTTCTCCGTATCTCGAAGCGTTGGCCAGCAAACATCCGTCCATCGTCGGCACCGTCAGTGCCCAGATCGATCATTTGCGCCACTGCCCCCAAAAATGTCTTGTGCATGGCGATTACAGCCCCAAGAACATGTTGTTCCGCGATTCCCAACTGGTGATATTGGACTGGGAAGTTGCCTGGTTCGGCGATCCGTCGTTTGATATTTCCTTTCTCTTGAATCATCTGCTGCTCAAAGCCATCCGTCGGAAGCGGCAGGCTGCTGACTTTGTGCATTTGGCATTGGTGGCGTGGCAGGCCTACGCGGACAATCTCGGTAGGGAAAAATTCAATGTTGTCGCGTCTGCGGTTCCACGTTTATTGCCTATGCTGATGCTGGCACGCGTGGATGGTAAATCCCCGGTAGAATACCTGACCCATGGCATCGACCAGGATATAGCCCGGCGTTTTGCGCTGAATTCCATTGTTTCCCCATGGTCGAACACGGAACAATTATGTGCCGCATTCGCTGCCTTTATAGAGGATATTGACCATGAACATAACCGCAATTACAGCCTACCAGATGTTTGACTCCCGCGGCAGCCCCACCCTGGAGGCTGTGGTAACGCTCGAAAACGGCGTTCAGGGGCGCGGTTTGGTGCCTTCGGGTGCCTCGACGGGTCGGTTTGAGGCGTTGGAACTGCGTGACGGCGATCCGGCCAAATTCCGGGGCAGGGCCGTGGGTAAGGCGATCGCGCATGTGCAAGGTGAAATCGCTGCCGCATTACGTGGACGCGATGTGTTTGCGCAGCGTGAACTTGACGAACTATTGGCGGCTCTGGACGGAACCTCCAATAAGTCCCGGTTGGGTGCCAATGCCTTGTTGGGCGTGTCTCTAGCTGCAGTTGATGCGGCGGCCCATTGTAAACATATACCGATTTGCACCTATTTAAGTGATGGCGGCGTCATGACACTGCCGCTGCCCGAAATTCAAATTATCGGTGGCGGAGCGCATGCCAACCGGGTCATCGACATTCAGGACGTCATGGTCGTGGCAGTCGGGGCCCGCAGTTATGAGGAAACGCTTGAAATAACGCACAACGTTTATCATGCCACCGGCGATTTACTGGCGCAGCGTGGGCTGCGATGCGGAATTGCGGATGAGGGCGGTTTCTGGCCCCGGTTCACTACCAATCAGGAGGCCTTGGAGCTTTGCATCGCCGGGATGGAGCGCGCCGGCTACACACCCGGTGTGGAAGCGGCGCTGTCCGTGGATATTGCCGCCAGCGACTTCTATGATCCCGACCGACGTGTTTATCAGTTTCGCTGCGAGGGCCGTTCGTTCGATACCCCGGCGTTTTGCGGTCTCATGGCGGATTGGTGTCACCGTTATGCGATTGTGGCGCTGGAGGATCCAGCCGCGGATACTGATCGTGCGGGCTGGCGGATCATGCAACGCGAGCTGGGGGATAAGGTGACGCTCATTGGCGACGATTTATTTGTTACCAATGTGGCGCGGATAAAACAGGGTATTCAGGAAAATCTGGCTAATGCGGTGCTGATCAAGCTGAATCAGATCGGCACCGTCAGCGAAACGATGGATGCTATTAAACTCACGCGTGCGGCTGGCTGGTTGCCGGTTATCTCCGCACGCTCCGGGGAAACGGAAGATGCGTTTATCGCCCATCTTGCGGTAGCCACCCATGCGCCGCTGCTGAAGGTGGGGGCCTTCGCCCGCAGCGAGCGCATGGCCAAATGGAATGAAGTTTTGCGGATACATCATTATCTCGGCGCTAAAGCGAAATTTCATGGAGCTGCGGCGCTGGTGCGGTTGAAGCCGCCGACGTGATCGTTCATGGCGTCGCAATAAATACAGCGTTGCGCACTGTGGTGATACCCCGGCGCCGCCAGCTCGACTACGATCATATCCATCGTCACGGATATCACGCGGTGCCGCATTATTGTGTTGGTGCCTGATAACACCCGCCGCCGCAACCGCTATGCCGCCGTGTGCGGTTACTTTGTCCGCTATACGACATGGGATATTTTCCCTTATGATGAGTGTCGTAAATGAGGTGGCTTTATGCCTGTGAAAAATTATAAACTTGGTTTTATCGGCGGTGGCAATATGGCGGAAGCTATTGCCAGAGGCTGCATGCGCGCCGGAATTTTTAAGCCCGCCGAAATATTCGTAGCGGATCCAGCATCGGATCGCCGGGAATTGCTGACCCGGCAACTGGGCCTTGCCGCTGCCATCGACTCTGCGGAAGTAGCGGCAAAATCGGAATCCATCCTACTAGCTGTCAAACCACAGAAAATTGAGGAAGCTCTGCAACAAATCAAGCCGGCACTGGACAACTCCACCGTCATTATTTCCATCGTCGCCGCAGTCTCCACCGGATTTATTGAACAGCAGCTTGGTGCGACCGTGCGCGTGGTGCGCGTCATGCCCAATACGCCTGTGCTGGTGGCGGTCGGCGCCAGCGGTATTTGCCGGGGCCATGCGGCCACGGATGCGGATATGCGTTTTGCCATGAGTATTTTTGGCGCCTGCGGAGTCGTAACGGAAGTTCCCGAATCATTAATGGATGCGGTGACCAGTCTGTCCGGATCCGGTCCAGCCTATGTATTTTATCTGGCGGAGGCAATGGCCGCCGCGGGGGTAGGTATGGGGCTGTCTCCGGCGGCTGCGGAACTGCTGGCGAAGCAGACCATGATCGGCGCGGGGCGGCTGCTGGAACAATCGCCGGATTCCTTAGCGGAATTGCGTCGCAAAGTCACCAGTCCCGGTGGCTTCACCGAAGCGGCGATTAACAGTATGGCAAGTCAGCAGTTTGCGACCATTATCGCCCGCGCGTTAGCCGCGGCGGTGCAGCGCGGAGCGGAATTATCACGTTAAAAATTTAAGGCGGAGGTAAACACCAGTGTTTGCTATTGAGGTCCACGCGGAATTTTTCGCTTACCATCAGTTACGCTTGGCCGAGATGCGACTGGAGCCTCTGCACGATCACATCTGGCGCGTCACGGTCCGTGTCGTATCACCGCGACTCGATCCGCTGGAAACGGTGATGGATTTTCATGCCCTGGAGCGGAGCCTTAAAATAATCTGTGCGCAGTGGAACAACCGAAATCTTAATGACATTGCACCATTTGACCGGGCGGTAAATCCCAGCGCGGAGCGTGTGGCCCAGCGGATCGCGGAGCTATTGGCGCCGGAAATTCCGGTGCCGGCGACGCTGCAAAGCGTAGCAATCACGGAAGCACCGGGCTGTGTGGCAATTTATCTTCTGGAATAATGATGGCAACCAAGAGTCGGTCCTGGTAATGGCCGGGATGGCGATGGGGCTGCGATGTCTCGTAGGCGCGGCCGAGGCGACTGGGGTTACAGGTGATAGCCGCGCCGCGAGCGCGGGTGAGCCACTAAGCCGCCGGAGTATTTCAGGTTTATGGCCGCGGGGCGGTGTGGGGCACAAGACAGAAGACCGAAGTATTTTGTGGCGCTGCGTTTTGTTTTTTTTCAGATTCCGGCTCCTCGGCGTAGCATCTTCGTACCGTACGCCAGCGTCGCTGCTTTCTGATAGGGGGAGAAAAAATCACGCCGTCATAGCCCGGCCATTACCCAGACAGACTCCTGGCGGAAAACCGCATTATCAAACTGATGAGGTATGTTTTACCGGCGCCAGTGGTGTGGCCAACGCCTTGGCAACACCAGGCAGCACATAATCACGGGCTACGACTTCCCAACTCATGCGTGCAGCGAGTTGGTATCCCTGTTGCAGCAAACGGCTAAATTGCGATTCGGTGCGGGGAAGTCGGCGGTTGATTTCCGCCGCCACCGTTTGGGCCACGGTACTTTCAATGTATTCACGGTTGGCACGATCAACAAGCAGGCAATCTTGTATTGAATTCACATGTACTGCCGGGGATTTTGTGTAATCCACTTCAATGGCATTTTCAGTGCCGCCCGATCCGACGGCATGGCGCACAAACCCCGCGCAGCCGCATAGTGCGGTAAACACGCAGATTCCACCAAAGGCTATTGGCTCAATTTGTGCGATTCCGAATGGTTCATAAATGGACTGCCCAAATTCCAGATCCGAGCCGTGGCGAATATCCATGAATTCCATTTCCGCCGGCATACGGTCACCGCAAGTGCGGCGGTCAAAACCAAACTGATTAATGTAAACAATTTTGGCATTGCGGCTGCGTGCGTTGAATTCCTGGACGCTCGCGTAATACGCCGCTTCGCCGCCGGTGAGGTCAGGATAACCTTCGCGGTGTGCGGTGGGCCAATGGTAGGCGGACTCCATGTTTCGCACATCATCGCCGCGCCGGCCGGAAGTTTCCGTTGACAATACGAGCAGCACCGCAGACTGATTTTCATGGTGGAGCAACTTTTCCAGATGTTCCATAACCCGGATATCCCGCCACAAGCCTTTGGATACCACCAGACGCGTGACATGCGTAAGCACAAAATCAGGGCGGTGTCCTAATAGTGTCTCGCAGTAATGCTGCAAGCGATTTCGCGCGGCCATTTTTTCTTCCAGCGACAACTCAAACGCCGGCACCCCGTTATACGCCAGATCAATATGTTTTTGCTTAAATGCGGTATCCAAAAAACGCAGTTCATCCACAACATAATCACCGACGGCAAAAATATTGTCGCAATGTTTAGCGGCTGCGACCAGGGGATACTTGTAAAAAAAACTCTGTGATCCGAAAACATCATCGACGGTTAAATCTTCGCGGGCGGCCAGGCGCAGAGCATTGTAAAATGTGATGTCCTGTCCCGGATGCGATTCGACAATTCGCCGCATGGGCGCCACTTCATGGGCGTAAAAAATGGTGCGGAAGTGCGCTGGCGCATTAAGCCGCGCCGCCAAGGCGGTTGGCATCCCCATATATTCATGAGAGAGCAGCGCCGCGGGATGTTGCGGATTGCCGCACCCAATCGCCAATAAGGCGTCAATGGCCGGTTCGGCGATTCGCAGGTACTGTTCGTAATCCCAGATGTGATCATAGCGATTGGATTCGATGCCAAAGCGCTCAAAGAGTCGGAATTTGAACAATCCGATGCGGGTCGGTTCAAAGTGGTTCACATTGATCAGCAGCACTTCCGGATGCGCCGTGATGCCCGTGAAGGGATCATGAAACGCCTTGCGGCCATAAATCAGATCGACATGATATTTACGCTCCACCTCGGCGAGCGCCGATGCCAGCGGGTGCTGGACAATACCATCCATGGAACTGTATAGCACGGTGCCATCCTGCCCCAGCCGCAATTCCGCCGGGCCATCAATATTAAAAAGCGGCCCGACGAGAATGTTGCGTTCAACATGTTCGGAATAATACTTGGAGGTCAGTAATCCATGGAGAACGGCGCCGATGCCGCCAATTTTCTGGACCACCTCATGGGTGACGTGAACGACTGTCTTCATACGGTTTGACGATCCTTTTCAAGGGGCTGTACCGGCCCCATCCATTTATACCACTTCCATCATCGGTTATTTACCGAATTTGTCCACAATCCCGCCGACCGTTTTAATTCTCCGTGCGCACCTCTGCGCTGCGTTTCCAGGCCAGGCGACGCCAATGGCCAATGCTATTACAATCTCATGGTGCTTAGGGATGACACCATTGTGGCAATCAGTTCTCCGGCGGGGCCGGCACAGCGCGGTATTATTCGCCTGTCCGGGCCGCAGAGTTGGGCTG
Source organism: Phycisphaerae bacterium (assembly GCA_049977145.1). GTDB lineage: Bacteria > Planctomycetota > Phycisphaerae > WQYP01 > WQYP01 > JAMDCX01. Next base: position 20,238 of record JBMFGW010000016.1, read on the forward strand.
GCGCGCTGCGCATCTTGAAGCCATTAATTATAACGCACGCCTACCGATGGATGAATGCCTGGCTCACTGATCCGCCACTGCCGGCCGGATTGATTCTGTTCCGGGCTCCGCGCAGTTTTACCGGGCAGGATATGGCGGAGTTGCATGTTCCCGGAGCCCCCGCGCTACTCTCCATGACGCTGGAAAAACTGCTGGCAAATGGCGCACGCCGGGCGGAAGCCGGCGAATTTTCCGCACGGGCTTTTCTACATGGCAAATTTAATCTCACGGAAGTGGAGGGAATCGCCGCGACCATTTCCGCACGCGGCCGCCATCAACTGCGGGCGGCCGCTAGCCTGCGGCACGGACGATTACACCAATTGGTTCAACAACATGCGGATCACCTGGCGGACCTCCTCGCGCTGGTGGAGGCGGGCATCGACTTCAGCGATGAGCCGGACGTGAGTTTCATTACTGTGGCGGAACTGCGTGAACGGCTGGATACTGTCATATCGGCAATTCGTGCGCTGCAAATGCGGGCGGTAAGTTGGGAAGCTCTCTCCGCGCAACCGATCGTTGTATTCCTGGGCCGCGCCAATGTTGGGAAAAGCTCATTGCTTAATTCACTTTCCGGGCAGGACCGGGCAATTGTTTCCAGTACCGCCGGTACCACCCGCGATGCTTTGGCGGTGGAATTATGCGACAACTCTCGCGTAGTGCGGTTAATGGATGCCGCCGGAGTGGAAGACCATCGCACCGGCTTGGCGGGGCTGATGAATGAGGCCCGTCAACAGTTGCTCTTGCGGGCCGATGTTATTCTGCTGACCATTGATCAGGAGGATACTCCGGAGAGCTTAGCGCAACTGCTCGTGCCTGTTCAGAGCGTTAACGCATGGAAAATCATAGTGCGAAATAAAGCGGACCTTCCCGGAGGCATGCGCGCTACGGCCTCCCACAATCTGCCCTGGCTTAATGTTTCCGCGAAAACCGGTGATAACCTCGCGGCATTGCGTACCGCTATTTTTGATTATGCCCATCGCCAGGCTCCACTCGGAGATGATTGCCTTACGCTCAACGCACGTCATCAACAGTTAATTCAACAGGCCGGTGCGGCGCTGCAACGTGCTGGAAACACTTTGGCATCCGCCCCGCAATTTCCGGAACTTCTCGCCGCCGATTTACGCGCCGCTCTGGATGCCCTTGGCGCTATTTCCGGTGCGATCAGCAGCGATGATGTACTGGGACGAATTTTTGGCGGGTTTTGCATTGGCAAATAGACCATCGGCATGGGGCTGTCCCCGCCGCAAAAGTTATTTTTCTCGAATGCGCCGTTCCATCGCCGCACGGAAATAATTCCGAAACGTCGGCAACCCCGCTTGGGTCCAGGCCAGGTGTATTTTTTCTACCAGCGTGGCATTATTCTTCTGTAATTCCGCCAAATATTTTGCATCCGGCGAATGTGCCGATACCATGAGATGTTGATCATGGGCATCGGCTAAAAGTAAATATCCTGTCCCGTCGGGTGATTCCTCAATGCTTAATTTCATGTGCGGATAGCCGACCTGGCCCAACCGCAGCCGATAAATGGTCCGCCCATCTTTATCTCCCACCTCGAACCACGCCGGCTCAATGGCGACGGTATCTGCCGCAGCCATAATGGGAGCCATTCGCGATTTCACCACCTCCGGAATCTGCCCGGAGGGATAGGCCAGTGGTAAATAGATTTCAATCGCCTTTTTAATGATATGAACCGGAGGCAAAGTTGGATGTTGCAAGTCAGTCATTTTGAACGCCAAGGCCGCATGTTTGTGCCGCCCATCCTCATTACCCAATACATCTTGAATATGTTACCCCATTTCCACATCTGACGCAGAATATCGGGCGAACTTTCACGTCGTCATACAGGCCTACTGCCCTTCCAACCACGGCGTTTTACCGCGGAGGGATTCACGGTAGCGTCCGTATTTTCCTTCACGCGAACGACGGATGAATGTGAGCATCGTGTTAATATCCGAATTTCCAGGATAAAGTTTTTCCAGTTCCTCGGCCCCGACGGAAAAGGCCACCTCCTTGCGATACAGCAGGCGGTACGCATCTTTGATCGGTTCGATCTGCTTTTCATCATAGCCGCGGCGCCGCAGTCCCACGCGGTTCAGGCCGCGTATGGAAGCGGGCCGGCCATCCACCGTAAGAAATGGCGGAACATCATGCACCACCACCGCCACGCCACCAATGAAAGAGTATTGACCGATACTGACAAAGTGCGTCACCGCGACGGCTCCGGAAAGTACGGCTCCATCTTCCACTTCAATATGCCCGGCCAGCATGACATTGTTGGCGAAAATACAACGATTACGGACGAAGCAGTCATGGGCGATATGCACATTAGCCATCAGCAGGTTGCCATTGCCAATCTGGGTAATACCGCCGCCATCTTCGGTGCCCATGTTGACCGTAACGAGTTCCCGGAAGCGGTTGTCATTGCCGATGGTCACCTGGCAATCGCTGCCGCGGTATTTCAAATCCTGCGGCGGTCCACCGATGACGCTGCCGGGAAAAAAATGATTGTTTTTACCGGCTACGGTGTGCCCCTGAATGGAAGCATGATGATGCACCATGCAGCCGGAACCGAGAACCACGTTTGGGCCGATATAGGCAAATGGCCCAACGGTCACGTCGGCGGCCAACTGCGCTCCGGTTTCAACCACGGCCATGGGATGTATCTGCGGCATAGCTTCCAACTCAAGCAATCAAAAAAACATTCGTCCGGGCCATCTCACTGCAACGACTGGCTCCAGCTATACGCCCAATAGCTTAAACCGAGCGGCGCTTTCCAATTTCCATCTTCTAACTTCCAGCTACCTACTGACTTCCTGGCACTACGCCGGCGACTCATCAACGAGCATAAATTTTATCTCCGCTTCCGCAGCCAGTTGATCGCCTACCATCGCCCGGCATTTCACATGACCGGTACGGGCCTTCACGCGCAAAGTCTCCGCTTCCAGAATCAACTGGTCTCCGGGCACCACCGGACGGCGCCACTTAACTTTATCCATGGACAGCAGCATTGGCAATTTACCGCTGTGTTCCAGTTGCCGGGCCAGCAGTAGGCCGGCAAGCTGGGACATGGCTTCCACGATTAATACGCCGGGCATTACCGGCGCACCGGGATAATGGCCCTGAAAGAATGGCTCATTCATCGTGACATTCTTGATCCCCACCGCCCGGTTGTTGGAATTCATTTCAATGACCCGATCCACCAGCAACATGGGAAAGCGATGCGGCAATACTCGCGAAATCTGGCGGATATCCATAATCGGTTCACGCAGGCTCAAGGCGGCATGACGCTGGGCGTGCAACATGGAAACCAACTTTCGCACTAGCGCATGATTGAGTGAATGGCCGGATTTATAGGCGATAATTTTTCCGCGAATTGAGCATCCCAGAAGATATAAATCCCCGATTACATCCAGAATCTTATGCCGCACACATTCATCTGGAAACCGATATTGTGTGGCAATTGGGCCATTATCATCAATAACCAGCACGTCACCGGGCCGCAGGTGCAGGCCCAAACCACGCTGCCGCAGCATTTCCGCTTCATGCCGGAGCACAAAAGTGCGCGCCGGGGCGATAACATCGGCGAAATCATCGCCGAGCGTATAGGAAAACAACTGATGCCCAATGGGCGTATTACTCCCATAATCCAGATCATAAATAATCTGAAATTCATCTCCCGTCGCCGGTGAGGCAATGAGCGTGCAGGTGCCGTCGGTCACTTCCACCGGTTCGCTGATGCGAAGAAATTGTTTTTCCGCGGATTGCTCCACCAAGCCCGCGCTTTGCAGGGCTTGGACAAACGGCAGACCAGATCCGTCCACGCCTGGAACTTCTCCGCCGGCGATATTTACTTCAATGTTATCAATGCCTAACCCATGAATGGCCGACATGCAATGCTCAATGGTTTCCACGGAGTCCGCACCGTTGCGAATGGTGCTGCGCCGGGTACGTTTGCTGATCTGTTGAACCAGGGCGGGAATGCGTACCGGGCGATCCAGATCGCTGCGGACAAATACCACGCCATGCCCGGCGGGGGCGGGCTTAAAAGTCAACGTGGCCGGTTCGCCGGTAAACAGACCACGCCCGGTCACAACGGCTTCACTGGCAATGGTTTTTTGCAGAGGATTCAAGTTCTGTTATCCGTTGTTCAAGCTGCTGAATTTTCTGCAACAGCGCCGGCAGCTTGTGCACCGCGCGCAGTTCGGAAAAATATTCTTTACCCGGACGAGCCGGCGCTCCCACCACACGCTGGCCATCGGCCAAATCCGTTACCACTGCGGAAAAGCCCGCCACCTGGGCCCCGGCGCCGATGATCTGGTGATCGGCAACAACCGCGCCGCCACCCATGACCAAGTAATCCCCGGCCCGAACCGATCCGCCAATGGCTACATGCGCCACTAGAATCGTGTGCTTGCCAAGTTGCACATTATGCCCCACCTGCACAAGATTATCCAGTTTACTGCCCTGTCCGATGACCGTATTGGAAAATTTGCCGCGATCTACCGTCGTATTCGCGCCTAATTCACAATCATCTTCAATGATCACGCCGCCGATCTGCGGGATTTTTACATGCCGACCATTGGCAAAGCGATAACCGAACCCATCGGTGCCGATCACGCATCCGGAATGCAGAGTCACATGATCCCCGATCCGGCAACCATCGCGTACCACCACTTGCGGCCACAGGGTGCAGTCTTGTCCGATTCGGGCGCCACGGCCAATAAACGCTTGGGCCATTAGTACCGTCCGGTCACCAATAATTGCCCCGGTTTGCAGCACGCACTGCGGGCCAATGCGTACATCCACCCCCAGCGTGACTTCGGCTTCCACCACGGCGGAGGCATGAATTCCCGGCGACGGCAATGGCGGCGGCGCAGCCAGACGGGCAAGGATTTCCGCGACCGCTAAATCCGCATTCGGAACCACGATCAACGTTTGATCGGCCCGGCGCGAAACTGTCAGACCGGATTGACACACCGCCCCACCAGCATGACACTGGTCCAATTTTCGCGCGTAGTCGGCGGTTCCAATGAAGGTCAGTTGCCTGGCCTGGGCCAATTCCATTGATTCCATGGAATCAAAGATTTGGTCGAGAGGGCCTTCGATTTTCCCGCCGCACCATTCGGCCGCCTGTTGCGCTGAAAAGGGCATGGTAATGTCCCGTGTTGCTGGTGATTACTGCGGATGTGCCTTCTGATACGCCTGATTCATAATTCGTATCAGCGGGTCTGTAATATCAACCGCCCCATCGTGATACAGAACTGCCCGATTGGCGATTTGTAGCATCAGATCGCGAGTACTGGTTACATTGTAATCAAACTTATGTGTTACCAGTACCAGATCAATGCCATGCATTTTGGCATATTGGGCCACCGCATCATTGACGTCCCGATAAATATCCGCCGTAAGCATACGTTGCTTAATTTTAAGCCGATCTTGTGTGAATTGTTCAAAGACCTGCAACTTGAGGCTGGCCTTGAGTAATTTATTCGCCTGCGCCTTGTATTCCGGGGTGTTGGGTTTCAGGGCGATAACACTCTGTGGATTCAGCGGTTCTTCGAGTTTTTGAATCGCTTTTTTGCGTGTGGCCACTTCCTGCTTAAAGTTATTCAAACGACTTTGCATGATTTGTTGATCTGCCGATTGCTCGGTGAGCTGCTGCGTGAGTACGCCTAAATCCACAACCGCAATTTTTAATTCAGGTGTCTTGGCCGTCGCCTCCGCGGACACCGGATGACCGATCAAGGCCAGCATACTCCAGCCGCCTAATGCCAAGGCCATGATAAAAATAGGGATTCCCTTTGATTTTCTGACTCTGCAATACATTGCGATTACTCCTGGACGACAAACTCATTCGGCACCAAACCACCGAAAGTGGAACTATACCCGCAGCGTGCAATTCTATAAAGCGCTGGAGACAATCATTAGTGGGGGCGCTCTTATTATTTTCGTATGTGAAGGCGTCTGAATCCGGTGAGCGTTTATTTGGTGTTATTGCCGAGTATTCAGATTAATGCCGATTGCTGTATAATATTGAACATGAAGGATTTTGTTAACGCCATCCGTATGCGTCGGCTCCGCCGCACTGCTTCGCTTCGGGATATGCTTGCTGAAAGTGTGCTGACACCCGCCCATTTTGTGGCTCCGTTATTTGTGCGTCGTGGGCGGGGAATTCGGCAACCGATTACCAGCATGCCGGGGCAGTTTCAGTTGTCACCCGATATGGCATTGGAAGAACTTGGCAATATGGCGACGGCCGGTATTAAGGCTTATCTGCTTTTTGGCGTGGTCGATGCGCCAGACAAGGATGCAATCGGCAGTCACGCCCACGATCCTGACAATGCGGTGTGTACCACACTTCGTCTGGCACGCGATGCAAAAATTAATATGCTGGCGATTACGGACTTGTGCTATTGCGAATATACAAGTCATGGTCATTGCGGGCCTCTCCAATCACCGTTGGTAAAGTTGCCGCGACCGAAAAAAGGAAAATCGACACTGCCGGGTGGGCTGCGCTCGGGACTTGCGACAGCCGCGGCGCGGGATGTGGATAATGATGCGACCATTGCGCAACTCGGCCTGCAGGCGGTGCTGCACGCCCAGGCCGGTGCGGATATGGTCGCGCCGTCGGGCATGATGGATCATGCGGTGGCGGCGATTCGATCTGCGTTGGATACGGCGGGTTTTCAAGACACCGCCATTCTCAGTTATGCCGTGAAATACGCCAGCGGTTTTTATGGTCCCTTTCGCGAAGCGGCTGAATCACCGCCCCAGTTTGGCGATCGCCGCGGTTATCAGATGGATTTTCGCAGAAATTCACGCGAAGCTATACGCGAGTCGCTATTGGATATTCAGGAAGGCGCGGATATGGTGATGGTAAAACCGGGGTTGGCGTATCTGGATATTCTTTCCGCGGTATCACAGGCGGTTGCTGTGCCATGCGCGGTGTATCAGGTCAGCGGTGAATACGCCATGTTCAAGGCGGCGGCGCAGGCGGGTTGGATTGATGAAAAACAATGTGTTCTGGAAATGATGCACGCTTTTCGTCGGGCGGGAGCGGCGTTTATCATCACGTATTACACAGCGGAAATTTTGCGCTGGCTGCGGGAATAGGAAATTGCGCCGTAAGGCAACGTATCAGCCGCAAGCCAACACGGTCGCCTTGGCATTACGCAATATGCAACAGGCGGCTGACATCCTCCCCGGCGCGCCATTTTTTATAGATCATCAGTGATTGTTCAATCACCGGGAAGGCGTATTCAGCTGGTAATACATCGTCCACAACTACGCGCTTATTTTCCAAGGCTTTGTAATCTTCAAAAAATCGCTTCAGCACGGAGAGTTTATGCGGCGGGAGCTGGTGTACATCACTGTAACTGCTGTACTCCGGATCATTGACGTGTACGGAAATGACCTTGTGATCCACCTCATTTTGATCTTTCATGGTCATCAGACCGATGGCTCGGGCTTCCACAATGGTCAGCGGATAAACCGGCTCCGCCCCCAGTACCAAGACATCCAACGGATCACCATCATCGGCCATGGTCTGCGGAATGAAACCATAATTGGCGGGATAATAGACTGCCGAATGCAGCACCCGGTCCAGTTTCAGCAGACCGGTGGCTTTGTCCATCTCATATTTATTTGATGAGCCTAGCGGAATTTCAATAATGGCGTGGAATACGGATGGCAACATGCCAGTGCCGGGGTCGACATCATGCCAGGCGCTGGCGGTGCGGGTTTGTTTGAACGGTGCAATAATACGGCCCATCTTATTTTCTCCTCATCGTGAATAAGGCCAGAGTCTATCCACATTTGTGGTATTATGCCACACTGGCACATTCGCAGCGACAACGGGCATGACTATTGCGCCAGCATCCGTTTAGAATAGTCCGTCCGGGTAATCGCCGCCTTGCCGATGGCGTCATGTTTTCAGCCCATTACCTGGACAGGCTCTTAGAAAACTACCGCACCCGCGAGAGCCTGGTCCAGCACCTGCTGATATTTCTCCACCATCTGCTGTGCACGATAGCGATCAGCCACCAGCTTTTGTGCCTGGACGCGAATGTTTCCAGCCAGAGCTTTATCTTGCAGCAGCGTGACGATGGCCTCGGCCATGGATCCCGGAGATTCCGGAGCCACCAGCAACGCGGTCTGTCGATCGGTGACGATTTCCTGTATCGCCGCACTGCGACATACCACGACCGGCGTGCCACAAGCCATGGCCTCAATGATATTCATACCAAAGCCTTCGACCGTGGATGGCATGCACAATACTTCCAAGGTTTTGTACCAGCGTTCCGGCTCGGCGGTGGGGCCGGGAAAAACCAGATGCGAGGCAACGCCCAGCTTGGCCGCCAATGCCCGCAACGGTTTTTCCTCCGGTCCATAACCGATCAAGGCCAGATAGAGCCGACTCCATCGGTGATAATCTTGTGTCAGTAAGCGGGCAAATTCCGAAACCAGCCAGTCCAGCCGCTTTACCGAATCAAAACGGCCAATGTAACCTATCACCTTCGCATGGGCTGGCCAAGGCCGCTGTGCGGGCGGTATCGCTTCCGCGGCGGCGAATTTTTCGTAATCCAGCCCGCAGGGAATCACATACCCGCGGTTGAACCTTCCAAATTGGGCTACCCGTTGCAATACGGCGCGCGATGGCGTTATGACGCCTTCGCATTGCCCGGAGATCAGCCCCTGCAGCCGCCAGAGCCAGCGGGGTTCACATTGTAATGTATGAATGGACTGAAAATACAGGCGTGGCCCCACCATTGGCGCTGCCAACGCCGCCAATGCATTGGCATGAACCAGCGTGCTGACGACCACCGGCGGGTCAAGTTTCCGCAGCGTTTTAACCCAGCGGCGCACCGCGTTTATGTCGAGTAGGTTTTGTGCATTCAGACCGATAACTTCGCCTCCCTCATGACGAATCCAGTGCCCCACGATACCCGGCGGCTTAATACTGACAACGGTTGGTTCCCACCGCCTCAATTCCTTGAGTCCGCGGACAATGCGCCGCATAATCAACGGCATTCCCCCCAGATCCAGGTCGGTAATTAAGAACACAACGCGGTGCGCCATATATCTCCATCATTTTGAGATTACCGACTGTCAATGGGGTAATTCTTAATGTTGAGTGTCAAATTTTCCGCCGTAATTTGAAATCTCGAATCACGCGAAGGATTCCTTTTCCGCCACAATTAAAAATTTAAAAGTTTAAGGAATTTTACCACTGCGCTTCATCAAACGGACTAACCGGGGTGTTTATTCGGGCCCGCGGCAGATGCTTGATCGCATCAGATCCCAGCTTGATTAATTCTTCATGATCGATCCGGATGTTGAGCCGCCAGCCGGGCACGGTTAGCACGTCCGTACCCGTTAGTTTTACCAAGCCGGCATCATCGGAATATTTAACCCCCAGATCCGTACGCCTGCCGTAAGCTTGTGCCAGCACGGAACGGCTGAATATTTGCGGAGATTGTATCAGTTGCATCCCTGAATTGGAAATCCACGATTCCAGCGTGTCATTTTTGGTCCGCACCAAGGCTCCGCCGACGGGAACTACCGGGACCGCCGCCCCGGTTTTTCCAACCGCCTCTTCCAGCGCGTCAAGCACGGTGTACGGTACCGCCGGGCAACAAGCATCATGCACGATAATCGTATCAATTTCAGGCTTGAGTTTTTCGCAACCACGCTGGGTTGCGCCAAACCAATCCGGTCCACCCACCGCCACGCCTACCCCTTGAAAGGCCAAATGGGCACCATATTTCTGCTGCACACGCTCCAGATCGTCTGGCAGCACGCATAATATCCGCTGCTGCGCCTGATCGCGATTAGCATATAACTCAATGGTTCGCATAAAAATCTCACGGCCATCAATTTTAGAAAAAGGCTGGCCAGAATCTTTGGCGGCCCAAGCCGGAGCCGCCAGTACAAACAAAACCCCGATGCGCATGACGAACCTCCTGCACGCTTAACATCACCGCAAGAATATTATGGCCAGTGGGCGGATATTGCCAGCGGGTTTCAAGTACGCGTGGTATCAGACCGTATGCGGGGCGGGACTATTTTCCTTTTCGTGGTGGGAGAAACATCCACCGTTGGGACCCACGGCCATCACTGGACAATCACTTTCACGCACGACGGTTTCCACCGTTGACCCGAGAAAGAATTTTCCCGTGGTGGTTCGGCCATGGCTGCCAATCACGATCAAATCCGCGTGCCATAAACGCGCGACCGCAAGAATTTCACCCGCCGGGTTTCCGCAGCGCACAAAATGATCGACCTGGCCAAGGTGGGATTTCTCCACAACGGAGCGGCACAGCGCTTCCCCTTCGCGTTTCAATTTGTCCAAGGTGCCTGACGACAAATGTTCGGTACTGGAAATGGACACCGGCGAGACATCCACAACATGCACCACGGCCACTTCCGCGGCTAATTCCTCGGACAGGCTTAGCGCGCTTTCCACCGCCCGCGCCGCCGGCGGGCTGAAATCAACGGCCACCAGAATTCGCCGCACCCGACACGTTCGCCCCGCCGATTGCGCTTTCGCCATGGCTTGCGTCAGTGACGGCATTAATTTATCAGCTTGTTCCCGTGATATACCGGCATCCAATAACGCTTTGTGGGCATCGGACAGGAATAGCTTTACATTCATTGCCGACGAACTTCCGGACATTGCAATTCTCCAACGGAGCCTGAGATTAAGACTCCACACCAATGATAAAGTATCACCGGAGGGCAATTCAAAAACCATCAGGGAACACTGGTGTTATGCCATCAGAGGAATCTGTATTTGCAGTTAGGGTTTTGACCTATCCAAAAGTCTCTGCGGGTAAACGCCGCCTTGCGACGGCATGGTTTTTGGCGCTCATCAAACAGGTGACGACAATGCCGGCCCCTGCAAGATGGTACGCCCGGGAGCCGGAATTTGGCCTATGGCCTTCTGCACTTTAAGGAAGCGCCGCGCTGCTATAGGAAATATAGCGTTCCGTTTCCCACGCATCGGGATCCCGGCCTATCCGACATTGGGGAAGTTATTCCGCCCCGGTTCCCTGCCTCAAAATTTCCCGCGGCAGTAATCGCGGGCTGATAATTCGAATCACTTTTTGCGGTGTAAACGCCCCGCGCAGCAGCGTGACCGCACCGGGGCGAACACCAAATACCACCGCCAGTTCGGCCAATAACTCGTCCGTGGCCCGGCCATTTTCCGGCGGCGATGCCACTGTGACGCGCCAAACCGTACCGACAACACCGCCAATCTTAAATTTTCCACCACGCGGATGGACCTTAACGGAAAGAATAATGTCCGCACCCTCCCAGCGACCACAGGCGGCCAGCGGTGGATGATTCACAGCGGATGAATCAGGGGTTTTTGATAAGGCCTTGGTCGCCAGAATTGTCGGCTTGCACACTTTCATCTATACTTCTCCGTGTTGATAGTTGGTTGTTGCATAAGGAAAGTAACCATGCCTGACAAAAAAAGCAATGCTGTCATCGGACAATCCGGCGGCCCCACCGCAGTCATTAACCAGTCTCTGGTGGGGGTTATTGAAGAACTTCAGCACCATGCGGAAATTGATCGCATCCTGGGTTCCAAATACGGTGTCCGCGGCATCATCAATAATGATTTTATTGAACTTAATGGGATAACGGCGGAAATGCTGGAACGCGTGGCGCAGACCCCCTCAAGCGCCTTGGGATCCACCCGTGATAAACCAGACGCGGCGTATTGCCTTAAACTGCTCGATTCCTTTAAGAAAAATCATGTGGGTTATTTCTTTTACATTGGCGGCAATGATTCCGCCGACACCGCCCGTATCGTCAGCGAAATGGCGGTAAAAGAGGGTTATCCACTGCATGTGTATCATGTGCCCAAAACCATTGATAACGATTTGCGCACGACCGACCACTGTCCGGGTTTCGGTTCGGCGGCGCGTTTTGTGGCCTTGGCGGTCATGGGTGATGACTTGGATAACCGTTCCTTAAAGGGTGTTAAAATTGATATTATCATGGGACGTGATGCCGGTTGGCTTACCGCGTCCACCGCCTTGGCCCGGCAGGACGAAAATGATGGTCCGCATCTGATTTATGTTCCCGAAGTAAATTTTTCCGATGCGCAATTTCTGTCGGATGTTGATCGTATTTATACCCGTCTGGGGCGGTGTGTGATTGCAGCCAGTGAAGGTATCCGCTACAAAGTCGGGGACAAAAGCAGCTTGGTAACCGAAAAAGCCATGCGGGGTGGCGAAGTCGATGCGCATGGCAACAAACAGCTTTCCGGCACCGGGGCCTTGGGAGATTATCTCTCTGAAATGGTGAAGTCCCAACTCGGTATGCCGTTGCAACAAAAAACCGGCGGCAAACTCCGCGTCCGCGCTGATACGTTTGGTTACCTCCAACGCAGCTTCCCCGGGATTGTCAGCTCCAGCGACGCTTATGAAGCTCGCCAGTGCGGCTGCATGGCCGTGCGATACGCCATCACCGCCCCGGAGGGTTTGTCCAGCGGATCGGTGGCAATTCGGAGAGTCAGCGACGATCCCTACAAGGTCGATTTTTTCCCCACCGCTTTAAGCAACGTCGCCCGGTTGACTAAACCGCTGGATACCAGTTATGTCATCAGGGGCTGTGATATTAGCAAGGACTTGGTTCGCTACGCTCGGCCCCTGGTTGGGCCGCTGCCGATACCCGGACGGCTGTTTTAATTCAGCGCAGGATCGGGGGGAATTATGCCGGGCTTCAAATGTTGCGCGGACGCTGGCAGTGAAACGGTGCGGGCCAAGTTCAGCCATTGATCGCCTGGGGAATGGAATACTTCCTTTGGTGACGCTTCCGCCACGAGCCATGCGGCCTCGCTGATCTCTCTTTCAAGTTGGCCTGCGGACCAACCGGCATTGCCCACAAGATATTTGATGGCGTTCATCTTCTGCCGCACCAGACTTTGGATGGTATCGCCATTCATGGTCAGGTAAATTCCGGGACATACCATCGCATCCGCTTCGTTGGGGAGGGTGTGCAACACCATCACGGGACCGGGGCATGGACCGCCCTGATACAATGGATCATCACATGCACATGAATCTTTGCTGATTTGCTGCCAGGCCTCACGCACGGTAGTCCGCAGCGGACGATTGACCACCACGCCCAACGCCCCATCTTCATCATGGCGGCACAGCAGAATTACCGCATGAAAAAAATTCGGATCATGCAGCGAAGGCATGGCAATAAGTAAACGACCTTGCAGCGACGCGTTCATTCTTATACGCTCCCGCCGATTGCTCGGCGAAAAATGCGCTGACACTATCGCGCCATGACGTGTCATTTCGACACCTCATCCGCTGATCAGCGCATCACCCACTGTTTCCCCTGAAACTGCGGCTGCGGCAACATCCGCACCGATTGTCCGGGAATCCAGAATTTCAGCAGCAGCGTTTTATGCAACACTACCGTTTTATGCGTCAGTGGATTTTCCTGTAACGCCGTATCGGCCGAGAGCCCGGAGACAAAAATTTTGAATTGCCGCGTCTGAAATGGAACCCGGGTAAAAACCGCCACACCGTCTTTGGCGTTGTCCGCACCCTGCAATAACTTGCCGGCGATCAGACCGGGGCTGATAATGAATGGATCGCCGGTCACGGTACGAATTTTAACCAGCACGCGGGGCGAAAGACCAGTCACCGGACGCAGCACCTTGCCAGTATCCGTTACGAGCACAAAAGAAGGGATGAAGAATATATCCCGATGCGTGTTGTTAATCACGGTGTACCGCATAAACCAATACTTTCGCAGGTTGCGATGAATCCCGTGTCCCACCGCCACATAAATGCGCTGCGGCTTGTGCCAGACAAAAGTCAACTGCCACCCATGATGCAACATGTTCGGGGTGGGGTAAGGCTTTTTAACCGCCGCCCGCACCGTTATTCCCGTGGCCGTGAATAGCAAGACACCAAACACAGCCATGCTCCAACACACGGACTGTACAATTTTATTTTTAGCCATTAGCGTGTGCCTCCTGATTTTTTCGGGCCTGCCAGCCATAACCGTCGGCAGCAATACCTAATCCAGCGTGCCATACATATACAATAGGTTAATCTCTCGACCGCTGTACAGCAACCGTGCCGCGCTCATCACCTGCCGCGCCCATCGCTCTGGAGTGGCAATACGTATGTACAATCCGGCATTCGCCATGGCTGGCAATAAAAACCGGCGTGCTCCATCGAAACTTGATTGGGGGAGGACAGTTTTACCGCAGTGCATTTGCTGGTATGATTTGCAGCGCTGCGGATAGGTTGCGGTAAGGGCGGAAGAGCGGAAGTTGCTGTGAACATGGAGTTTTTATGACCACGCGTTATGTGTTGCCTGAATCCGGTATTCCCACCCACTGGTACAACATCCAGGCGGATATGCCTACGCCGATGCCCCCGCCCTTGCATCCGGGAACCCGACAGCCCGCGACGGCGGCTGATTTTGCGGCAATTTTTTGTGAACCCATACTGGAACAGGAAATGTCCACCGCACGCTTTATTAAAATTCCCGATCCCGTGCGGGAAGCCTATGCCTTGTGGCGGCCCACGCCGTTGCTGCGCGCTGTACGCCTCGAACAGGCTTTGCGGACGCCGGCGCATATTTATTACAAATATGAAGGTTCTTCGCCGGCGGGCAGTCACAAACCAAACTCCGCCGTACCACAGGCCTATTACAACAAGCTGGCGGGCGTTCGTCGTCTGTCCACGGAAACCGGGGCCGGCCAATGGGGCGCTTCCCTGGCGTTAGCGTGTCAGATATTCGGCATTGAGTGTGTGGTGTATCAGGTTCGCGTTTCTTTTGACCGTAATCCATACCGTAAAATGCTCATGAACACATGGGGAGCCGTGGTACACGCGTCACCATCTTCGCAAACCCGCTACGGGCGGGAACTTCTGGCCGCCGAACCCAACAATCCCGGCTCACTGGGCATCGCTATTTCCGAGGCCATAGAAGATGCGGTAAGCCACCCGCATACCAAGTATGCGTTAGGCAGTGTGTTAAATCATGTCTGCATGCACCAGACGGTCATTGGTCAGGAGGCGCTTGCGCAGATGGAAATGGCCGGGGAATATCCCGATGTGGTCATCGGCTGTGTCGGTGGTGGTTCTAATTTCTCTGGCCTGTCATTTCCCTTTGTGTACCGCAATATTTCGGAAAATCGGAAGACCCGCCTGCTGGCGGTGGAACCGGCCGTATGCGCCAGCCTGACGGTGGGTGAAAGGCGGTATGATTTCGGGGATACCGCCGAGATGACTCCTCTTATGATGATGTACACACTTGGTCATAAGTTTATGCCACCATCCATTCACGCCGGCGGCTTGCGCTATCATGGCATGGCTCCCACCGTATCACATCTGTATCATCATAAACTGATCGAAGCGAAATCATACTCGCAGACGCAGTGTTTCCAGGCGGCGCTGCAATTTGCCCATACCGAAGGCCTGATCCCCGCGCCGGAATCCTCCCATGCCGTCCGCGCTGCCATTGATGAGGCGCTGGAGGCCAAAGAGACCGGTGAAAAACGGGTGATTCTGTTTAATCTTTCCGGCCATGGCCTGCTGGAGTTGCCGGCCTATGATGCCTATATGTCCGGAAAGCTTGGCAATAGCTGAGAGCCTGCTTAATTCGCCGGCGAAGCCCCCTTCAGGTTCGCCATCGTGCCACCAATGTCTTCGCTGCGCATCAACGTTTCGCCAATGAGCACCGAGCGTATTCCCGCAGCCCGTAATCGTAGAATATCCGAGCGATTGTGAATGCCGCTTTCCGCCACCAGCACCGTCTTATTCTCCACGAATTCAGCGAGGTGGATGCTGTTTTCCACATTCACCTTGAAGGTGGTCAGATCACGGTTGTTAATCCCCAACAGGCTGTTGCCGCCCAAGGGAGAACCCAGCAACTTATGTATCCGCAACAACTGATTCTTTTCATGCACTTCAATAAGTGCCGTCAACCGTAGTTCCGCCGCCAGGTTCAGTAAATCCGGCATTTCTACATCGTCCAGAATCTCCGCAATCAGCAGAATAGCATCTGCGCCCGCCGCCCGGGACTCCCATACCTGATACCGATCAATAATGAAATCCTTCCGCAGAATCGGCACGGTTACCGCCTGGCGGATCGCACGCAGATAAGCTAAGGATCCATGAAAATATTTCTGGTCCGTCAGCACCGAGAGTGCATCGGCGCCTGCGGCGCAGTATGCTTTAGCAATGCCGATGGGATCAAAATCATCCCGAATCACACCCGCGGAGGGTGAGGCTTTTTTCACCTCCGCAATGACATGGACCAGATCCGCCGGAGGGCTGGTCATGGCGGTAAAAAAATTCCGGGGACGCGGTGCCTGTTGGCAACGCGACTGCAGCTCGGTTAACGGAACGCGGACCTTGGCTGCGGCCACCTCCCGCTTTTTGGTTATGACGATCCTCTGGAGAATATTCAACGTATATTCCTTTTTCAGGAGACCACAGTATTCATCCGCATCCGCTTCATACTCAATGTTTTTCCGACGTTAAGTACCTTGAAACTTTTCTGGCCGCACACTTCTACATCCTGGTGCTGCTGGCGTTGGCTGCCAGCTTTTATGTCATTATACGCGCCGGAGTCTTTTCTGCCGGACCTCTGCAAACAGCACGCCCACGCCGCAATCTGCTACATTTTACCGACATTGTGCTGGTATTGCTTTTCTATATCTGTACCGGCAGCGCCGCTGCCGTTGTGGCACAATACGTGCCCGCCACACCAAGGTCCTCCCTGATCGAAATTGTTGCCGGCCTCTCCGTTATTGTGGCTGTCGTTTTCTTTGCCAACTACTGGTTCGAGCAAAAACTTTCCGGCTTGGGCGTTGTGGTACGTAATATCCCGCGCGGTTTGGTCTTGGGATTCTTAAGTTTTGTCGCTATCGCACCCATTCTGTATATTGTGCTCGCCGTTACCGATGTGATTGCCAAGCATGTGACGCATCATCTGCCGCCAGTGCATCCGGCGCTCAAGGCGATGGCCAGCGACCACTCGCCTGTGAGCTTGGGAATGCTGGTCTTCATTGTGGTGGTGGTGGCGCCGATATCGGAAGAGTTTTTCTTCCGTGGGTTAATTCAATCCTGGCTGAGCCAGAAATTGGCGTTGGGGCGGGCGAAGTCGCCGCCACCGCATCAGCCAAGCACTGGGAATTTGCCGGATTGGGAACCGTACTCCGGTGATCCCGCGGAACTTACAATAGCCCCGCCAACCTCTGCCGCCGCCGCAACCGGCGCCGCCGACATTCCCGGCGTGTCGGCCCCGGTCACACCGCCGATACGCAACTGGCCACAGGCCCCCTGGCTCCCTTGGAGCCGTTGGATCGCCATTCTCATCACCGCCGTCGTGTTCGCCGGAGTTCACTACATGGTAACCCCAGGCTATGACGAATATTTTCCGGTTCTTTTTCTCCTGGGGGTTGCCCTGGGTTACATGTACGAACGCACCGGCAATATATGGACGGATATCACCATGCATGCGTGCTTTAACCTCATTCCCACGCTGCTGATTCTTTCCGGCGTGCAGCCTAAATAGATTTATGCGGCAACCGGATGAAAAACGCAACGGCATGTTGCTCCAAGTTCTGTTGCGCCCGCCCCGCGGCACCGTAGCTTTAGGGGCGGGCATTCTGCCCGACAGTGAATTTTTACGCTGCCATAATCCTGCGTCCGCACCCCCAGGGCCATCACACCATGCGGTGGAATGTGGTGTGGTGTTTTTCATCAGCAGCGCTTATGACAATACCCTATAGCTCGTGCATGGTTTTTCGGCGATATTGGGTTGGACTCATTCCGGTATCACGCTTGAAAGCGCGGGCCAGGTATTGCGATGATGAATAATTCATGCGTCGGACAATTTCGCCGATGGACATAGCGCCACGGAGCAGGATTTTCAGATGTTCCAAACGCACCCGGTGAATTTCTTCCGCCAGGGAGTGGCCCAGCTTTCGCTGAAATTTCATTTCTAAACTACGCCGACTTACCGATAAATGCGGCATCAGAGTTTTGACACTTAGATGTTCCGCCGCGTGTTTCTTGATGTAGTCCAACGCCGCGTGAACATCCGCGTCCACGACGACAGTATTATCGGAAGATCGCCGTTCGGTTACCCCGAACGGCGTCAGCAAGTCCGGCTCTGCCGGCGTGGCACCGCCCGCGAGCATGGAATTGAGAAGTTTGGCCGCCCGCCAGCCTATTCGGTCATCACGGGTGGCGATGCTCGACAGTGGTGGATCCACGAGTTGGCAGAAAAGAACGTCATCATCAACTCCCAGTACCGCGATATGATCCGGGACTTGCAGATGTGCGTTCTCGGCGGCGCGCAGCAGGAACCCGGCCCAGTAATCGCAACCGCAAAATACCGCGGTATGCGGTGGCAAGGTTGTAAGCCATTTGGTAATTGATAGCTCTGGATCGCAGTGTGTTTTACGCCCGTGTGCATGGGCGTTGGGCAATACTCCCGGAAATATGCTCACTGGAGGCGCCGCTGCGGTCTGACCATCTATACGCTTGAAGAATTCGTTAATGGCCTGAGCAAATCCATCCTTGCGCAACTTACTCCAGCGCAGCCACGGAGGATCAAAGGGATCCAGCGCATCGAGACCGCAGTAAGCAAAGCTCCGGTAGCCTTTTTGCAAAAAGTATTCCGCCGCCTGCCGCCCCACCGCGAAATCATCCACGCCGACGCGGGGAAATCCGCTCAACGCCATCGGATGCATCAATTGCACGACGGGCTTTTTGAATCCCGCGCAAAACCGCGCCAGGCTCGGACTATTAATCTCGGCGAGTATACCGTCGGGCCGCCACTGGCGCATTTGTGTCCGTGCGGATCGACTATAGGTGATATCGGTCAACGGAAAAACCGCGAGATGCCATTTAGGGTTCCGCGATTCTGGGTTCCCGCCCGCCTGTTGCGCCACACAATATCGCCCCACCCCGTGTAGAATCTCCCGCGCGTAATTCCGTTCGATGCTCAGCATGACCGCGACACGCCGAATACCCTTGGACGTTGTGGCCGAAGTATGGTTCATGGATTGAAAGTATAACCGGATATTACAAATCGTCCACTGCGCAAAAGAGCACATTATGGGTGTTTTCCATTTGCGCAAAAAGGCACACAGGATTCGCAAGATAGCAGCGCGGGCGGGGAAAAACCACAGTAAGATAAAGCAAGATGTTTCAGAGGCCGCATCGCAAGTTTGAATGCGGCATGGGCTGTGAAAGCCAAAAACCTTCCCGCGGCTGCGGTGGAGAAACCGCCCAAGGCCGACAAACCAGGGAAGGAATCAGGGTGTATGTGCCGCCCGCGATAGCGTGGCGGCGTTAACATGCTGGCCGTCGGCATGAGTATTAGGGAAAGGAGGTTATAAGGCGGAAAGGTTTTTCAGGCGAGTTGGCCAAGGTGGGCCGACTTGGGTTTTCCTCATGGAGCTTTCAACTCTATATTTGCCAACCGTGCGGTTGGCGTAGAGCGGGAGAGCAAGGTAATTTCTTTTTAGGAGTTTTCTCATGTTTAGTAAATCACATTTCAATTTTCTGGTGGCTGGTGCCGCCCTCGCGGGGCTGTCATTGTTTTCGGCAGGCAACACCCAAGCCAACATGATCCAAAATGGGGATTTCTCCGCGAATGCGGCCTCGTATACCACTTCGCCCGGTTACTCAACCGCCGGGTATCAAACCTCACCCAACGGTCCTACCGGCTGGACCATCAGCGACGTTCACGTTGGAGTTAACGGCCCGGGTACTGGGTTCAGCGCCGAGCCTTTTGCCCCCACCAGCACAAGCGGTGTAAACGATTTCGTATTCATCCAAAATCAGAATGTCAACCTCTACCAAACTGTGGCCACCACCGCCGGACAGGCCTACACGCTAACCTATGATGCGGCGGCACGGTCAGGCGAGACTGCCGATGTGTTGAACGTGATTTTGACGGATGCCACGAATAGTAACCAGATTACAATCCAAACGCCCGCGATCTCCGACGCATCCTTCACGCCGTTTACGTTGGATTTCGTTGCACCGTCCTTGTCAACCACCGTTGAATTCTTGAATCAAACCGCTAACAGCCCTATCACTGGTGGTTTTACCGTGGATGTATCGAACATCTCCCTGGCTGCGGTTCCCGAACCGGCTACGCTGGGCGTGTTCGCCATAGGCGGCTTGGGGCTGCTGTTGCTGAAGCGGCGGAAGGCGGTATGATCCGACGGCGCAATAGGGTGGCGGGCTGTGAATATCGTCCGTTGCACCACCGGCAAAGCCGGCGGCTATGTGAGTTTGGGCGGCGGGTGTCCTCACTTGGGGGGCGGGTGTCTCACCCGCCATACGTCGGCGGCCATTGGCCTTGGGGGCGCGGGTGTCCCCATCCGCCGTTGGTCGGCCATGGCTGGCCCTGTGATGCGGATTTCTGCATTGAGAACCGCCGATAATGGATGACAACGGAAGGGCTGGCGAAATTAAAACTCTCGGCCCTTGCCTTTTTCCCGGCCCGCGGCTGAAAACGGTGTCCACGGCGACGTAACGGCGGTGGTCATTCCGGAGCACCGGCATGATAATGCGGTGCCGTCGGTCGTAGTCGAAGCCACGGCACCGGGTTATCACCACGGTGCTCGGTTTGGCGTTTTTCGCGACGCTGTGAACGGTTACTGCAAAAGGAGATTCAACATGAAACGTCGTGGTTTAGAAAGAAGGTGTATTATGAGGAATCCGGAAAGAATCCAAGAGCAGGAAGTAAATGGAATCTCAGCGACTCAAGGCGACACTAACTCCTGTCTCCTAACTCGCGTGGCCCACGGCCTCAACGACCAACGATCAACGATCCATGATCGGAAAAAAGGAACTCCTGAGATTTTAAGGGCGGCGAAGCCGCCCGGCTCATTGGTCATTGGTCATCGGTCATTGAACCGCAAGGCGGCGTTCACCCTCATCGAGCTACTTGTGGTCATCAGCATTATCGCCATTCTCATTGCCCTGTTGTTGCCCGCGCTAGCGCGGGCCAAGCAATTAGCACTGCGGCTACAGTGTGCCTCCAATATGCGGCAGATAGGAATCGCCCTGCATGAATATGCCAATGAATATCGCGGGCAGTATCCGCTGAGTTATAGCGGCAACTGGCCCTTCGGGGGGTGGGGAACCTACAATTTCAGCACCGGGGGATATGACCAATATCCGACATGGGGGTTGGGGATGCTCTATTTCGATTCCTTTGGAACCAATGGTAATTCAATTGTCAACCCCACGCCGGGTATTTTGAACCCCACCTTTCAGGGCATTTCCATGCTTTTTTCACCATACCCCGGCGGCTTTAACCCAACCGGTCCCGTCGACAACATAAATAACCCAACCGTCACCGGGGCGCCAACGCTGTCCAACTATAACAGCAACGGCCTGTTTGTTGAGTGGGCCTATTTGGATACCAGTTTCCAGTATTGGGTGGATCGCGGACCGGATTGGAAGCCCGCCGGTGATCTTTACGCGGTTGACAACCCCGGATGGAACGCTCCGAGCGGTGCTGGATGGCAATTCTACAATATAAACACCGATCACATGCCGGCGTTGAATCCACAGTCCAATCCGGGGTCCCTTCTGGTTAGTGAGCAGGCTTTCTTTACCGACCTGACCGCACAACTCGGAACTTCCGGCTGGCCCGTGGCCGGTCCGCTTTCGTGCAACGTGGTTCGACCCAACAATAATTTTCTGCCTTCAGGTGAACATGAACTATATAATGATGGTGCGGTGGCCTGGCAGCCGCTGTCGCAAATTAAGCCGCGGCTGTATGTTGGGGCTTGGCCGTACCTGGGCTACTTCGGGTGGTAAGCATCCGCGAAATATGATTTCACCGTATTTACACCATCCCGGCGCGCGGGGATGGAAACACGCAGTCGGGTGCCTGGCGAGGCTGTGAAAGTCCGAAGTTGTTTTTGCATTAGCTGCTACCAGCATATTGTGCCGGTCGATGGTTTATTCCCGCTAAAGATAAGGATATTGCAATGATCCGACGTTTCGGCCTGATTGCCATGGCGGCGCTGCTGCCGTTGGCCATACCATCTTTCGGTGTTGCGGCGGTAAAACACATTGCCATTCACGTGGATCGCACGATGATTTACGACGGTCAATGCGTAGTGGTCACAGCTACCGCCTCTGGAGCTAAAAAGACCGCTCTAATGCGCTTTGCGCCCGCTGACACTGTTGGCGTGCGTGATTTTGCGTTTCTCCAGAATGGGAGCAGTCCGTCAGTAAGCAGCATCAGCCAAACCGTGGCCACGATTGCGGGTAGGTCCTACCGGCTCACTTACGCGGCAGCGGCGCGCGGCGGCGAAACCGCCGATACGCTGCAACTGATTGTCACGGACGCCACAGATAATCACCTGATAATCACGCAGGCCCCCGCCATCACCAGCCGCGGCTTCCAATCGTTTACCCTGATTGTTACCGCGCCATCGCCATCCACCCGGATTGAATTTCTGAATCACACGCCCGTAGGCAGCGGTCGTACTGTGGATGTATCCAACGTAAGGCTGACGCTGACCGGCGCAGCTGCAACAGCGGCCAGTCTGATCACCAACGGAGATTTTTCGGCCAATGCCGATACATTTGTCCTGGTGCCGGGATACGAAGGTTCTTACAACCCAGCGGCCATTCGAGCCTGGACTGGCGGAAATCCGTATGTTGGCGTCAATGG
This sequence comes from Phycisphaerae bacterium, assembly GCA_049977145.1. Taxonomy (GTDB): domain Bacteria; phylum Planctomycetota; class Phycisphaerae; order WQYP01; family WQYP01; genus JAMDCX01. The sequence continues at coordinate 42,987 of JBMFGW010000016.1, forward strand.
TCCGGACACGGGTGCCTGCGCGCCGATTTCCGCCCTGAAAGTGCGGGCGTTGGTGAATGGCAAACCCTGGTGCGCCGGTGAAACAACACTCGCTTCCGGGGTGGCGCATTTGTTGCTGCCTTTGCCGGATGTGGGGAAAAGTATCATTACCGTGCGCGGGGGCACTGTAACCTCCGCACCGGTAACGGTGCAGGTCAAGCGTCGGCGTTTTAAGATCATCACCGATCCCAAACATTTAATCGGCATGGAATATGAAACGTGGTTTGGCCCCGGTTACGCCCGGTGGGGACATGAAGAGGCGGTTCCAATTCTTGGCCATTATAGTTCCCTCAATCCGCGCGTACTGCGGCAACAGACACTGTGGTTTAATCAGATGGGCATCAACTTTGTGGAATTGGATTGGACCAACAATCTTACCAAGCCGTTTCCCGACGCCGCAGCGCGTGAATGTATCGCGTCTACCAATGTGCTTTTTCACCTTTATGCCCACATGCGGCAACATCCCAAAATCGTGTTGCTCATGGGGCCGGAACATAACTATTGGATGAACCATACCACACCGTATACCGGACCATGGTTTGAAAAACAATTGAATTATGTTTATGTCCATTACATTAACAATCCAAAATATCGTAATATTTATCTGCGCTATCTGGGTAAGCCGCTGCTGCTTTTATACCTCAACGGCCCGCGTTTTGCCCATCCGCCGGTGGTGCGGGATTCAAGATTTACCATTCGGTATGTCGGGGCTTGGTTGCAGTATACGAAAGAACAGAGGTATGGCGTATGGTCCTGGTATGATCAGAAAGCCACACCTACATTTTATCATGGTAAAGCCGAGGCTTTGACCGTCGCTTCGGGCTATCCCAGCGCATTTCCGGCGACTAACGGGCTGAACAGTTGGCTTTCACCGGACGCGGGCGGCAAGAATTATGGTGAAACCTACCGCACACAGTGGCGGGTGGCGGATAAATTCCGGCCGCACTTTTTGTTTCTTTGTCAATGGAATGAGTTTGAGCCGCCGGATCAATACAATGTGGACTTAAGCAATGACATGGAACCCACCCTGATGACGGAATTGGGATCGCACCGCCCCAGCGGCTGGGGCTTTTTTTATACTGATCTGACGCGCCGGGAAATTAACCGCTACCATCGCCTGATTGCGGCGCGCTACAGGCCCCCTACACGTGCGCAGGGAAAGTGAGTGTACTTACTGCTTCCATTTTCTGGAGATATTTTTATGTGCAATTATTGCGTTGAGCGGAATCGGGAGCCGGCAACACTGACGCTTGGCCGCCGCGATTTTCTGAAGGCCGTGGCCGCCGCGTCCGCAATGGCGGCGGTGGTGGACTTGGCCCCGCGCGGGGCGTATGCCGAGGGAAAATATACCAGTCCACAGTCCGCGTTGGCCTCCATGCGAATTGAGCGCATCGCCCGGCTCACGCCACTGGGCTATCAATCCAAACCTGCCGATTCCGACACCACTGTGAAGTGGGTACAGGTGGATCTCGGACAGGCGCGGAATATAGATCAGATCAAACTCCTGCCGGTGCTGGACTTCGGCTTTGATGCACAGCATTTCCCGAAACGTTTTCGGATTGAAGCCGCGGATGATGTTCAATTCACTTCGCCCAAAGTCATTGCCGACCATACCAGGGCCGACTACCCATCTCCCGGAGATAAAGTGGCGATATTTTCCGGCAACGGCACCAGGGGCCGCTACGTGCGGCTGACGGCCACGCGGCTGTCCGACAAGCAATTGGCGTTTTCCAAATTTGAAGTCTGGTCCGATGGCCGCGATGTGGCCCAGGGTTGCCGTGTTACGGATGTGGATTCGGTAGAAACGTTCAGTGCGGCGGCTGGCGGTTACATTCCCATGGTTGCGACATCTCATGGACACGGTCCCGACCAAGTCGGGTATGAATTGTTGCGGACTATATATCCAGCCATGCCACCCTATACCGGCATTTTCAACCAGCCGGGAATCGTAGCCCCTCTGACCCGCAAGCCTCGGCCTCAAGGTGAGGGGGTTGTTACCGATAACCCCGGCAACATTATCCCCGCGCACCGCTGGCGGCCCGTGCCTTTTCAGGCGGTGGCACCGCTACGCGGGGTGGAAATTGGTGACGGGCTTTTCCGAACCGTCATGGAAAATAATATCGGTTATCTGCTTAACAGTTTCAGCGTGCCGGAATTACTCCGGTTTTTCCGCACCCGCGCCGGCAAAACTAATCCACCGGGGTTGCCGCCGCCGATTCCATTCTGGGACACCGATCTGCCAGGTTCCAATGCCGGTCGATTCATGATGGGGGCCGGTAATGCCGTGCGCTGGATCAACCATCCGGAACTGCGCCGGCGGCTTAATGAAGTGGTCGCGGGCATTGCGGAATGTCAGGAACCCAATGGCTACGCGATGGGATACCATGAAGACACTATATTTTACAACGAGCGCGGCAACTACACGCGTTCTTGGGTAACGCACGGGCTGGTGGAAGCGGGCTACGCGGGCAATCAAACGGCATTCCATATTCTGCGCGGTTTTTATGATTGGTTTGATCAGTGTCCATATCTGCCGGAACTGTTGCGCCGGGCCGGACAGGGCGTGCAGGGCATGATCGCCAACACGCGAACTTATTTTACTCCCATCGGTAAGCCGAAGGATATCCAGGTTATACAGCGCTATTACCAGGAAAATTATTGGCTGGAAATGCTGGCCAAACGCGATCCTTCCGCGATCTGGCAATATCCCTACGACCACCCACATTGTTATCTGCTTACGTCCATTACGCCTTACCTCGATCAATATCGGGCCACCGGGGAAAAGAAATATCTGGACTCGGTGCTGGGGGGCTGGGAACTTTACCATACAAACTGGCAACACATCGGCGGAGCGATTTCAATTTGTGAAGTCTATGCTTATCCGCCAAAATCCGCTTTTCTTAATCTGATAAACGGCGAAAATTGCGGCAGCAGTTTTTGGATCAGCCTGAACCATGGCCTGCACCAGCTATTTCCGATGGAGGAAAAATATACCAACGAAATTGAAAAGTCCCTTTATAACGTGCTGATAGCCAATCAGGATGGCCCCCATGGCATTCGCTATCACACCAATCTCAATGGCCGCAAAGAAATAGGCACGGCGCAAAACACCTGTTGCGAAGGGCAGGGCACCCGGCAATTTGGCTCCCTGCCGGAATATATTTACTCGGTCGCCAACGACGGCCTTTATGTGAATCTTTTCGCCAACTCAAGCATTACCTGGCGGCAGAAAGGAAAGTCACTGAAATTAAATATGGCCACGGAATTTCCCTTCAATCCCAATGTAAAAATGCGGTTGACCGCGGCGGCACCAACACGGGCCAATATCCGCGTGCGAATTCCGACATGGGCGGCAACGGCCATGCCCATTTATATTAACGGAGATCTTTTCACCACCGGCATGCCCGGAACCTATCAAATGCTTGACCGAGTATGGTCGAATGGCGATACCATTACATACACATTGCCGATGAACTTCCGTCTGTCTCTTTACACAGGGATGGATCAAGTGGCGGGTGGATTACGTTACGGGCTGGAATACGGCCCGATCCTGCTGGCGGTTGTGGCTACCAATGGTGATGGCAAGCCGCCCGCTTCACCGGCCAAGGCTCCGGTATCGGCCAGAGATATTCCGTACAGTACACAAGTACAACTGGATGCCGTGCAATCCCTGGTGGAGCTGCCGGTCACGGCGGAGGAAATTACCACGCGGCTTACGCCTATCGCCACGCAGCCACTGCACTTTGCCATTGAAGGCGATCCGCACCATCAATATATGCCCTACTGGCAGATCAATGATGAACTTTTCACCTGCTTCCCGGTACTCACTACTCCGGAATCCTATACAACCGAAGTGGTAGGCCCAGACGATTTGGCATTAGCGAGCAAAGGTGCCAC
>JBMFGW010000017.1:0-42739 GCA_049977145.1 Phycisphaerae bacterium
TATGCCGGAAACCATCAGCGCCTACCTGCTGCCATTTTTGTGAGATTATGTCCCTTTAATTATACGCTTCTGTCTAAGAACCTACCGACTACGGTGGCAAATCGAATTGGCGTTCAAACGAATGAAATCCATCATGGGCTTGGGATTGTTGCCCAAGCGAACCGATGCCAGTTCACGGGCGTGGCTAAACGGAAAACTGCTCGTAGCCCTCCTGGTGGAAAAGCTCTGGCAACAAGCCGAGCATTTTTCCCCCTGGGGATACCTCCATCCGCAACCAACGCAGCCGTTGGCGCGAATATTGCGTCATTCATAGGGAATTGGTAACCGCCCTCGTCCCGCCCATCGGATTGTCGAACCTCATGAACCACTGGCCCTCCATCCGTAAGCGACTCTGCCAAGCCCCACGACGCGAACAACATCCATCCTTAAGTTAGCGCCTGTGGGATAAACCCACCGGCTAACATTTCCCATTATCGCGTTTGGTTGTTGTTCGTTGCCCAATTCAGCGCATGTTAGCCGGCACATTCAATGTGCCGGTGCGGTTTCGCCGCCGTTATGGGCATGCGGTTAGAAAATTCCATTTCTGCTGTCCATTTTCGGCCATCCAGGAACACCAAAGAACGCAATCGTATTGTCAGCGGATGAGAAACCCAGTATCCAAGCCTTGGAACGCAAGACTGGCTATGTGGAAACGGATAGTGACAAGATTGTTCGGGGTTACAAGAGCACCTACAAACGCCACGGGACATTGAATCTATTTGCCGCCTTACAAGTGGGCACAGGGCGGGTTCGTACGGCCATGACCAAGCACCGCGGCGGCAACCCGCAGCCAGATTCATTATTCCTTCATGTTGAGATCTTACCCTGTTGGCTACACAGATTGAATGGTTCGGTCTGTGAGAAGTGTTTTTTAAGGAGTGCGATTATGAATCGCAAAGTATTTGTAGCTATCGGGGTGGTTGGTTTGAGCCTGATCGCAGGCGGGTTTATCGTGGTACGCGGCGATGCGTATGCGGCATCGGGCAAAGCACAAAACGCGGGCTTCGTCGTGATCGATCCGGGGCACGGTGGTGTAGACCCAGGAACGCGAAGCAGCAACGGTGTGGATGAAAAGACCATCACACTGGCAGTGGCCAGATATATGGTTCCGCTATTAAAGCGCGATCATATAAAGTTCGTTTTAACGCGCGATCGTGATAAATATGTGAGCCTCAGCCAGCGGGTGGAAATCGCCAATCGTCCCGGGAATCGTCTGCTCTTAAGTATCCATTGCGATTATTTCAAGCAGCACGGGATGGAGGGTTTCACCGTGCTGTACGCTCAGGGGGCCTCCCATGATTCGCACGTTGCCGCGCATCTGATTGCCGCTGGCTTGATTCACGAAGGCTTTATGTGTCACGATATCCGGATGGACACGCGCGGCTTGGAGGTGCTGGATAAAAGCAATTGTCCGGCGGTGTTGGTGGAACTGGGTTTTATGTCTGATGCGCATGATGTGCGGTACCTCACCTCTAAATCAGGCCAGCACTGTCTTGCCGCTGGCCTGGTGCGAGGCCTTCAAGCGTATTTATCGAAAACAAAGTGATATCTTATTTGATACCACGGTGTACCTTGGCTTGGGAAAAATTCCGGCATTGGCTCGGCAAAACCGCTACGGGACACGGGCCATGATAATTTTGGCCGGTGCGGGAAATCCCGCCGTAACGATCTGGTATAACTCCTTTGCTGTACTATACTTACATCTGAAAGGTCGTCGCAGTATCAGTAACTCGCGTGTTTTCATCATTCCTTCATGTTGGGATGTTATTGTGTTGATCATGCAGATTGAATGGTTCGATCTGCGCGTTTTTTAAGGAGTGCGATTATGAATCGCAAAGTATTTGTAGCTATCGGGGTGGTTGGTTTGGGCCTGATCGCAGGCGGGTTTATCGCGATACGTGCGGATGCGCCGGATCGTGGGGAGTGCAAAGTTACTATGGCACAATTGCCGCCGGCTGTTGCCAAGACGCTGACGCGTGAAGCCGCTGGCGGGCAGGTTGATGAAATTGACATGAACATCGGCGATCACAAAGCCACGTATGAAGCCGATGTGGTGATCAATAAACTGCCCTATGAAATCAAGATTGCCATGAACGGCACGCTGCTGAAAAAACACCTTGGTGATATGGACATGACGATGTCACAGTTGCCCGCCCCGGTTCAGAGCAGCATCAAACAGGAAATGGGAAGCGGCACCGCCTCAGATATTGAGGAACATTTTTTTCATGATGGCGACGCGTTTTACAAAGCCAATGTGAAAATCGGCGAACACACCTACAAGCTCAAAGTGTTGCCCGATGGCACGTTGCTGAAAATGAAACTCAAGGAACAAGAGCATGGCGACCATGAAGAAGGCGATCATGGTGATGCCGACCATGACCATGGGGATCGCGGGAATCACGGCCACGCGGACAGAGATCATGGGGATCATGGTCACGCCGATAAAGATCATGGCGATCACGGTGATAAGCACTGACCGCGTATCTAATAGCATCGTCTCCCTGAACAGTGCCGGCCCGCAGTGGCATCGGGCCGCACTGTTTTTAATTTTTCATTCATCAGCGACAGATATACTTATAGATTTGGTGGTTAGGTTATTCTGCCGGATGTTGGAATAATGGAGTGTGTATGCGGGTATTAGTGGTTGAAGATTTTAAGACGCTGCGTGAATCCATCGGGCAGGCGTTGCGTGAGCAGATGTATGCGGTCGATGAGGCGAGCGATGGTCGTCTGGCATTGTGGCACTTGCAAAGCGGCCATGTGGATGTGGTGATTTTGGATTTGATGATGCCGGGGGTGGATGGTTTTCAGGTGCTCAAGGCAATGGAAAAAATGAAAGCCCGGCCAGCGGTATTGATACTTACCGCCCGCGATACCGTCGATGATCGCGTCAAAGGGCTGGATGCAGGCGGGGATGATTATTTGACCAAACCGTTTGCGTTGGAGGAAATGCTGGCACGGGTGCGGGCCTTGACGCGGCGGCGTTACCAGATCGCATCGTCACGTCTGAACATTGGGACCTTGGATATTGATCTCAATGCCCGGCGGGTATTCCGCGGAAAAAAGGAAATTGAACTAAGCGCCCGCGAATATGCCATACTGGAATATCTGGCCATGCGGCAGGGGGAGATTGTTTCGCGAAGTGACATCTGGGAGCATGTGCATGGTGACGATTCCCTGCCGGAAAGCAATGTGGTGGATGTATTTGTGAGTCTGCTGCGAAAAAAAATTGATTCTGAATCGAACGAGCATCTTATTCATACCCGGCGCGGGCAGGGTTATATGCTGGGGCCAGGTGATTAATGGGGTCTATCCGACTGCAATTAATGTTTTGGTGCAGTGGAGCCATTGCACTATTGCTGGCGCTGCTGGGAATAGGGTTGTATTTGACACTAAGCCATTCTCTGGAATCGCAATTCAACGATTCGCTTACCGCCCGCGCCACGGTGCTGGTGGATACCCTGGATTGGGATACTCATCGCGGATTCCATGTCAACACGGATTTTACCCCTGTCACCGGAAGCACAACTCAAGGCATACCCCGCTATTATCAGATATGGACGCCTGATGGAAAAACGGTGCTGCACCCACCGATGCTGGGTAGACGGGGCTTAAAATTTCTAATCCCACAGCATCCTCTGGGTACTTTTACCAACATCGATCTGCCGGATGATCGTGATGGCAGGGAACTGGTGATCCGTTTCCAGGAAGACCATGACCATGACGATGAGGATGCCCGCGATCATCGACATGATGGGCCGGGGCATGTCGGGGATGGCCACAAAGACCGGCAGGATCATGACGCACCGCCGATTCACCCGCCACACAATTATATTCTCGCCGTCGCCCGGCCCACGAATGATCTTGATGACACCCTTGCGATTATTGGCTGGTCTCTGGCCATCTCCTGCACTATGGCCACAGTATTATCCGCGATACTTATCGCGTGGTTGGTGCATCGCGGATTCCGTCCCGTCGATACGATTGCCGAACAGATTGCCGGTGTTGGTACCACACACCTGAAAGATCGCATCAGTACCGAAAATATTCCGTGCGAACTATTTCCTATTGTGGATCGCCTAAACAAGTTGTTGCAGCGTGTGGAAGCGGCGGTGATTCGCGAAAAAGCTCTTTCCGCGGATATGGCCCATGAATTACGCACGCCTCTGGCGGGACTGCGCACCGCCGCGGAAGTGGCTTTAACGCGGCCGCGCAGTCCGGAAGAATACCAGCGGACCTTACGCCAATCACTGGAGATCAGCGTGCAAATGCAGGAGATGGTGGAACACCTGCTGACGCTGGCGCGACTGGAAGCGCGGGCTTGGACCCAAACTGCGGAACCGTGTTCCCTCAATCGAATGCTGGATCAACAATTGGATCGCTATCGGTCAGGAATTATTTCGCATCATCTGGCGTGGGATAAGAGTGGTGTTTCTCCGGCGTCGGTTATTGCGCCACCGGAATTGCTGCTGCTGGTGCTCCGTAATGTGCTGGACAATGCCATCGATTATGTCAATGAGAATGGCACGATTCGAGTGGCTCTTGAAAGCCGGGACGACGGCGTCATCTTGACCGTCGCCAATACCGGCAGCGCGGTTTCCGCCCAGCAGGCCTGTCAGGTCTTTGAACGGTTTTGGCGGGGCGACACCTCGCGCACGGATCAGGGGCGGCACAGCGGACTGGGATTGTCCATTGTGCAGAATGTGATGCGGCAACTTGGCGGCACGGTCAAAGTTGATTCTTCCGTTGGCGGATGGTTTGCTGTGGTGTTGTTTTTTCCAAAGCATGGAGGCGATGGATTACATGATATTTAGACCCCCGGGTAACCATCATTCAGGCTCGGCATCCCGGATAAGCCGGAATCTTCAGATCCGGCTTGCATCAGCGCGGCAAGACTGGGTTCATTGGCTTAGCGGCATGATAATAATGAGTTCATTCGTGATGGCCGGGTGCCAGAGTTATCACCCCATGCCGCTTACGCAGGCGCGGGTACAACAGGCATTGCAGGTCCCGATTTGGAAGCAGTTGCGGATTTCCGCGCAACACATTCATGGTATCGGCCTGCCACCACTGCCATTGCGCCCCGACGGCGGACTAACCGCCAATGAAGCTGCGGTTATTGCGGTGTTGTTGAATCCGTCGTTGCGCGTGGCACGCGATCAGCGCCATGAAGCCGCAGCACAGGTCATTCAGGCTGGCATTTTACCGAACCCGCAAGTGTCGGAATCAACGGCCTTTGTAACCGGAGGCTACCGCACCGGCACGTTTACAGGTTACGGCCTTGGTGTGAGCTGGGACATAACCCAATTAATTGATCGTGATGCCCGCGTGGCCTCGGCCAAATATCACCACGGACAAGTGGACTTGGAAGTGGCCTGGCAGGAATGGCAAACCGCCCAGGCGGCACGACTGGCGGTATATAATCTTGCCGCCACGGAGGCGCAGCTGCATCAGGCCCGTCTGGCCCGGAGCGCACTGCAATGCAACGAACAAGTGGTTCAGAAAGCCTACAATGCAAGCCTAAATACGATTCTGGATTTAAGCGCTGCCCGTGCCGCAAGCCAACAGGCGCAAGCACTGGTGGCGTCTTTAACCCAAAAGCGCGACCAAAATCTGAATCGGTTGCGGATGGTTATGGGCCTGCCGATCAAGGCGCCAATTCGTTTAAGCCGCAATATCCGGTTTCCGGCGCTCATTACCCTGCCATCGGAGCGGGCCATTTTAAAAGATCTGCCTCGACTGCGGCTGGATCTCGTGGCGCTGAAGCGTGGTTACGAAAGCCAGGAAGAAGCATTGCACGCGGCGGTGTTGCGACAATTTCCGCGCTTAAGTCTGGGCTTTCAACAAGCCAGCGATACCACCAACGTGCATACCACGGGATTCGGTGTAAGCATTGATCTGCCGATTTTTGACCGCAATCAGGGAAACATCGCCATTCAAAAAGCCACGCGAAAATTGCTTTACGACACGTATATTGCCCGCGAATTTAGCGCCCGTTCCGCCATCGCCATGGCGTATTCCGATATTCGCGCGCTGGGGGCACAAATTGCCGCCAGTGATGCGGCGGTAAAAAGTCTGGCAAAGCTTGTGCACACCTATCAGCAGGCGCTGAAGTTCGGCAACGTCGATATTGTCAGCTACTACATGGAAGTGGATCAATTGGTTCAAAAACGCATTAACCTGATCCAGCTTAAAAATCAGCTTGAACATAATCGCATTGCGCTGGCTTTGGCCGCTGGCACGTATGTTCCGGAAATGCGTGCCTCCCAGACCCGCTTGCGACCAGGAGAAACAAAACCATGAATCGATCCGTGATTAGAATATTCGGGGCATTTATGTTTATTTCCACGTTGGGGATCGGCGTTGGCGTATGGCGACAAACTGGCCCGAAGACGGCAGCGAGCACTGCGGACGCAGCGCATAGCCGCGAGCCTCCACGTGTGATTGCCTACGTCAAAACCGTGCCGGTCCGCAGGCAGAGCATTTCCGCTTCGGTAGCGGCTTATGGCACCGTCGTGGCGCGCGCGAGCTCAATTCACAATGTGGCGGTTCCCTTCAAGGCGCAGGTGCTGCGGATGCTGGTCGCCGGCGGCCAGCATGTAAAGAAAAACGAACCGCTGCTGCAATTGGAATCAACCAATTCCGAACTGCTGTTGCTGGCGCAGGCCCAAAATGCCGCTCTGACGGCGCGGGAACAACTATCCGAAGAGAAGCAGAAATTCGCATTGCATCTGGCCACACGGCAGAGTCTGCTGGCCGCACAGCAGGCGGTACAACTGGCGCAGTTGAACTTATCGAATCTTAAAGCGCTTGGTATCGGTGGGCCACGCTTAATAAAGGCTCCGGCCAGTGGCGTGGTGGCCAAAATACTTTCCGGGCCGGGGCAAATTGTTCTACCCGGCGGCCCTCTTTTACAATTAGTATCTTCACGCAATATTGAAGTGCAGTTGGGTCTGGAACCGGAGGATTCCATAAAAGTGCAGCGCGGACAGGTCGTCGCGCTCATGCCGGTTGGTGAACAGAAAACCCGGGCGATTGTCGGACATATTTCCCTGATTACCCAGCGCGTTAACCCGCGCACGCGGCTGGTCGATGTTTTTGTCACACCCGAGACGCACTCTGGATTGCTGTTGGGGCAGTATGTGGAAGGCAAATTGATAATTGCGCATGCCACGGGATTGGTGGTTCCGCGCGCGGCGGTTCTGCCGGTGGGAAACGCACAGGAATTATTTACCGTGCGCAACGGGCGGGCGGTATTGCATCTGGTACATGTCGGATTGGCCAATGCGCAGTACCTGCAACTGCTGAACAGCGGCCTGCGGGAAGGCGAACCGGCGGTGATTGTGGGCAATGCGGAACTGACCAATGGAATGGCGGTTACAGGGACTTTTAAACCATGAATTTTAATCAATGGATTCATAAGCACACCCGATCCGTGCTGTTTATCATGCTGGTTTTGGCCTTGGGCGGTGCCTTGGCGGCCATGGGGCTGCCGGTGGCATTATTTCCACGGGTGAGTTTTCCGCGCATTGTGGTATCCGTGGATTCGGGCCAGCAACCCGCGCGGCGCATGGCGGTGGCGGTGACGTATCCCGTGGAACAGGCCGTGCGTTCGATCCCCAACGTGCGATCCGTTGCAGCCCGCACCGGACGCGGTTCATGCGAATTGAAGATCGGGTTTGCCTGGGGTTCCAATATGGCTCAGGCCCTGCTGGAAGTGGACGCGCAGATTAACGGCATACTCAACAAGCTGCCGGCACATACCAGCTTTCACGCCAAGCGCATGGACACCACCAACTTTCCGGTGCTGGGATACAGTCTGATATCCTCCACTGTTTCTCCCAGTCGGCTGCGAACCATCGCCAAGTATGAACTTCAACCCCTGCTTTCCACGGTACGCGGCGTGGCGCGCGTGCAGGTGCAGGGCGGGGCCATTCCGGAATATCATGTCATCGTCGATCCAACTCGCCTGCAGGTATTTAACATGACGCTTGCGGATGTTTCCCAAGCCCTTAGCGCCGCCAATGTACTTAGTGCCGTGGGCAAATTTGAAGACCACGATAAACTTTATCTGATTATTTCCAATACCAGCTACCGCAGTATCCGACAGATTCAACAGGTGGTACTGCGAACGGGTTCCAATGGACTGGTTCGGCTTGGCGATGTTGCGACGGTTAAACTGGCCACCCGTCCGCAGTGGATACGCGTAGACGCCGATGGCCACCCCGCCGTGCTCCTGCAGGTTTTTCAGCAACCCGGAGGCAATACCGTGCGTATTGCCCACGCGATTAAAAGCAAAATTGCAGGATTTAAAAAGACGATGCCCGCGGGAATTCAAATTGCGACCTGGTACAATCAGAGCCAACTGATTCTGGCTTCCGCGGCATCCGTGCGCGATGCGGTGATCATCGGAATTATTCTCGCCATTGTGGTGCTGCTGTTATTTTTGCGTAACTGGAAAATCACGCTGATCGCCGCCCTGGTGGTGCCTGCGGTTCTGAGTTCCACGATCTTGCTGCTGTATGTATTCCACATGACGTTCAACATCATGACGCTGGGCGGCATGGCGGCGGCGGTGGGGCTGATCATTGATGATGCCATTGTGATGGTGGAACATATTGTCCGGCGCATCCGCGGTGCCGCCGGGGACCAGCGCGGACGCATTATCAAAGCCACACGCGAATTCACCGGCCCGTTGGCCGGATCGTCTACATCCACCATGATTATCTTCGCGCCGTTGGCATTTCTTTCCGGTGTCACCGGGGCCTTTTTCAAGGCACTTTCCCTGACCATGGCAGCAAGTTTACTGATTTCATTTTTTATGGCATGGCTGGCGGTTCCAGTTCTGGCGGCACGTTTTCTCAATCAGCGCGATGCCGATCAGCCCGAAGGCGGACGAATTACCGCGAATCTCCATCGCGTCTATGGTTGGATCATGGTCCGGATTCTCCGTGCGCCGGTACTGGTGCTGGCGGTGCTCATCCCCATTCTGGTCTTGGGATTTGCCGCCTATGAGAATGTCGGAAGTGGTTTTATGCCGCATATGGATGAGGGGGGCTTTATCCTTAATTACGTGGCAAATCCGGGCACATCCACCACGGAAACCAATCGGCTGCTTCTGGAAGTTGAGAAAATTATTTCGGCCAACAAGTATGTCGATACGTTCTCCCGCCGCACCGGATTACAACTTGGGGGCGGTGCCACGCGATCCTACACGGGTGATTTTTTTATCCGGCTCAAGGGTTTTCCCCGTCCGCCCACTGAACAGATCATGGCCGCCATCCGCCAAACAATTCATCAGCGCGTGCCGGGATTGAAAATTGACACCGCGCAGATGATGCAGGATCTCATTGGCGATCTGACAGCGGTTCCGCAACCCATTGAAATAAAAATTTTCTCAGACCATGGACCGCTGCTTACCAGCCAGGCGTTAAAGGTGAAACATGCCATATCACAAATTCCGGGCGTTGTGGAAGTGCGTAGCGGTATTCAAATTGCGGGCGACGCGCTGCAGATTCGTGTCAATCGCGTCAAGGCCGCCCTGCAGGGTATGACGGCGGGCGCAATTACGGCGGCATTAAGAGAATACCTTTCCGGAACCGTGACCACCCGCATTCAGCGCGGCCCGCGGATGATTGGCGTGCGCGTGTGGGTTCCCCATGCCGACCGCGCCACAGAACAGGATATCGGCAATCTGCTGTTGTGCGCTCCAGATGGACATTTATTCCCGCTCAAAGAAGTGGCCACGATTGAAACACTGACCGGTCAACAGGAGATATTCAGTGATAATCTCAAACGCATGATCGCCGTCACCGCCCGCATCAGTGACCGCGATTTGGGGTCCACGGTGCTGGCCGTCAAGCGGGTGCTCAACACGCCGGGTATGTTTCCGCATGATATGTATTATGAACTTGGCGGGCTCTACAAACAGCAGCAGATTGCGTTTCGGGGATTGCTGGTGGTAATGATCGCGGCGGTGCTGCTGGTGTTTCTGGTGCTGCTGTTTCTGTATGAACATTTCCGCGTGGCTTTGGCCATGCTGTCGATTCCGCTTTTGGCCCTGTGCTGCGTATTTGTCGGGTTATGGATTACGCATACGGAAATCAATGTTTCTTCCATGATGGGAATGACCATGGTGGTGGGCATTGTTACGGAGGTGGCGATTTTTTATTATTCGGAATATCACGAAATCGGCGATCGGACGCCGCCAATCCAACGCTTGATTGACGCCGGCAAAAACCGCATGCGCCCCATCGCCATGACCACCATTGCCGCCATTTTAGCGTTGTTGCCCCTGGCCTTGGGCATTGGGCAGGGATCGCAAATGCAACAACCGCTGGCCATCGCAATCATTACCGGCTTATGCGTGCAACTGCCGCTGACGCTGGTGGTTCTGCCGGCGTTATTGGGAATTGTGCACCGCGTAAAAGTCGGCCGGCCCGTGGTGTACTAATCGGCGGGCGGTTACGGCAACCAATTGTTGTGAAAGGCTCCTCCGAAACCACGCCCGGCGTGGCGGCCCTGGCCACCAATGCTAAGTGGAATTGCTGCCGCTGACAGGGTAGAACCATTTACATGGATGATGCCAAGTTACGACGGGCCGGCAGGAGTTTAGATTTCTATACGCTGCTCCGCGGGCGCGGATCAGTAGGGATGGAATTTTCTATGTCAACCTGATGTGATCGTTGACCAACGTATAATCTTTGGTTAAAAGCGTGGCATGACATGCGTCTTAAAAGTAACGCCGGAAGGCAAGCTGCTCTTGGTGCCGAGCGACACTGATCCCATCGTCGCACTTCCGCGCGGTGTGGAACAACGCATCGTCGATGCTTTTGCCGGCAGTGAATCCGCCGGGCTGCTGCATCTGGCGACGGTGGAATTGGAAACACCATTAACCCCGGTACTCTCTTACTTCCGTGATTTTGCCCGTGAATATCTGGTGCGTTTATGCCACACTCCCGGATTGGAAACGACCGCCGGACCGCAGGCGATTCCGATACCAGCCGCGGAAGAACTGAGTTTTCGTTGCATGCAGGCTCCGCCGATGCCGGGACTGGAGTATCTAAATGCCGACACGCTGATCCGCTGCTGGAATGATTTGGATCAGTTTGTGCGTGGAGAAATTGCGCGGGTTCCGGGCGGAACCGCCGCGTATCTGCGCGAAAAAAATCCCATCTGGCGGCTGGTGGGCCGGGTGACGTTTCATCTGGCGGAAAATAAACGTGATCTATCGAGTCCATTTGCTTTCCTGGCCACGTACACCAACCGGTTGACCGCCCAGGCTACGCTGCGACACCTGCCGCTCAATGCCGCTCTTCAGGAATATGCCGGGGCGGGAAATCGTGAGCGCCTCATTGCCTTGCTGACACCCATTGAAAGGGCGGCTGAAAAAAGCCAATTGGTGCGCGAACTTGTGGAATCGGGGGATATTTATCATCCCTTGGCGTGGACTGCGGCAACGGCTTACCGTTTTCTACGAGATGTACCGGTATTGGAAGACAGCGGTCTGATTGTCCGGGTGCCCAACTGGTGGCGGACGTCTAAATCCTCACGGGCTGTGGTGAGCGTCAGGATAGGCCAGGAAGCCAGAACCAGATTGGATGCCGATGCCTTGTTGGATTTCTCCGTTAATGTCACCGTGGATGGGCAGGTGGTAAACGCGGAGGAATTGAAATCCATCATGGCCGCGTCGGAAGGGCTGATACTGCTCAAGGGCCGATGGGTCGAGATAGACAAAGAAAAACTCGCACAGACGCTGGAAATCTGGAAGCAGGTCGAGGCGCAAGCCGGCTCCGGCGGCCTGTCATTCCTGCAATCCATGCGGATGCTTTCCGGCGTTGGAATTGTGGGTGGCGGGGAGGTCGCAACCAGTGAGTCCGTACAGGCCTGGTCCGATGTTGTGCCTGGCGACTGGCTGGCGGCGCGCTTAGCTGAATTGCGCCATCCGGAAGCCGCGGCGCTTGGCGATACGCCAAAGGCCCTGACGGCCACGCTGCGCACTTATCAACAAGTGGGCGTTGCCTGGCTGACTTTTATGAGTCGGCTGGGGCTGGGAGCGTGCCTTGCTGATGACATGGGGTTGGGCAAAACCATTCAGGTGCTGGCACTGCTGCTGCGACTGAAAGAACATCATGCCAGCGCCAGCCAAACCCCGCCGCCATCGCTGTTAGTTGTTCCGGCCTCCTTAATCGCCAATTGGCTTGATGAGTTGGCACGGTTCGCCCCGACCTTGAAAGCCTGTGTTGCCCACCCCTCGGAAAAACTCAACGATTGGACCACTGCCAATGAAGAGGTTATTTCCCACACCATCGCCGGGATGGATTTGGTGATTACTACTTACGGCATGGCCACACGCCTGGAATGGTTGACCAAGAGGCTATGGAATATTGTGATTCTGGATGAAGCACAGGCAATCAAAAATTCCGGAACCAAACAGACACGCTGCGTCAAACAACTGCGGGCCGCAGCACGCGTGGCCCTAACCGGCACACCGGTGGAAAACCGCCTTTCTGATTTGTGGTCGATCTTTGATTTTATAAACCCCGGCTTACTCGGCGGAGCCAAGGCCTTCAGCCAATATGCCAAATCGGCAGCGGAATCACGGCGCGGTTATGCACCGTTGCGTGCGCTGGTGCAACCTTATATTCTGCGGCGACTGAAAACCGACAAGCGGATTATCGCGGATCTGCCGGATAAAACCGAGGTACGGGCCTTCTGCGGATTAAGCAAACAGCAAATGGCCCTGTACCAACAGACCGTGGAAGAAATGCGGTCCAAACTCAAGGCTGTCGGCGGCATCCAGAGAAGGGGGGTGGTACTAGCATCTCTCATGCGCTTTAAGCAAATATGCAATCATCCCTCGCAGTTGTTGGGTGATGGCGCTTATGATCCGGCGCACAGCGGTAAATTCCAGCGCTTGCGGGAATTATGCGAGGTCATGGCTGCGCGGCAGGAAAAGGTTTTAATTTTTACACAATTTCGTGAGATTACCGCGGCCCTGGCCGGATTTTTACAGCCAATTTTTGGCCGTGATGGCCTGATCCTGCATGGCGGAACGGCGGTGGCGGAGCGAAAAACATTGGTGCAACAATTCCAAAGCGACAACGGTCCACCGTTTTTTGTGCTGTCTCTGAAAGCCGGCGGCGTAGGATTGAACCTTACTGCGGCGTCGCAGGTGATTCACTTTGACCGGTGGTGGAACCCGGCAGTGGAAAATCAGGCCACGGACCGGGCCTTTCGTATCGGACAGAAAAAAAATGTGCTGGTGCATAAATTTGTCTGCCGGGGTACGTTGGAGGATAAGATTGATGCACTGATTATGGATAAAATGAATCTTTCCAAAGAGATTCTCGAAGGCGGCGCGGATCGGATGCTCACGGAAATGAACAACCAGGAATTGCTTAATTTTGTGGCGCTGGATATTTTCCGGGCCGGCGAGTTATGATATGGGCTGTAAACGCCGGGGTGGAATGATCGTCGCCGGTGCGTCGTTTTGAATGGTTATGGAATCTCAAATAAGGAGCGTACTAATGTGGTGGCGTTTCAGGCCTTATGTATCGGTTGGCGAGCGGCGCCAAAACGCGCAGAGAGAAGTTGCCAAACTGGCAAGAGCGGGGCGAAAAATATCCCCAGTGCTCCTGGAAGGTCGGACTATCGCCGATACCTTTTGGGGGAAAGCCTGGTGCAAGCACTTGGAATCTTACAGCGATTACGCCAACCGCCTGCCGCGCGGGCGCTCATATCTGCGCAACGGCTCAGTGTTGGACCTGCAAATTGAACCCGGAAAAATCAGTGCCTTGGTCAGCGGTTCGGAAGTGTACACTGTCGGCATTAAAATTAAACCTCTGGCCAGGGAAAAGTGGGCCAGCGTCCGGCAACGGCTGTCTGGTGAAATCAGCAGTATTATTGAATTGCTGCGGGGACGCATGTCGGACGCGGTAATGGCGGTGGTTACGGACCGGGACAACGGCCTGTTTCCCGCGCCGGATCAGATTGATATGGACTGTTCCTGCCCTGACTCCGCCGGCTTATGCAAACACTTGGCTGCGGTGCTCTATGGTGTTGGCGCACGATTGGATACACAACCGGAATTGCTCTTTAAACTCCGAAAGGTAAACCACTTGGAACTGGTGCCCACTGCCGCCACCGTTGGCGCATTAACCAGCAGCGGTAAGGCCGGTCGTAAAACCATCGCTGGCGGCGAATTAGGCGATGTGTTCGGGGTTGAAATGGATCAGCCCTTGCAAACATCCACTGCGGCGGCAACAACCCAACCACGTCAACCCGTCAAGACCTCGCGGAATATCGCTGCCGATAAAAAACAACTCCCCGCACTCCAGACGCAAACATCCCGGCGCTTACGGAACAAGCCAAAATCCGTGGTTGCAAAGTCCGCAGTTCGGTCAAAGACGGCCAAGATCGCCAAAAAAAATCACGCGGCAACCACACCAAGACGAAAACGTCGTTAACCCGCTATATGCAGTCGACGCATAGGGAACTCGGCGTTGCGCTGGGACAAAATGTTGCGTTGATGTCGCACTGGTACGGATGAAAGCAGCCAACGGGGGCGTGCGGATTCGGGCGTGGCAATATTTCCGGGCCACATGGTCGGGCGGAAAACTTCACATAGCCGTCGGCTTTGCCAGCGGTGGAACACACCCTCAATGCATTGCGTCGTGCCGTGGCCAAACCTTGCAATGTTGCCCATGATTCAGCGCTATTGTGGTGCCGTCCGGAAAAATTGCCACGCCCCCGAATTGTGCGGGTCCGGCGATATGCTTTAGCCGTTCTCCCTTCCCCCGCAATACTCCATTTAGCCGCGTGGCCGAAGACAACGCTTGGGGCGGCTATGCCGTCATAGCGGGAACATACTGGCCGCTCTCTTTCCATTCGCTCTCGCCAATCGGCCTGGTAAACTGTAAAATAGGGCTATGAAAGTAAGTCTCTTTGTTACGTGCCTTACCGATCTGTTTGCCCCTGATGTGGGCATGGCGGTGGTCAAAACGCTGGAATACTTTGGCTGCACCGTTGATTTTCCCACCGCCCAGACCTGTTGCGGACAACCTTCCTACAATAATGGATTTCCCGCAGATGCCCGCGCCTTGGCGGCCCGGATGATTGAGGTATTCCATGATGCGGACTACGTGGTCACCCCGTCGGGATCGTGCTGTGCCATGATTCGGGATCATTATGTGGAGTTATTCCAGGATGATCCCGCACAGCGCAAATTGGCGGAGGATTTTGTCCCCCGGTGTTATGAATATGTGGAGTTCCTCACCAAAATTCTCAAGGTGGACCTGACCGGACTGACGTTGCCCAAAGAGGAAAAATTCACCTATCACTATACCTGCCATTTGCGAGGCTTGGGGCTGAGCGGTGAACCGAGCATACGGTTGTTGAAGCAACTTGGCGGAGCGCAATTCACAAAGTTGGAAAAGGCGGAACAATGCTGCGGCTTCGGTGGCACCTTTGCCATCAAATATCCCGATATCAGCGGGGCTATGGTGCGGGACAAGGTGGACTGCGGCTGCAAAACCGGCGCGGATACCATGATCGTCAATGATGCTGGATGCGCCATGAATATCGGCGGCGCGGGCCACCGGACCCATGCGCCTTTCCGGGTGCGGCACATCGCCCAGATCATCGCCGCCGCCATTGAACATACCGCGGAGGTCAAACGCCCATGACCGGCACCCTTAAATCCTCCACCCCCAAACGCCGCTTGGTCTTGCCGGTATTTCATCCGGACTTTATGGCCGAAGCACATCTGGCCTGCGCCGATGATTCTCTACACGCAGCCTTGGATAATTCCGTCACCAAAAAAGACTATGGTCGCCGCAGTACGCTGGCGGAGTTGCCTGATGCCGACGGCCTGCGGGAACTGGCCGGACATATCAAACGCCACACGCTGGATCATCTGGATTATTATCTGGAATTGCTGGAACGCAATATCATCCGGTACGGTGGACAGGTGCATTTCGCCGCCACCAGCGAACAGGCCAACGGCCTGATTGTGGAAATCGCCCGGCGCACCGGCAGCAAGCTGGTGGTCAAAAGCAAAAGCATGGTCAGTGAGGAAACGGAACTTAATGATGCGTTGGCGGCGGCCGGCATTGAGACGCTCGAGACGGATCTGGGTGAATTTATACTGCAGGTGGATCACGATCATCCCACACATATTGTCATGCCGGTGATTCATAAAAATGCGGCGGATATCGGTCGCGTGTTTGCACGGTATTTCCAGACTGCCTTTACCGACGATCCGCAGAAGCTCGCGGAAATGGCCCGCGTCTACCTGCGCAACCGCTTTAATCAGGCGGATATGGGCATCAGCGGCGTCAACTTTGCCATCGCGGACACCGGCTCTGTGGTGTTGTGTACTAATGAAGGCAATGGTCGCATGTGCACCACCCGGCCCCGGATTCATGTCGCGCTGATGGGAATGGAGAAAGTAATTCCGGCTTTGGATGATCTGCCGGTGTTTCTCAAACTTTTGGCCCGGTCCGCTTCCGGACAGGCCTTAACGCAGTACACCAATATCATCACCGGTTGTCGGCGCCCCGGCGAGCATGACGGCCCGGAGGAATTTCATCTCATTATTATGGATAATGGCCGCGGAAAAATTCTAGCGGGTGCATACCGCGATACGTTGCGTTGTATTCGCTGCGGAGCGTGCCTTAACGCCTGTCCGATTTATCGCAAAGTTGGCGGTCGCACCTACGGCAGCGTATACCCCGGCCCCATTGGCGCCTTATTAACGCCGTTGTTTAACGGACTGGAGAATCATAAACATTTACCGCATGCCTCCAGTCTGTGCGGAGCGTGTTTTGAAGCCTGTCCGGTAAAAATTAATATTCCCGAATTTCTCATCAAGCTCAAGAGTGATCAGGTGCGGCAGGGAGTTACTTCCGCCGCCGAGCGGAGCATTTTTAAGCTCTGGGCGTGGGTGTTGCGGCACGCCTGGAGTTATCGCTTAAGCCAATTGGGCCAACGGGTGATGATGCGATTCATCGGCAATAAAGATGGCTGGATCAGAAAGCTGCCGCCCCCGGCTGGCGGCTGGACAGCGCAGAGAGATTTTTCCATGCCCCCCAAGCATGACTTCCGCCATCTTTACAAGCAGTATCGGGCGAGTCAGCAGCGCGGAAAATCGCGGTAGTATCCGCTGTTTACGGAAGGTCTTACAACCATGGCGATGGATCCCAATCAGCAGCCTCTGGGTCATGACAGCGGCCGCAGTGTTTTTCTAACCGTGATACGTCATGCGCTGGGCCACAGTGCGCAAGGTGCGCCGCCCGCACCTGCTGCACGCCCGAAAATCCAGGAGAAATTACTGCGGCAGGTCCCGGCGGGGGATTCGCAACGCGTGGAGCGGTGGATACAACAGGCCCGCGCGAACGGATTAACGGTGGTACGCACCAATGCCGACGGAATTCACGCGGCCATAGAACATTTGCTTTCCGGACATTCGGTAAAGTCGATTATGCTGAATGTGGCGGATTTGCCGGAAGACGCACTCGCCGGGCGCTTACAGGCCGGAGGATATCAGATTCATCTCTGGACCGATCCCAATTGTGAAAACCTTGTTTTTCAATGTGATGCCGGCATCACCGATTGCCGCTACGGTTTGGCCGATACCGGAGCTTTGCTGGTATGGAGTGACCCCGGTTTTGGCCGCTCCACCACCCTGACGATTCCTCTGCATATTGTGCTGGTGCCCGCGGCACGCATTGTTGCCGATATGATTGATGCGTTGCCGCATTTGCTGCGCGATACTGGCGGACGTATGCCGTCGAATGCGGTCATCATCAATGGTCCCAGCAAAACCGCCGATATTGAAATGAATCTCGTCACCGGTGTGCATGGCCCCAAGTATCTTTATGCCATTGTGATTGATTAAGCCTGACCGGTCGGAGATGTGAGCAAGCGGTGCGGACTTATTAAATGCAATAATGTCCAGACCGTACATCGCAACCCTTGATTACGGCGCGGCATCGTTATCGATACGCAATGAGAAACAAGCGGCGAAATGGGAACAGCACTCGGCCATCGGATTGCGGCGGGTAGGCCTTGGTAATCAGGTCTTGATAGGCCGCGAGAAAAGTTTTACGTTCTGATATCGGTAAAATATCCAGATAGGGCCGCAGCCAAGATCAACAATCCGTTGCGGTGAATCAAGCGTGATCCGCTGAATAAGATCCCGACAGGGCCGTGATCTTTCCTCAGCGAACTTCAGGTACTGTTTGGGATTCCATGACACCATACCACAACAATAGCGAACCGCACCAGCGGCGGTCAAGCCATTACCGTATGATCCGCGCGCTGCCACCATGAAATACGTGCAGCAGTTCCGACAGATTGATTTCACTGGTATCGCCACGGGTGCTTTGCAGCAAGGCCCCATGGGCGGTTCCAAGATCAACGGCATCCTGCGGACTCATAGCCGTTAAAAGTCCATAAGCCAGCCCGGAGCAGAATCCATCGCCTCCACCCACGCGGTCTTCAATTTCCAGCCCTTCGTATCGTCGGCTGTGATAAAATTTGCCTTCCAACCACAAAATCGCCGACCAGTTATTCACCAGACCTGATTTCACCTCACGCAGCGTGGTGCCTACGGCCTTAATATTGGGATATTTTTTGACTACCTGCTGCACCATTTTTTCATAAGCGCCGGTATTGAGATCGGAAAGGCGGGCATCGACTCCGGGCACTTCAACGCCGAGGACTTTCTGAAAATCTTCTTCATTGC
This sequence comes from Phycisphaerae bacterium, assembly GCA_049977145.1. Classification (GTDB taxonomy): domain Bacteria; phylum Planctomycetota; class Phycisphaerae; order WQYP01; family WQYP01; genus JAMDCX01. The sequence continues at coordinate 18,788 of JBMFGW010000017.1, forward strand.
CGATTAATACATCCACATTTTTAATAAGATCGGCGGTAACACTTTGCGCCTTTTTGCTGCTCCAGAGTTTGGAACGAAAATTAAGATCATAGGAAACTACAGTTCCAGCGTCCTTGGCGGCCTGCAAGGCCTCCGCTACCACGCCGGCCGTGCCATCGGAAAGGGCGGTAAAAATTCCGCCCGTGTGTAGCCAGCGCACGCCCTTTTTAAATAGGGCTTTGAAATCAATGCTTCCCGGCTGCATGTTCATGGCGGCTGAATGGCCCCGGTCATACATCGTCACCGACGCCCGGATGCTGGTGCCAACTTCCGTAAAGTTCAAGCCGATACGATCCTTGCGGCCAACGCCGTCGTATTCCGCCATAACCACGTTGCTCATATCCATGCCCACGGAGCGGCCATGATTCAAGATGATCCGTCCCACCGGATTATCGACCAGTCGGCTGGCAAAGCCCGTGCGCAGGCCAAGCCGCGCTAACCCGTAAGCCACGTTATATTCTCCACCGCCAACCCAGACTTCCAGGGTGTTGGCAAATTCGATGCGGCCATGTCCCGGCGGTGACAGCCGGATCATGCACTCGCCGAGACTGACCAGATCCATTGCACTTTCCGAGGGTGGTTGGATATTCATTTACATTAATCCTTATTTTAAACTTTATGCTTGTTCTTGCATGCCCGCAACTTCATGGGCAGGTTGCCAGCGCGGGTTAATAAGGTGAATGGCCATCACGGCTACGAGGTAAGCCGAAGCGGCTACCGCAAAGAGTATCGCATATTTGCCATGCGTTAAGTGCAGCAGCCAGCCGACGCCCGCATTCACAAAGAAGCCTAATCCGGCCGCGGCAGCGCCACCGAGTCCCACCAGCGATCCGACCACTTTTCCCGGCATGGTATCCGAGACCATGGTAAAGAGATTGGCGGAAAAGCCCTGGTGCCCCGCGCAGGCGAGGCCAACCAGGACTGAAGCCAGAAGATAATTCCCGACAAAAGCGGCCCCAAAAACAGGAATAACTATTAACGCGCAGACCAGCATTGTCGTTTTACGGGCCGCGTTAAGCGACCACCCGCGTGCCAAAAACCAGCTTGAAAGCCAGCCGCCACCGATGCTGCCCAGATCGGCCATCGCATAGATGATGATCATCGGCAGCACCATGGCCGTAATTTTTACATGGTGGACTTTGTAGAAAAAGCCCGGAATCCAAAATAGCCAGAACCACCAGACCGGGCTGGTAAGCAATGTTCCGACGATAAAAGCCCAGGACTGTTTATAGCCCAGCAGCGTGGCCCATCGGATGCGGTGAGGTTTCTCCGGCGGATCGCTGCGGATATAAGTCAGCTCTTCCGCGGAAAGATTGGGATTATTGTCCGGTTCCCGATAACGCAGCAGCCACCAGATCACCCAGACGAGGCCCAGCGCACCGGCTATCAGAAACCCCGATTGCCACCCCAGCCGGGGCGCGACTTGATTGACCAGTATGGCGGCCAGTGCCACCCCCAAGCTTGTTCCCGCGTTAAATATGCCGGTGGTTAATGCCCGTTCCTTTTTGGGAAACCATTGGCCCACGGCCTTGATGGCTCCCGGAAAATTAGCTCCCTGCGCGACGCCCATAATTCCCTGGATGGCCATGTAGCCCGCCACCGTGGTCGCAAAATACATGCCCGCTTCAGCGCCGCTGAAAATAATCACCGTCAACGCGAACCCTATCCATACGCCGACCACGTCCATAAACCAGCCGCACAGAGCATAGCCAATTGCGTACATCGCGCTGAAAACCGCGGCAATATATCCGTATTCCACTTGTGAAAAGTGCAACTGTGTCAGCAGCCGGGGTTCCAGCAGAGACATCATCACGCGATCAAGATAGTTAATCGTGGTGATGAGAAATAATCCAAGGCATATCGCCCAACGGTAGCCACGCCAATGAAAGCCCCGGGATTGTGTTAAATCCGGCGGTGATGCTTTTGAATCAACCACATTATCCTCACCGATGCGGGCGCGCTACAACCATCCGCCGACAACCAACATCCTGGGGACACGCCAGTGATTCACAACTCACTGTCCAGAATGGTGATCCACGATTGTCCATATTTCGAACCGTTCGCATTGTGGGTGGCCGGTTCGCCGGGATACCCCATCACGTTACCCATCGCGGCAATAGCCGTCAAGATGCATACATCAGGAACTCTACGCTTGCTGAAAGCAACCATTCCGGGAATAATGACTATGGAATTATGGAAATGTCGCTTTTTAGGCGGTTTTGCGTAATAAAATAGGCTACAACAAGGCTAACCATGACCCGCAAGACAATTGGCAGGAAATCGGCTTTCACGCCAAACAGGGGACTGGGGATTCTCCCGGATCAGATCGCTGGAATCGTTTCCGACATTGTAAATCATCAAAAAATATATGATCTGCACACGCATCTCTACACCCCCCGCTTTGGCACACCTGTGGCCAACAGCACCAGTAAAACCGATCCTGCCGGCCTGATGCTTTGGGGCGTGGAGGAGTTGGTTACTTATCATTATCTGGTGGCGGAAGCCTTTCGTGTGGTGCCCCCTTCAAAGCTACCTTATGAGGAATTCTGGAAATGGCCCAAATCCCGCCAGGCGGATCATATTTGGAAATATTTATTTGTTGAAAATACGCCGATCAGCGAAGCCTGCCGGGGCGTGCTTACCACCTTAAGTAAGCTTGGCCTGGACCCGAATGAAAAGCATTTGGATGCGTACCGGAGTTTCTTTGCCAAGCAAAACCCCAGCGAATACATTGACAAAGTAATGCAATTAAGCAACGTTCATACCATCACAATGACCAATCCGGTCTTTGATGATAATGAACGCGAACGCTGGCTGGCGGATAAGAATGTCGGCACCGATCCCAGATTCAAAGCCGTGCTGCGGATTGACCCGTTGCTACGCAACTTCCCCCAGTCCGCAGCAAAAGTTTCCGATTGGGGTTATAAAGTTCATAGCGCCCCATCTTCGCAAACCATTGATGAAGTGAAGCGATTCCTGAATCAATGGCTGGATCGGCAACAGGCGATCTATATGGCCGTCAGCCTGCCGCCGGATTTTCGCTATCCCGCCAATCAGACCGATACGCTGGCTCTCGCCGGTCAAACAATTTTGGAAAAGGCGATTCTGCCGGTGTGTGCGGAACGCAAAATGCCTTTTGCCATGATGATCGGATCGAGTCTTCGCACGCAGCCGGCTTTAGGCGACGCTGGTGACACCTGCGGTCTTTGTGACGTAACCAGCGTGGCCCGCCTGTGTCGTGATTTTCCCAATAACAAATTTCTAGTCACCATGCTGGCACGGGAAAACCAGCATGAACTTTGTGTGACCGCCCGCAAATTCGGCAATCTCATGCCGTTCGGCTGCTGGTGGTTCCTGAATAACCCCAGCCTGATTACTGAAATCACGCAAATGCGTTTTGAACTTCTCGGCACCAGTTTTATTCCGCAACATTCCGATGCGAGGGTGTTGGATCAGTTGGTTTACAAGTGGGATCACAGCCGTAAAGTCATCACCCGCGTGCTGATTGACATGTATGCTCGTATCGCGGAAACGGGGCGACGGCTCACACGGAAAGATATTGAACATGATGTAGAGAAACTACTCGACGGAAATTTCAGAACTTTTTTGGAGCGGTGAATCTACAGAAATAAAAGCAGGGCCGTGGCCGATTTCGGAATGTCGCAATTTGTGGCTATGACTCTATTAAGTCGTTGGATTAACTAACAGGAACAAAACAGATGGAAATTGCCAAATTAAGTATGGGTATTGGAGATCGTTTTGGCCGCCAGGGCAAAGCCCAATTGGCGGCCTTCGTATTGGCCGCACAAAGAGGGGCGAACATTATTCCCGTGTGGAACAAATCGAACCGTGAACATCTGATCGTCCACAGCGAACCGGCTCAAGTGCGTATCGAAGCGGATTCCGCGGTTAAAGCTCTGGGCTGGAAGCATTCCTATCACGTTGATGCCGATCATATCGGCATAAAAACCGTGAATCGGTTCATTGCCCCAAGTGATTTTTTTACCATTGATGTCGCGGACTTTATCGGAAAACCCGCCGACGATGTTGCCATTGGCGGCCTGCTCAAAGATTTGCGCAAGCTCTGCGGCGCACTGGGCATCGCCCATCTGTCTTCACCGATTAAAATTGATGAAGCCGCCATTACCCGCGTGGGCAAAAAATATCTCACCGCGGTGCAGGAAGCCCGGCGGGTATTTCAACATATCGCCCAAGCCAAAGGCGCGGACCAGTGCATTATTGAGGTTTCCATGGATGAAACCGACAGCCCGCAAACACCTGATGAGCTGCTGTTGATTCTGGCGGCCATTGCCCGCGAAGGAATTCCCATTCAGACCATCGCCCCAAAATTCACAGGCCGTTTTAATAAAGGCGTGGATTATGTGGGCAATGTGGAGCAATTTGAAAAAGAATTTAACGATGACCTGGCGGTCATTGCCTATTGTGTAAAAGAATTCGGCCTGCCGAAAAATCTGAAATTAAGCGTTCACTCCGGCAGCGACAAATTTTCCATTTATCAGCCGATTCGCCGGGCTATCAAAAAACACAATGCCGGCCTGCATATTAAAACGGCCGGGACAACCTGGCTGGAGGAAATTGCCGCCGTCGCGGAAGCTGATGAAGCGGGCCTGGCGTTGGTGCGGGAAATGTACGTGGAGGCGCTGAAGCGCTTTGATGAACTATGCGGTCCGTATGCCTCGGTCATTGATATCAAACGCGAACGGCTACCGAGCGTGGAAACGATGAACCATTGTACCGGTGCGGACATTGCGGCCGCCATCCGCCATGAACCGCACTCGCCAAAATTCAACAGCGACCTGCGGCAACTGCTGCATGTCGGCTATAAGCTGGCCTCCGAACGCAAGGATCGCTTTAACGCATTATTGGATAAACACGCGGCATTTGTCGGCAAACATGTCACGTATAACTTGTTTAATCGGCATATTGAAAAATTATTCTGTTGAATCGCGGACCCAGAGCACCGGATGATAATCCGGTGGTTGATCTTCGAGAATGGATGTACTGCGGGCTTAACAAACAAGGATCTTTATGAAAATTTTATTGACTACCACCAGCTTTCAAGACACGCCGGGCAAACATCAGGAACTGTTGAATGGGGCCGGCTTTGAGATCGTCCGCGCCCGCGGACCGTTATCCGAAGCCCAGATGCTTGATATTCTAGCGAAACAAGGTCCATTTGACGGATTGCTCAATGGCGATGATCAGATCACCGCCAAAGTCATTGACGCCCTCTTACCCCAAATGAAAGTGATTGCCAAATACGGCATCGGCTTGGATTCCATTGATGTCCAGCACGCCACTAACCGGAAAATTCCCGTCTTGTTTACCCCTGGAGTCAATGAAACCACGGTCGCAGAACACGTCTTTGGTCTGATGGTTGCCGTGGCCAAACAATTCTGGTTCCATCTCGATTCCGTTAAGTCCGGGCGCTGGGATCGCAAAACCGGCTGTGAACTGCGTGACAAGACCCTGGGCGTGGTGGGCATGGGGAGAATAGGTAAGGAAGTCATCAAGCGCGGCGTGGTTTTTGGCATGAAACCCATGGCATTTGATCCCTATTTTGACGAAGCGTTTGCCGCGGCATACGGCGTGCCCCGCATGAACTCGTTTGATGAGCTATTCGCCGCCGCCGACGTGATCAGTCTGCATACCAACCTCAGCGACGAAACCCGCGGAATGGTCAACAAAAGAACGCTGGGGCTTATGAAGGATGGAACAATCCTGATTAATACCGCGCGCGGCGGACTGGTGGTAGAGGACGATATTGCTCAGGCATGTAAAAGTGGAAAACTTCGCGGCTACGGCACGGATGTGGTCGGACATGAGCCTATCGATCCGCATCACCCATTTATTAAAATTGACAATGTGATTATTACCCCTCACATCGGCAGCCGCACGTATGAAAGCGTACAGCGGCAGGGCTTGCGGGCGGCGGCGAATTTAGTGAATTTTCTTAAAGGTAATTCCGATTACATTCAGGCCAACAAGTTTTAGAGCTTGATTGACAACTCTAAACCAAGCGAAGATAACGAGGATATTATGAGTAACACCCAACCGGCTGAATTCGTCATGCCCACAACCATGCACCACCACATTGTGGAGGCGGCTTATCGCACGCGCGGCTTTACAGATGAGGAATCCTCCGCGGCTGCACGCGTCAGCGACCTTACCGCTCAGCATGGCATTAAAACGCATAACGCGATCAAGGCCCTGCACCTTGATGAACTATTCGGCTCCAAGGCCGGCGGTTGCGTGCCGGGGGCTAAAATTGAGGTGCTTCCCTCCAAATTCAAAGCCGTTGCCCGCTGGAACGCCAACCGCAAACTCGGACAGGCCACGGCTTTCGCCGCCATGGAACATTGCATGAATTTGGCTGATGAATTCGGGGTGGGCGTCGTGAGCGTGGATAATGCATTTCATTATCTCTGGGGTGGAGGCTATGTTATTGATGCCGCTAAAAAAGGCTATCTTGCCTATACCGCCTGCACGGCGGCATTGGCCGAGGTAGTGCCCTTTGGCGGAAAATTTCCAACCCTTGGCACCAACCCTCATTCGTGGGGATTTCCCACCACCGAAGCCATTGGGTTCCCGATATGCGTGGATTGGGCTACCAGCGTGGTGGCCATGGGCCGCGTGCAACAATTTTCCCGTGAAGGCAAACAACTTGGTTCGGGCTGGGCTGTGGATAAAGATGGCAACCCCACACAGGACCCAAATAAAGCCGCGGCACTATTTCCCTTCGGCGAGCACAAAGGCTATGGGCTGTCGTTAATTGATGAACTGCTGGCGGCATATATCGGTGGTTCTCTGCCGACGCTGCGCAGCCGCTGGAGCATCGGCCCCAAGGACGAAAAGCGCACCCCGTGTTTTTTCTTCCAGTGTATCCGAGCTGACGCCATCAGCGGGGAAGCGTTTGCGTATAATCGTTCGCAACAGGAAAACGTTAAGGCGGTTCTCGCGGATATCCGTGGGCATGGCAATGAAAAAACCCTTCTGCCCGGCGAACCGGAGGCACGGGCGGCGCAACGCTCGGAAAAACTCGGCGGTCTTATTTTCACCGCCGCTGAAATTGACGCATTGGAACATATCGCCCGCGAAGCAGGGGTGGAATTTGATCGTAACAGACTCAAACCTGTGGAGAAATCATGACACATCCTCTTTTGGACATCAGCGGAAAAGTTTGCCTTGTCACCGGCGGTACCAGTGGACTAGGCAAGGCCATTGCACTGGGTTATGCCCAGGCCGGAGCAAAAGTTATCGCGGCATCAAGCAATCCGGATAAAGTCCACGCCATGCAAAAGGAACTTTCCACCATCGGCGCAGGCCATGACGCCATGGCCTTAAATGTGACCGATGCCTCCGCCGTGGACGCCGCGTTAAAACATGCCGTCGCAAAATATGGCCGCCTGGATGCCGTTGTCAGCGCGGCCGGCGTTCACAGAAAACAGCCCTCGCTTGAAATGCCGGTGGAGGAATTTGAACGCATTATTCGCATCAATCTCATCGGCAGCTTTATTGTCAATCAGGCGGCGGGAAAAATCATGAAAGATCAGAACCCTGACGCCAAGGCCGTCCGCGGCTGCATTATCAACATCGCCAGCGTCGCCTCTTTTATGAGCCTCACGGAAGTGATTGCCTATGCCTCCAGTAAAAGTGGAGTTCTCGGTTTGACGCGTGGACTGGCCAATGAGTGGGCACCGCTGGGCATTCGCGTCAATGGTATCGCACCCGGATTTTTCCCGACGGATTTAAACCGCAAAATTCTCGAAGGCACACCACGTGGCGAATGGATACAAAAGCATACGCCCATGGCCCGCTTCGGCAGCGCCGAGGAGCTCGTGGGTGCGGCAATTTATCTCATCAGCGATGCCGCCAGCTTCACCACCGGCGAAACTCTTGTGGTTGATGGTGGTTTCTTGACCAAAGGTGTGTAAACATGCGTAAAATTAAGTTTTCGCCGCCTTAGGCATATTACCGCGTGAGATTATTGGGGCGTCCCTTACCCAGCCACAGGCGGATGCTCTTGACGGCATACAACGTACCGGTACCGGCTTTATTGGGTGCTTTGGCTTCGGGGTGACCGTGAATTTCAACCGTGTTTCCGGGCGAATAACCCACCAGCACCGACACGGGCGTAAGCGCGAATTTTCCACCGTAAGGATCCCCGGAATAAACTGACGAATAGCGTATCGTCCAGGAAATCGGGTTCGTATTGTGTCGGCTCAATACGCCGAAAACGACGGAATAGTTTTTGGAATGCCAGCCGACATTCGGTTCCGGATAATGATGCAGAGTTACGCCGCAGGCCGCCAAGAATAGTAACCCCACTGCCAGTAGCGCCAGTTCCACCGGTTGCCGCGCATAATGCGCCATGCCTCGGCCCCAAGGCATGGTGCGGCGCAAGGTTCTGGTGATAGGCACAAAATGTCTATAAAAATTTTGTTTCATGGTCTTTCACTGCAGGTTCGGCCGGGTTCTCCAACGGTATAAACGCTCAAACTATTAGTGGCACCGGCGATTCCCAGCGGAGCGCCCGCGGCGATCACCACGCGGTCACCCGGTTTCGCCCAATTTTGGCATTGTAACAAATCATCCACCATGGCGGGCAAATCGTCAAAATGCGCGGGAATTCGGGCCTGTATGGGGGTCACACCATAATATAGGGCCATGCGCCTTACTGCGGCTTGATCTGTGGACATGGCTACGATGGGAATAGAAAAGCGGTTTTTGGAGAGAAACCTGGCGGCCCCACCGGCTTGCGACCACACCACGACCATCCGGGCGTTGATGTCACCTGCAATAGCCATGGCTCCGTGCGCGAGGGCGGCGGTGCGATGGTGGCTGATCTGCAACAAACGCGGCGGTGCGGTATGAATACCCTTCTGCACGATGTAACGCTCAGTTTTATCCGCTATATCCCGCAGAGTCTGTACGGCCTCCAGTGGGTATTTGCCTACCGCTGTCTCGCCGGAAAGCATCACCGCGTCGGCACCATCCAAAATCGCATTGGCCACATCCGAAACCTCCGCGCGGGTTGGCGTGGGGTTATCGACCATGGATTGCAGCATTTGCGTAGCGACAATCACCGGTTTACCGGCGGCGTGCGCCGCATCGACAATGTTTTTCTGCAACAGCGGGACGGATGTCAATTCCATTTCCACACCCATATCCCCTCGCGCCACGAGCACCGCATCGGAGCTATCCAAAATAGCGGAAAGATCATCAATAGCCTGCGGCATTTCAATCTTGGCCACTAGATCAATATCCGATTTTTTGCTCTCCAGATACCGCCGGACACTTTGCACATCTTCGGCACAGCGCACAAAAGACAAAGCCAGATAATCCAACTGGTGTTCAATAGCCCAGTCAATATCGCGCCAGTCATTTTCCGTAATGCTGGGGATGGAAAGGCGGGTATGCGGCAGGTTAATGCCTTTGTTGGATTGAATTGTGCCACCGGCAACAATGCGACAGCGGACAATATCCGTCTCTTTTGCAATAACCGTTGCCCGGATATAGCCATCGTCAATGAGTATTGACTGTCCCACCCGCACATCATCCACCAGGCCGGGGTAATTGGAAGACAGCAGCTTATTTTGCCCCAGAATCGGCGCACGCTGAATGGCAATAACATCGCCTTTCCCAACGGCTATGCCGCCTTCTGTTACCTTGCCCAAGCGTATCTTTGGTCCGCACAAATCTCCCATAATTGCCAAAGGCGGATGGTGTGAACCGCTGCGGGCTACGGCCAAAAACTCCGCGCGTTGCGCCAAGTCGCCATGTGAAAAATTAAGCCGCACGACCGACACGCCGGTTTGCACGAGTTGGCTGAATACTTCAGCCGTGGCGCAGGCCGGCCCCATGGTAATAACTGTTTTGGTTCGGACACAATCAATCATGCTTATATTCCAAATAACTATCCAAGTTAACTGCCGGCCCGCACTTTATTAACGCCCACGTTGCTTGGACCTGGCCCAAAGTTGTCGACGCCGCCGACAACGTAATGCCGATTGAGAATTTACAATCTAACTTTATGGTTTACTAATGGTCCCATTGTCAGCGGCCCGCTCATGCTTTCACGGTGGTGTCGGCACCGGCTATTGGCGGTTGCACTACCGCCAACGACAATTCCACCAATTGCCGCAGATCCACCGTGGAGGGTGCTTCGGTCATCATATCTGTACCGCTTTGGGTTTTGGGGAAGGCGATAACTTCACGGATACTCTGCCGATTGAGCAACAACATAACCAGCCGATCTAATCCCAGTGCAATACCCCCGTGCGGCGGAGCGCCAAACCGCAGGGCATCAAGCAGGAATCCGAACTTCTTCTGGGCCTGCTGCGGCGAAATACCCAGCAATGAAAATATCTTGGACTGCACTTCCCGCTGATGGATACGAATAGATCCACCGCCGATTTCTATGCCATTGAGGACAATGTCGTAAGCTTGGGCCCGTACTTCCAATGGCTGCGAATCTAAGAGCGAAATATCTGAGTCCAATGGCGCGGTAAATGGATGATGCCGGGCAATAAACCGGTTTGCCGTCGGATCATTCTCAAAACTTGGAAAATCCACAACCCACAGAAAGTCAAAACGGTTTTCCGGAATTAGTTTAAGTTGTCGGGCCAGAGATTGTCGCAATTCACCCAGTACTTTCCAGGCTGTTTCAAGCTTATCGGCAACACCGAGGAGGATATCACCATCATTGGCGCCGCAGCGCTGGCGAATAGCCTGCTGTTGTGCGGCTGGAATGAACTTGGCAATCGGGCCGCCCATATTTCCGGCACCGGCATCGCCACCGAGTTTGATCCATGCCAATCCTCTGGCTCCGAGCTTTTTGGCATCTTCAGTAAGTTGATCCAGTTGTTTACGCGATAGCGCGGCCCCACCTGGAACCGCAATCATTTTCACGCAACCGCCGGAGGCGATGGCATCTTTAAACACGCCAAATTCCATCTGCGACACCATATCGCTGATGTCCTTGAGTTCCACGCCATAACGTGTGTCCGGGCGATCAATACCGAACCGGTCCATGGCTTCACGCCAAGACATACGCGGAAATTTGATCGGCAAATCCACATTGAGTACTTGCTTCCACAGTCGTACCAGCAACCCGGTAATCAGGTCCATGACATCTTCCCGGTCCACAAAGCTCATTTCCAAATCAAGCTGCGTGAATTCCGGCTGCCGATCCATACGCAAATCTTCATCGCGGAAGCAACGGGCGATCTGCATATACCGATCCATGCCCGCCACCATCAGCACCTGCTTAAATAATTGCGGGCTTTGCGGCAAAGCGTAAAATTCACCGGGATGCAGGCGGGAAGGCACCAAAAATTCACGTGCCCCTTCGGGTGTGCTCTTGTAGAGCATGGGGGTTTCAATTTCTAAAAAGCCATTCTCATCGCAATAGTCGCGCATGATTTTCGTTACACGGTGCCGGGTAATCATAGCCTCGCTCATCTCGGTGCGGCGCAGATCAATGTAACGGTATTTCAGACGTGTATCTTCGCTGACCGGATCATGCTGTGTGGGCGAAAATGGCACGGTATCGGCTTTATTAGCCAACTCCATATCCTGTGCCACAACTTCAATTTCTCCGGTCGGAATTCTGGGATTGATGGCCTCTTGGGTCCGTTGATAAACCTGCCCTCGCACTATAATCACATCTTCATGCCGCAGCTGCCTGGCCAAGGCATGCACCGTGGAGAGTTCAGGCCGAAATACAATTTGCACGATACCGGTACGGTCCCGCACATCAACAAACACCACGCCGCCGTGATCGCGGTAGGATTGTACCCAACCGGCCACCACCACCGCGCGTGCCACATCACCTTTGGAGAGTTTTCCGCAGTAATCAGTACGTTTGAATTTCACACATTTCCTTTCGGGCCTTTCCAGTCCATCATGTCACCTATAATACTGGATTTTTAAAAATTTAGCCGCGCTACGCAAAAGGTAACCGTTCACGGGCAGGCCTTTATACCGCGACTGTCCTTGTGGCGATGGATTTTCTACCTGCCGTCGCCATAAATGCGGGTAGCGTAATCTGTATTACTAATTACTTTCCCTCTGTCCGTGAACGGTCACATTAAAAAATCCTTTCACAACCTCCGTGCGGTACGATTTACCGTGCCATGGATAACAGAATCGGATATAATTCATCATGAGTGTGGACCGGTTGTCCCGGCGTTTGGATGGTAGCAGCGGTTATGCACAACAAGGTTAAAAAAAAATCAATCTCTGACGTGGTACAGGTGACGCCCTATCCGCCGGAGGCGTTTGAATTCGTCAGGGAAGGCCTGGCGCTGACGGTCCGGCGCGTACATCGGGATGCTGAGAACTTGTCCGAAGGACAGCGGCATGTTACGGGACAAGAGTTGGCCAGGGCATTGCGCGATCTGGCGATCACCAATTACGGCGTATTAGCATCTGTGGTCTTGGCGCATTGGAATATTCACACTACCATGGACTTTGGTAAAATTGTATTCGCTATGGTGGAAAATGGTATGATGCATAAGACCCCGGAAGACAATGTGGAAGATTTTCGGGATGTGTATGATTTTGTGGAAGCGTTTACCGCGCCGCAGCGACCGTTGGTGACGGGAACGCCGGTGTTTGATTTGAGACCCCGCTGAAAGCGGTTATATATGGCGTTTATAATAGCGGGCCATGTTGCGTCGGGATGGTATTTTTGTTGATGTGCTTACGAAAAAGGAAAATAAGCGTGGTAACTAAATTTGCAAAAAATATTTGTTTGGCTGGTGTGGCTGGTCTTTTGCTCACCGGATGTACTTATCAGCCGCCACCGGTGAATTTGACGGCTCCAGTTCATTATACGCTTAGCGTCATTGATGGCACGCACCGCCGGACGGCCATTGATGTGCCGATTCCCGCTTCGTCCAATATCCTTTCGGATACGCAGACGCTTGTCGATTCAGTGGGGCCATGGTCTCTTAAACCAAACAAAACCGGCACTGTAAATGAAATTATCATTAATGGTCCAATGTATGATGTAAACGTGATGTCGAATCAGTTGGTGATTCGCTTCCATAACGATCCTAATCAGGTCGGAGCGGTGCACACGGTCATCACCCGGCAACAATATGAACAGATTCGCCGTGATGCGATGGTTGTAATTCAGCCTGGCGAATGGAAAAAAATTACCTACGGCTCAAATCCTTGAACCGCCGGAACCGGAAATGGTTTAGGTGCAGCGCGTTCAGTATCATTGCGGCTCTACCCCCTCCAGCGGACGGCATAACGGTTTTTTTCCCGTCATGCCGCCGCCGGTAAATACACACCGCTTTCGCGGCTTATACTCCAATAATACCGGGGCGCGATTCATTATTTGCCGGAGCTGTGACATCCCGGCGTATCACCGCAACCGTGGCAGCCTTGGCCGGTGCTGTCAGTTGCGATTGTAGAGGCGGTTCACAGATGGCATAATCATCATCGCCAACCCGGGCAATCATCACTAATACTTCTGGGGATTCATCCCCATCACCGCGGGCATGTATGCGAACCGCGTGCGGCAACAGACCGCGCCGCAAGGTTTCAATCGTGATAAGACTTTCATGCCCCAACGCTTCATGCCGTAGTGCCATTCGCAAAGTCCGCGTGGTTACCCGACAGAGTTCCTCGCGTGTATGCAGGCGGTGTGAGTCGCGGGAAATATCGTTGGCCCCAATGGCCAACAGCGCCTCATGTTGTGAAAGATGCGGGATGGCATCCAAGGCTTCATTGAGCCGCTCACGGAACTCACTGACACACGCCGCAAAAGTCTCCGCCATCACTTGCGCATCGGATAAGCGAACTTGCGCGCCACAAGATGGGCATTTTATCGTTTTACAAAAAAGGCTCTTCAGGGCGCTACCAACCCCTGTACCTATTTGCAGAGGTGATACACAATGCACACAACGCGGGAAATGACTTTCCATGTGCAATCTCCTTAATTCAGTCCTCCCAACCTGCCTTACCGCCCTGACAACATGCCGTTCAGGACGTTAAAACTATGATCTGCGGCAGGTTAACCACCTACCAAATAAGATTATAAACCCACGGACTGTCTCTATGCAAGCAAATGTTAAGTTTTTTGGGATACGTTCTTGGCTCCGACACTGGCCGTATCGAATCAGGCCGATTATCATTCATAGGCATGTCGCTGACGGTTGTGGTGAGAAACACATGCACATTGGAATTCGCAGAAAATTGATCAGTACGCTGATACTTGTTGGTCTGCTGCCGATGGTGTTAAGTCTTTTGACTATTCTGGGAATTGGCGCGCGTGACCGCATTGATACCGTACAAAATGCCTATGTGGAACTGGCCTCCGCATTAGCCCATGCCGTGAGCTTCCAGTTTGAGGCGGAAGTGCGGCGACTGAATCTGGCCGCCACGCTGCCGGAAGTGGTGCGTTTTATACAACGGCATAATAATATCCGCCAGCCCGCTGTGACCCTGCCCGTTACCCGCCCGGCGACCAGTCAAGCGTCCGAGTTGTCCGGGGTGCGGCAAACACTCCGCAAACTGCTCAATAATGCCATTGCCCGCCGCGTTCGCCTCATCACTGCGGATAAGATGGGGTTATACCACGTCATGGTCATCAACCGCCATGGCATTGTTATTGCCGCAGACGTTCGCCCGGCGATTTTGGATGTTCGGAATCAATGGTGGTGGAAAATCGCGGACCGCGGCATTGGAGGAACCTGTGTTATCGGTTCGGTATTTTCCGATCCGATAACACACCAGTCTATCATACCCATTATTGTGCCGGTCGTGGATCCGGGCAGCGGTGTGCTGGTGGGCTTCATGGAAGAGACGGTGAATGTCGCGGCACTTACTTATGAAATGCGATTATATCTCCCGCAGGCGGGTGCGGTGGCGCAAGTGTATGATCAGAAAGTGGGGCGGCCCATATTTATACTGGGCAATCCGGCGCAGGCCCGGCGGGGTTGGCAACGCTTTTTGAGGTTGCACCGCGGACGTCAACCCGGATGGATCGGCGATCTGCTTAGCGACTGTCTTATTGGCGATGCCTCTGTCAAGTTCAGCCGAATGACCGAGATCGTCAGCCAGCCCACCGTAGTGCCACAATGGACCATCATTTTAAGCCAGTCGTCACGGGATATTTTGGTCCCCATACTCCGCCAGGCGCAGTTGATTGCTGTGGCTGGCGGGCTGCTGATCATGGGACTTTTCGCCATCGGTTATGTATTCAGTAAGCGCGAAATCATTTATCCGATTTTGCGTTTGCGTGAGGCCACCAGTGCGGTCGGGCGCGGAGAACTTAATATCCGTCTGCTTTCCCAGAATGAATCCGACGCTACTTTCCGCGGTGATGAACTTGGGGAACTGGCGCGGGACTTTGATGAAATGACGCGCCGCCTGGCCGCCAACGTCCGAAAATTCGAACAAGCGGACAAAGCCAAGCAGCGCTTTATGGATTTGGCCGCTCATGAATTGCGCAGTCCTATTTCCCACATCGTGACCACGACGCAACTGGTACAGCGGCAACTGGCCAATGTCGGCCTGGCTCGTCCCGCCCCCGCGGATCCCGCCAACGTGCCGACGAAGGAAATTTATAAATCAATTGATTCCATTCTGAAAAACGCCCGGCGTCTTTCTAAAATTGTTACCGATCTACTCAAACTCGTCCAGGAGGATGTCTTTACCACCAAACCCCGCCGCGATCCGTTCGACCTGCGCCAATTGATTTTGGAGGTCTGTGACCAGCAGAGTGGTTTTATAACCGCCCGCAAGCAAACATTAACCGTGACCGTGCCGGATTCCATTCCCACCATGCGGGGTGATCCGGATAAAATTAGTGATATCCTTATCAATCTGTTAAGTAACGCGATTCGGTTTTCACCCGATGGCGCGGTGGTGCGGGTGATCGCCAATGTACTCTTGGGAGCACGCGTGGAGTTAATCGTGGAGGATTCCGGTTCCGGCATGCCCAACGAAGTAATTGCGGAACCGTTCCAGCCCTTCCAGACCGGTGCGGACTCCATGCAGCACCATAGCGGTGACGCCGCAGAAAAAGGCAGCCACGGACTGGGACTGGGACTGGCCATTGTCCGGCGTTTTGTGGAATTGCATGAAGGAGAGATCTTTATTCGCCCGCTTCCCACAGGTACGCAAGTACGGGTAATTCTTCCTCTAAACCCGGATGCTGATAAACCAAATGACAAAGTTTAACCCTGTATTTGGTGCGCCAAACACCAGGACGCCAATAGGGAGGCTGCCAATGGAAATTCCCAGTGCTGTTGGGCTGATCCACCACGCTGTCAACGTGCCGCCGCATGGATGTCCCGGATGACATCACGTTGCGTATAGATGTCCCGGAGGACCGCCAGCGACATGGGCCGATGCGGAGATAAAATCGCCAGGTACGGCAGCGCCCTGCCGCCGAGCTTCAGCCATAACGCTTTGGCTATCGGCCGATCAATGTCGGCATCAAGCAGCACCGCGCCGGTTTGGGTATAAACTTTACGCACCGCCGGGGCATCCAACACCGTGGCTTTCACAAATTTGCAGTTGATGCACCAGGGAGCGCTAAAATCGACTACTACCGGATGCCCGGCTGCCAGCGCCGCCTGCATTCGCCCAAGTGAAAAATCCTGCCATCGGTTCACCAGAAATGTGCGCGTATCCGAAACGCCCGCACGGGCCGTCTCCGTGGACTTTGCAACACCTCTTAGCCCTCCTATCCAGCCCACGAATAACGCCCCCGCGATGATTCCAGCACTGACACATCCGGAACGAATCCTCCATATTGTCTGGCTGCTCATATTCACATTCGGCAGCCGCCCCCAACCCCAGCAGACCATTGCCAGAATCACCGCCAGTGCGAAGCCCACCACAATCTGTGACCGGTCCTCCGTGCTTAGGAGCAAATATACCGCGACCCCCACCATCACCAGTCCCAATAGTTCCTTAAGCAATTCCGACCAGCGACCGGCGCGGGGAATTCGGTCCAGCCAAGCCGGAAATGCTGCCAGCAGAACATAAGGCCACGCCATGCCGATTCCGATAAGCACAAAGAATACCGCCACGATCCAAGTTGGTTGCACCAAAGCCCAAGTGAGCATGACGCCCAGAAATGGAGCGCTGCACGATGATGCCAATATGGTCGCCAGTAACCCGGTTCCAAACGCACCGGCCAAGCCGCCGCCGGAGGTGTCAAGTTCGGTCAGTGCTCGTGGCGGTTGCACGGTCCACACGCCCAGCATAGACAACGCCAGCGCCAAGACCACCAGCGCAATGGTGATCAGAAACCATGGATGCTGGTATTGCATCCCATACGTCAGTGCTTGCCCGGTCGCGGCGCGGTAGATGCCCATCACCACCGCAAGGATCAGGAAAAGGGACACAATACCAGCTGCGAAAATCGTGGCGTGCAGCACCGCACGCGGGCGCGATCCGTGCGCCTGCTGCACCATTGCCAGAACCTTCAACGGAATCACCGGCAACACACATGGCATGACATTAAGAATAAGTCCTCCGAGCAACGCAAAAATAATCAGTCGCCATATTGGCTCGCTGGGCTGTGATATCTGATAGGGTAGAGCTTTGATTGCGCTAAGTTCCGCAGTCATGCCTGAATTTCCGCTGCTGGATTGCCCCATGCCGGTGCCGCTAGCCGGGCCGCGGTTTATCGGGACTGCGTGGAACGTCTTTGCTCCTAAGGTTGTGGACGGCGCTCCAGCTCCATGAGCGATGTGTACCAGTGTGCGGAGCTGCAAAGTCTCTGGCACCAGGCATGATTGATCGTTGCAAGCCTGAAATGTAATTTGTGCAATAATGTGTCGCTGCCCTGCGGCTGCCGTATCCAGTACCTTAAACGGAATCGTAATGTCGAACCGCCCCTCGTAAACCGACAGTTTTCTCAAACTGGTAATCTGTACGGGTACGGGGATGGTTTTCGCCGCCGGATAATGCACCGCGCCAAAAACCAACCCCGTTGAAGGCAAAAGTTTCACGGAGGCCGGGATGAGAAAACTCTCCAGTGGATGATGACTTTGAATGTGGTATCCTGAAACTACTGCGAGATGGATAACAACCCTCCCATGTCCTGGGGCGGCAATTAGCTCGGGCCGGGCTGCAATGGAAACCGTAACCACATGCAATGTCGAAAATCCATCGCCCATCGCCTGGGCCTGCACGCGAAAGCTCGGCAGCGCCGCCGCAATGATGGCAACCATGCCCAGAAGCGAACCTGCGGAGGGTAGCCATCGAAAAAAAGATTGACCATTAAAAAGATTATTAATGTTGCCCACAGAATCTCACTTTATTTTCCGAAAGTCTTGTCGACGCCTATCCACATGCCAACCTCCCTGTGATCGTATCCACATATAGTGTTTCTCCATTCCTCGCATTGCTTCGCACCATAGGCACTGTTATGTTTTTAGCCGCCATTAAAGCGGTATCATTGCCTGATGAGTATACGCACAGCAGGTACAAAGTGCGAAATATAGTATCCGTTTCTACTACCGCCGGCCGCTGCTACGCCGCGGGCGCGTGGTGGGACGCGACTTCCGGTTGAATATTTTGTCGATTTACTGCGGTAATCCTTGTCAACTGGGCCTTAAACAAGCGAATAGCCCGACCGTAACCCGATAATTTTTGCGTATTATTGTTTTACGCAGTCTCCCCATTGCAGCCCGGGGTTGGGCCACATCGTGATTTATTTCGGGTTTTGTTTGCTCAATGTTTGGTTTTCTTTCAGGTCTTGGCGCTGCGGCGGATCGGGGCGTCCTTACCCCGACATCAAGTTTCTTAGTGCTGACAACGCATAGGATAGTGCATCGCCTCGGCCCCGAAAATAAACGTGACATCCCCGGCCTGATCCTACTGGTCGAGCTTCCAGGTTTGTGTAAAGCCCGTATCACCACGCATGAGAATGCTTTGGAATCCCGCACGTCGGCACAACGCCAGTCCCTTGTCAAGATAATCATCGGCCTGGCCCCACCGCCTTCCCGAAAACAGTTATTCATTGTGCCATACGTTTGTCGCCCGCCCCATGACACAATCCCCGTAAACCATCCATAAAGCCGTCGGCTTGTCGCGGTGGTACCAGTCCCCGCATCGCAATGCAGCGGTTGATTTGCGAATATGAAGCAGTACGCACCCAGCACAACCTCCAACACGGCGCTTGCCGCGCAGCGGCGGTAAGCGTAATGTTTCCGGTTTGGCCGCCATGCTGAATTGGTTGTGCGGCCTGCTGACTTGGCTTGTTGCGATTTGGAGGCATTATGAAAATCGCTCTGAACTGGATTGCCCGGTATCTTGATTCCGTTCCTCCCGCAGCCGCAGTGCAGGAAGCGCTGATTAACGCCGGCCTGGTTGTGGAAAATGTGCAACAATCCCACGGTACGCAGGTGCTGGACGTGGAGGTTACCAGCAATCGTACCGATTGTTTCAGCCACATCGGTCTGGCGCGGGAGCTGGCGGCGCTATTCAAACTTAAGTTTACCATTCCGGAAGTGAAGCTGGTGGAATCCGGTGAACCGGCGGCGCAACATCTTGCGGTGGAGATTCTGACGCCGGAGCTGTGTTCCTACTATTCTGCCCGAATCATACACAATGTCCAAGTCGGTCCTTCACCGCAATGGCTCCGTGCCGCCTTGGAATCCGTTGGGATGCGCAGTGTTAACAATGTGGTGGATGTCACCAATTTTGTGCTCATGGAAACCGGACAGCCTCTGCACGCATTTGATGCCGCCAAGATTCATGAGCAACGCATTATCGTGGACACGGCGGCGGATGGGCAAACCCTCACCGCGCTTGATGGCCGAAGCTATACACTCAATGCCTCCATGATGGTTATTGGCGATGTGATCGGCCCCCTGGCGATCGCGGGGGTGATGGGGGGGCAAGCCAGCTCGGTAACGGATTCCACGCAAACTGTGGTGTTGGAATCCGCGCGATTTAATCCATTGTCCATTCGCGCTACCGCACGCGCGCTGACGTTGTTCAGCGATTCCTCCTTTCGCTTTGAACGCGGTATTGATCCAGCCATGGCGGAATATGCCTCGCGCCGGGCCGCAGCGCTGATTGTAGAGGTTGCCGGTGGTACATTGGCTCCCGGCTGCGCTGGGGCGGGATCGGTGCATACCAATCCGGTTACCGTAACCCTGCGGCCCCAACGCAGCGTGGAGATTCTGGGTGTGCGCATACCGCTGGAAGAGGCGTTGGATATTTTGCGGCGGCTGGAATTGGCTGCGGAATTAAAAGCTGACCGTATTGTTTGTTCAGTGCCCAGTTTCCGTTCGGATATTACCCGTGAAATCGATCTTATTGAGGAACTGGTGCGGCTATGGGGTTATGGCCAGGTTCCGGTGCACAGCGTGGTTACGCATCAGGTGCCGCCGGCTGATGACCGGGCGCAGGCCCTCCGGACTATTTGCCATACGCTAAGTGCCTGCGGTTTTTGTGAAGCCATTACGCACAGTTTTGTCGAGCAGGCGGAGGCGCGGCAATTTCTCCCCGCCGGCGCCGCGCCACTCCAGGTCAGTGAACTGGTGCGCAAAGCCGAAAATACTCTACGCCCATCAATATGGGCGGGCCTCTTACGGGCACGGGCACTGAACCAGAATAATGGCGGCGCTGAGGTGCGGTTGTTTGAATATTGCAGTGTATTTTGGCAGGAATTATCTGCTGGTGACAGGCCCATGGAACAACGCCATATAGCGCTGATCGCCGATGCGATCGATCACGTTCTTGCGGCCGTACAGGAGTTGCTCAAAAGGCTAAACCCGGCGGCCCGACTGATAGTTCAGCCACAGGACGGTCCGGGATTGGCACGCAACGTTGGAGGAAGATGTTTAATAAGCCTGAATCAGACGCAGTTCGATATTGGCGCCGTGGGTTTGATAAGTCCCGAAGTTCTGAAGTTCTATGATCTCCGTCGTCCCGCTGCCGTCGCGGAACTGGAATTGGAAAAGCTTATTAACGTATTCAATCCTGTGCGCCTGGCGCAACCGCTGCCACGGTTTCCAGCGGTGCAGCGTGATGTATCCATTGTTGTCACTAATGCGGTGCGTTGGGCGGACATATCCACCTCCATTCATGCCGGCAACTTACAATTCCTTGAATCCGTCGAATTTGTGGGAACCTTCCGCAACGCGCAAATCGGCGCCGGAAAAAAAAGTCTCACGTTCACGCTGGTGTTCCGCGACCCCCGATCCACCCTCCGTTCGGAACAGGTGGATCAACAGGTAAATAGCGCACTAGCCATCCTCGCCGCGCGTTTCAACGCCACGTTGCGCGCTTAAAACGTGTTGGGCAGACATATCCGGTCGTGCCCGCACGACGCTGGCGATATTGTGCCCCGCCAAAAACAGTGAACCGGAGGCCGCGGCATTACTTTTTCGACCCGCCCACGATAGTCTTCCAGTGACCATGGTCCTTGACCTTGATCATTGTGGGAATAAGGACGTGATCATGGGAGTTGGCCTTGCCTATGACTTCAATGGTCAAACCGACATACGCAGTCAGTAGCGTGGGGGGACATACCACATTCAGCGGGTGATGGATACGTCGGAATATTCACATGCAACTTCGGACGTGAGAATGTTCCCACTGTTGCGTAACGGATTGTACCGTCCGCGGCCCTTTGTAAAATGCGCAATAATTCAGGATTGTCATCCGCCCACTCTGAACCTGTGTAGGTTGCAAACAAAGCTCGGTGCACATCCAGGGGGGTGGAACTCGATAGACTTTCGCTTATTCGGCGGTTTGGCGTTATACTTTCACCCCGGTAGACAAGTTTGTTTGTCGAAAGGATTTCGTTATGTGTCCAAATGGGTTTGGCCAAATGGTTTCCCGTAAAATTGTATTGACGATGGCAATGCTGCTGACAGCAATCGGTGCGTTGAGTCTCGCCGGATGTGGCGGGATAATGAATAATCCGTTTGCGACAAAAAGGCCGTTAGTGGTATCGCCATACCCTGCGGATCTGACCATTGTCATTGATCGCAACACCGATACTTATTTCAGTCGGCAGCATGTTCATCAGGTTATTTCCGCCAAGGATATGATGAGTCTTACAACCTACACCAACTTCGCGGATTACCATAACCATATTGCCTCGGTGGATCATGTCGATACTCCGTTGACGCGTGATCAGCTTCAGGCGATGTGGAATGAGATTACCAAGCATCGTCTGCTCTACCATGCCTTCACCTGGCATTATTGGAACAGCCCGGTGGATAACTATCAGCGCAACGCCATGACTCTGCAAATTCGCGCCAATGGTCTGACTCAGGTATATCATCAATTCAATCACTGGGACAATAACAAACTCGGACTGGTGTTATTGTGTGAATCTGTCGATTTACCCATTGGGCAGAACGTAAAGCCTGAAATGCCACAGCCCGCGACAAAACTGGCACCATCTCCGCTGCGGAAGTCCAAGGCGGTTACCACAACTAATCCGGCTGAACCGTCGGATAATACCGTTTTGACCATGCCCAAGGCTCCTGCGAAAACTACGGCGAAATAAGCCGAGCGTGCCGGCGATATGTCCATTATTCCTATACGGATCACTGCATTGGATGTTCCAGCAAAACTCGCTGGTTTACAGTGTGATAATGCGCTGTAAAATCAATAAGTTTTGCGTCTTGGTGGCAGTTTCTTTCTCGTGGCCACATGAACGCCACGATGAGGAAACGCTGCGGGCAAGACGACTTGGGCCTTTTCCAAATACTTTTGTACCGATTCCCGCGGCTGCGGGATGCAATGGCATAATGGTTTCTTCTTAATAACCATCTGCATCATGCAGAACGTTTTGAATTCATCCAGACCCTCCTGCACCGTATCGTCGAAGTCACGCCATCGCAGAGCTAATCCCCTTACGATTTTGTAGGACAGCATAATTACCAGGGCATGGTCTCCTGATGCGGTTGGCCAGACGCACATGTCCCGGGTGTAGTTCCAACTGGACCGTCTTGCTGATCCGGAAAGCCCACTGTAACAACGCCAGGTCCTTGTAACGAGCGTGAACATCCTGCGCATTGAGCTGAGGTGGGGTCAGGTCAGTCTTGAGCACATAGCAGCCGTCGATCTTTTGCTGCTCGGGCGGTGCGGATTGGTCAATGGTCAAACCGAGGAGTTGTTCCTGCGTTGTGACATCGACCGGTGTGTCCAGACGCCGGTTCCGGCATAATATTTATCTGTATTGGGCAGTAGATACGGTATTGATCAGTAGGGCGGCGGCCGCCGCAGAGCAGTTGAACAGTAGAGCAAATAGTGATCACGGATCAATGACGATGGGGGAAGGCCCCGGAATCCAGAAGGCAGAAAGGTTTGCTTTGCGAACTTCAATGTAGCCAAAGTGTCCAAGATGTCCAAGTTCGGGGGTCAAGGCGGCCAAGTTGGGCATGTTGATGAAATCCTTATAAATAGCGGGTTTTATTCAAATTGTCCTAGATGTCCAAGATGTTTTTGGCGGCTACGGCCGCCGCCGAGGTTTTAGGTTGCAGGTGACGGGTTGCGGGTAGAATGCGGGCGCGGGGGTCGATTTTTGTTTGGGTATAGAGCGATCACCGTGGCTTCGACCAGGCCTTTGCCTGCGCCATTGATGCGGGATCTATTTACTTGTCAAAGAACAGTATTCAGCAGGTCTGAACTGTTCGTTGGGAAGGCTGTAGGGTCGCAGTGAGGGGGATAAAGTCGAAACGGCGCGAAGATGTTAAGGATTTGGGCGCCAGAGGACCGTGCAGAAGTTGTCACAGGCCCCTTGCTGCATTCTCTTTACTTGGCATGGCCCTTGTGTGGCACAGATATCGTGTGACGAAAGCTAACCGCAGTTATGTGACTGTGGATTCAGGCCACCAGCTTAGTACTACAACGCTACAAATGCTCAAGAAAATATACTTGGCTGACCGA
>JBMFGW010000018.1:0-42490 GCA_049977145.1 Phycisphaerae bacterium
CGTAACCTTAAGCCTCAGCAGCATTCAGTCCCTACTGACCAATACTGATCAATACTGATACTACTGACCAATTCTGACAAATACTGTATTTGAAACCTTAACCTCCCCATTATCGCATCGCCGCCGCGTTGCAGAAACGGTCACAGGCCCATCTATGCCGCCAATTCGGATTTATCACCCTTGGATGGTGAATCGGCAGGGTTCGGATGCGTTAAGTCCCATTCCCACCGCCAGCGGAGAAAATTATCAATCGCATTCACAAAATCTTCCACTGAATCAATGACTCGCATGGCGTCACGCAGGATGCGGCAGGGATTCATCTGTTTAGCATACCAGCTAACACGCTTGCGAAATTCCAGAATGGCCACTCGCTCATTGCGGAATCGCACCAAATTATAAAAATGATCGTGCATAAGTCGGCATTTCTCACTAATGGATGGTGGCTGTGGAATTTCACCGGTTTGCAGATAATTTTGAATATCACGAAAAATCCACGGAGCCCCCAAGGCCGCCCGCCCGATCATTAACCCGGCACAACCCGTGGCCTGGAACATTTTTTTGGCATCCTGCGGCGTGCGGATATCGCCGTTGCCGATAATTGGTATGTGCTTGACCGCCGCCACCACCGCCGCGATTCCATCCAACCGTACCGATCCCTGAAAACGCATCGCAGTAGTGCGGCCATGCACCGTCACCGCGGCAATACCCACCTCTTCGAGCCGATTGGCCAGAAATGGCGCCACTATCCGGCGGTCGTCCCAGCCGAGCCGCAACTTGGCCGTAACCGGAACCGTGCGTACCGCCTGGACCACACGCTGTGCCAGATTCAGCGTGCGGGCCACATCGCACAATAACGCCGATCCACCATCGCGCTTGGTGATTTTATCCACCGGGCAGCCCATATTAATGTCAATAATGTTGGCGCCATGATCCTCGGCCCATTTGGCCGCGGCACACAATCGCCCGGGATCGCCACCATAAAGCTGCATACACAGCGGTGAATCTTCCGGCGACGTTGCCGCCAATTCCATGGAGCGCTTATTCTCCCGCAGCACGCCTTCGGGGCACAACAAGTCGGTACAGGCCAGCGCCACGCCGCCACAGGATCGGGCCACAAGCCGAAAGGATACATCACAATAGCCCGCAATCGGAGCCAATAATAAATTGCCGCGCAAATTCACATTGCCAATTCGTAGGGGCGGCGGGGGTGTAAATGTCGCGCTGTTAGTCATAGCACCATTATTATAACCGAATTGCGCCGATAGCTTGTGCTACCGCCTCGCACGTTGCAGACGCTGCTTAGCAACCGGCCGACGAACCAGCGAACCACCCGCATCGCAAAGCCGCGGTAGAGCACCGGCGTGGTAAGAAGTGGCCTGAAATAACTTCCCAGAAACCCGATGCTCTATGGCCGTGGTGCGTAGAGAGTATTTTGCGCGCCGCCAACAACGATTATAATATATCCATGGCGCTGCGGTTAAACATGGATTTTTCTTTGTTACGCGCCATTTGTACGCCGCCGCGGAAAGCGATGGATGAACTGTGGGAACTTTATGCCCAGCTGGACGTGGAAGTTGCAGCCCAAAAACTGACATGTAATAGCAGTGGGCGGTGTTGTCAATTTGAAATATGGGGGCATAAGCTTTATGTCAGCACATTGGAACTGGCGTACTTTCGGCATAAGGCAACCAACGTACCGATGACGCCTGCTCCACCGCGATCCCGATCCGGTGCCATTTATTTTCCACTGCCGCTGTATGGGAAAAATGGAGATTTCACCCCCGGATGCCCCTGGCAAATGAACGCTTTATGCACCGCCCGAGAAGGGCGCCCGTTAGGTTGCCGCGTTTATTTTTGCGATGCGGCCACGGCAACATGGCAGAGCGAGCGCTACGAGTACTACCATCACAAAATCAGCGATCTGCACAAACAATTTGATCTTCCCTACCGCTATATGGAATGGCGCAGCGCGCTGGCACTGATCATGCTGGAATAAACAGCCACTCCCCGGCGGTGTTCCTCTCCATGGGAAACGATCCACCAATTTATTTATGTTTTGCAGTGTTAGCAACGGCGTGTTAATTGATCGTTTATAACACGCCGCGTCTTTTCTGTTGTTCACCGGCCAGTAATGAATCAGTGCAAAAAGATTAGTGAGATCAACGTCAGCAGGAGCACGCCCAAGGTTATCCAGGTATAAAACCAGTCATGCTCCACCACGGCAAACAGCGCCATGGATACCGCCACGCGGCTGATGGGGGTCAACACCAACAACAATAATCCAAGATCAATGATACTTTTCCCGGAACCATGAATAACGCCCTGATATAACTGGACCGGATTGGTATTAAAGACCACGTGCCGCATTTCTTTTACGGTAGGTGGCGTATGGATAAAACTGATAGTCAACCCCAAAATCATCACCGCCACGCTCAGCAGTACACCAATGCGCAACACCCAACCGGCGGCATCCTGAATAATAAATTCTCCCTTGGTCGCGACATGGGGTTGATTTCCTGATGCCGGGGTTTCATTGATTGACGATGGAGAGTTAATCGTATTCATTTTCTAGTAATCCTCTAGTGTAATCTTATGGCTGAAGCATAAAACCCCGAAGTCGGAT
Organism: Phycisphaerae bacterium; assembly: GCA_049977145.1. Lineage (GTDB taxonomy): Bacteria > Planctomycetota > Phycisphaerae > WQYP01 > WQYP01 > JAMDCX01. Next base: position 2,624 of record JBMFGW010000018.1, read on the forward strand.
CAAAAATTTATGCCGCAACCACGCAGCAACATTTCCAATCCCACAATGCCCAGCAGCAGCGCAAAAACCTTGCGAATGTGCGCGTTGGACATCTTTTCCATCAATTTCGTGCCCAGTAAGGCACCGACTACCACCGAGGTGGCCACCGGCACCACCAGATACGGCAGCACCAGTCCGCGGTGCAGATACACGCCCGCCGCCGCCGCCGCCGTTACCCCGATCATAAAATTGCTGGTAGCCGTGGAAACTTTGGTCGGCAGGTGCATGGCCACTTCCTGTGCCAAAACTTTCAGCACCCCGGCGCCAATTCCCAATATGCCGGCCATAATTCCCGCAATAAACATAACTCCCATGCCCGGCGGCACATTGGCGGCATTGTAAAAAATCTCCTTGCCCATCCGCTTATCAAAATAAGACCCCTGAAGCCGAAGAAAATTGGCCAGCCGGTCATTGGTGACATTTTTTGGCAGTTCTTCGCCGATGTTCAGTAAAATGGGGATAAGCGAAAATAAGAGCGCCAATCCAAATAAAATGGACAGCGTTTGTCCATTGAGAAACTTGGCCAGGACCGCGGCACCCAGAATAGCCCCACTGGCTGTTGAAAGTTCCAAAAACATGGCGACGCGCACATTGGTAATATGATCGCGGACGTATACCGACCCGGCACCGCTGGAAACAGCAATCACCGATACAATGCTGGCGCCAATGGCCTGTTCGATGGGCATGTGCAGAAATATCGTCAGCACCGGCACAATGACAATGCCGCCGCCCAGCCCGCTGATGGACCCTAGTATGCCCCCGGCAAAAGAGGCCACCGCCACCTCCAGTAACCACGTTATTGCGGAAGGGTCCGCCATTGTGTACTCCCAAAAAATACATCGACCACACCCATTGCGGCCCATTCTCAATACCCTAGAGGATATTGAGAAATCTTTCAACAGGTGATGTCGGCAATGTTCACAGCAATGATTTTCCAGTCATTTCTGGCGGCTTTGGCAAGCCCATCATTTGTAACAGCGTTGGTGCCACATCCGCGAGGCAGCCACCGGTACGGAGAGCTTTACCTTTGAATCGGTCATCGACGACAATCAATGGCACATCATACGTGGTATGGCTGGTATGTGGGCAGTTATTAATCGGATCCCACATTTGTTCGCAATTGCCATGATCCGCGGTAACAATGGCCGCGCCGCCCTGGGATTGAATTTTTTCCAGCAATCGGCCCACGCAGGCATCGACAGTTTGTACCGCTTGAATGGCGGCGGGAAGATTACCGGTGTGCCCCACCATGTCACCATTAGCAAAATTCACCACATAAAAATGCGCTTGGCCTTTTTCCAATGCGGCCAGCACAATATCCGTTACCGCCGCCGCGCTCATCTCCGGACGCTGATCATAGGTTGTGACCTTGGGGCTGTCGGCCATTTTTCGCTCTTCATGGTCAAAGGGGGGTTCGCGGTAATCATTAAAGAAAAAAGTGACATGCGGAAACTTTTCTGTTTCCGCGGAGCGGAACTGATACAAACCCAATTCCGCAATATACATGCCCAGAATTTCCTTCATTTTTTCCGGCTTGGGAAAAATAACATGTACCGGCAGTCCCTCCTCATACGCGGTCATGGTGGCAAAATAGATATTCGTCGGCCGTGTTTTGCGGATAAAGCCGCCATTTTTTTCCGCTTTAAACTGTTGATCATCATAGCGGAAGGCTTTGATGATTTCCCGGGGACGATCTCCGCGGTAATTGAAAAAAATCAGCGCGTCACCATCTTTTATTTTGCCATCCATACCGGCAATGACGCTGGGAACAACAAATTCATCACCGGCACGGGATGGCTCGGTGGCGTGGGCATAATAATGCTCAACCGCCGCCACGGCATTGGCAAACGGCGCACCTTCGCCCAGGGTCAACAAATTGTACGCCTTTTCCACGCGGTCCCAGCGGTTATCCCGATCCATCACATAGTACCGCCCCACCACAGTGGCGATTCTACCAATCCCAATTTCCTTCGCCTTGGCTTCCAATGCGGCCAGATACCGCCGGCCACCCTGCGGAGCCGTATCCCGGCCATCGGTAATGGCATGAATTAACACGCGGTCGCCGGGAAAATTTTTCCGTTTAGCCAATTCCAGAATCGCATACGCGTGCTCCTGATCGCTATGCACTCGACCATCGGAACACAAGCCCATGACATGCACCCGGCCATGCTGCGCCTGCGCAAAGGCAAAGGCCTCATTAAGCGTGGGGTTTGCAAAAAAGCTGCCATCACGAATTCGCCGGGTGATCCGCATGGTTTCCTGATCCACGATTCTTCCGGCACCGATATTCTGATGGCCGACCTCGCTATTTCCCATCACGCCATCCGGCAGGCCCACCCATTCGCCACTGGTGTGAATGAGCACATTGGGGTAATCGCGCATCAGGCGATCATCCACCGGATGCTTCGCGAGTTTGACGGCATTGTAGGAATCCATCTCCGGATGTGGATTTTTACCCCAGCCATCGCGGACGATAAGCATCATGGGCCGTTTAATCAAGGAAACCGAGACAGTCATATAGAACTCCAATATTATTGAACCTACCAAAGTCCAACAGTATAGCGGTTTGCGGCCCGGATAAAAATGCTCCGGCACGCCACGGGCCTCACCACGACAAGACCACGCCGTCGGTATTGACACCGGGTGTAACTATCTGTAAAAGAAAAGAATTGATTCGATTCAACTCCGATGAGTTGGTATCGAAGTGAGAAACGCAAACGGATTAAAGGACCGATGGTTTTTATCCCGCGCATTGCGATCAGACCCTGGAGTCTGGCTAATATCAACGTTCTCAACGGGACGGTCCCGCACAATTTGTATTCCAAGCCTCTGTTCCATCTTTTCGGCCAAAGTTTTTATTTCACCAATCAGGTACTGATGCTGTTGTTGTCGGCCGGTTTGATGCTGGCAATTTTCCCGACAATGGCCCGACGGATGAAAACCCAGCCGGTCCCCACAGGATTTCGTAATTTCTTTGAAGCGGTTCTGGTTTTCCTGCAGCGCGATACTTTTGAACCGATGCTCGGACCATGGGCCGCCGTATTTACTCCGTATCTGTGGACGGCCTTCTTCTTCATTTTATTCGCGGATTTATTCGGCATGATGCCGGTGGATGAGTTGATTGAACTGTTCAACGATGCCTTTGGCACACATATTCCGCAATTTTGGGGCGGGGCTACCGGTGATTTAACGGTCACGGCGACATTGGCGGCTTGCACTTTTTTAACCGTTCATATTTCCGGGATAACAGCGTTTATTCGGGACGCGCGTCAACGCCATGCGCAGGAGGAACATGAGAACCATACGGTGCCGGCCCGGGTAGCGGCCAGACATTCGCCGCGATCCTGGCTTGCGGCCGCAGTGGTGGGTGTGGCCAAATATTTGAAGCACATTGTGCCACCGGGGGTTCCATGGGTTATCTGGCCTCTGATGTTTATGCTGGAATTGCTGGGGACGCTGGTTAAGCCGCTGGCATTGTGCATGCGGTTGTTCGCGGTGATGATGTCCGGCCCGCTGGTGGTGGCGGTGCTGGTAAGTATTATTTTCTCTTTTGGCGGGTACTTTATCCGCACGATAACCGGGGTACCGGTGATTTTGTTCGGAACCGCCTTTGAGGCGCTGCACCTGCTGGAGGCGTTTTTGCAGGCGTACATCTTTACGCTGTTAAGTGCGGCGTATATTGCGGAAGCGGTGGCGGCGGAACATTGACAGGTAACAGGCCGCCGTGTGGCGGCGTGAATATGGATTTTTGAAAGTTCGAGATAATTTAGGAGTTCTAACTTATGGATCCAACAACCGTACAAACGGGCCATCTGGTCGTGGTACATGGTGTCAATTCAATGCACGAATTGAGCCAGGCTATTGAGGTCGCGGGCGCGTTGCTCGGCGGCGGTGCCGGTGTAGGCGGGGCGGGGGCCGGTGTAGGCTCAATCGGCAACGCCATGTGCGAAGCCACCGCGCGGCAACCAGAATTGATCAACACGATCCGGACGCAGTTTTTTCTAGCGGCGGCGATCATCGAAGGGTTTACCTTCCTGCTGCTGGTGCTGGTCATGATTGTTCTGATTCGCAATGGTGGTCTGTAGGTTTTCAGCCCGACGTAACTGACCGCTAAGGCGCCAGCGCCTTGGGCAACGGTATATTTACCGGACCTGACGCTCCGGTGTAATGGGCTGGATTAGAGGTGTTTGCTCATGAAAAGTATGGCCATAAAATTAGATCAAACGCGCCCGCCGCCGCAGTCGCCGTGGCGCCGCCGGGTGGCGATCATTGCGGCGGCAGCTGGGAGTGCGTCCGGGGGAATGGTACAGGCGGCGGCGGCCGGTAATAGCAGCGGCGGCGGTAGCGGAAATGCCGGTGTGGCCCTGATGTCCATCAATGCCGGCATGGCGCTGATCACCCTGGTGATCTTTGTTGTCCTTCTGATGGTGCTTGGCAAATATGCCTGGCGGCCGCTTATTGATGGCTTAAAGAGCCGGGAAAACGCCATCCGGGACAGCATTCAGGCGGCGGCGGATGCGCAGGCGCAGGTAGAGCAGACCCGCAAGCAACTGGAGGAAAAGATTGCCGATGTGCAGCGCCAGGCGGCACAGCAGCTGCAGCAGGCCAAAGTCGATGCGGCCAAGGCCGCTGATCTGATCCGGCAGCGTGCGGAATCAGAATCACGGGCGCTTAAAGATCAGGCCCTGCGGGATATTGAAGCCGCCAAGCAGCAGGCTTTGGCGGATATGGCGGGGCGGGCGGCGGATATCAGCGTGGACATCGCATCGCGGATCATTGAGCGGGAAATCAATGCCAGTGATCAGCGGAAACTTCTGGATGAATCATTGGCTCAGTTGGCGGGCACAATAAATTAACGGTCATGCGGGGTTTTCCGCAGGGATCGCTTGGGTAGCGTGATATGCAATATAAAGAATCCCAATACATGGCGTTAGGGCACGTATATGCCGCAGCGCTATACGACGTCGCCCAGAAAAGCGGCCAACTGGATGCTGTTCTGACGGACATTGAATCCATCCGGTCGCTGCTGGCGGCGGCTCCACGGCTGGATATGTTCCTGAAGGCACTGATCATCACCGCGCCTCAAAAATGGAAACTTCTGGAGTCGGCAGTATCGGGATCGGTCAACGCCCTGACGCTGGCAGTGCTTAGCGCCATGGCCCGGCGGGACCGGCTGGATGTGTTGCGCGAATTCACGCTCGCGTTTGCCATCGTACAACGGGAGCGAGACAACCGCCTGAGTATTGATATTATCTCCGCGCAACCGCTTCCGGAGCCGGAACAGCAGCGTATCGCCGAGGCAGCGGGACGCAGCCTCGGTCGGCAGATTGACCTGACTGCGCGTGTGGATGGATCTCTGGTGGGCGGCATTCAATTAAAAATCGGTGATATGTTAATTGATGGTTCCGTCCAGCGGCGGTTGCGGGATATGCGGGCGTACCTGCACCGCAGTATATTGGCGGGGCTTGGTAAGGCCGGGCTGATGGAAGCATAGGTATTGTGAAAATGCGGGCCGCGCTGCTGAAAGCGGTAAACAATAAACCGCATAAAATAGCGTGCTGGCGTGGTTGACAACGGAATTAAATAACAAGGCGAAGTAATATCAGGGTGATACAATGAAATTCAGAGTTGATGAAATAGCCTCGGTATTGGAAAAAGAAATTGCCGGATATGCGGACCAGTTGGATGTCAGCCAGGTCGGCAAAGTCATTGAAGTCGGCGACGGCATCGCCCGCATTTATGGACTCTCCAATGCCATGGCCGGTGAGATGCTCGATTTTGGCAACGCTATATTCGGGCAGGTATTCAACTTGGAAGAGGAAACCGTCGGCGCGGTTATTTTCGGCGATTGTTCGGATATTAAAGAGGGTGATGTGGTCAAGTCCACCGGCGAACTGTTGTCCGTGCCGGTGGGAAGGGAACTTTTGGGGCGCGTGGTCAATGCCTTGGGGCAACCCATTGACGGTGGAGCGCCGATTCAAACTTCGGATCGCCGCAAGGTGGATGTGATTGCCCCCGGAATTGCGGACCGCCAGCCGGTCAAAGAACCGTTGCAAACGGGTATCAAAGCCATTGATTCCATGATCCCCATTGGGCGCGGCCAGCGCGAATTGATTATCGGCGATCGGAAAACCGGTAAAACCGCAATTGCCATTGATACAATTATCAATCAGAAGAAATTTTTCGGAACTCCGGATGAGGTAATATGTGTCTATGTCGCCATTGGGGGCAAGGAATCGACGGTGGCGGGCGTGGTGGATGTGCTGCGGCGAAAAGGAGCCATGGCCTACACGATTGTGGTCAACGCCGGGTCCTCCGATGCCGCCCCCCTGCAATACATCGCACCTTACGCCGGCTGCGCCATGGCGGAACATTTCATGTGGCAGGGAAAAGCCGCGCTGTGCGTTTACGATGATCTGTCCAAGCAGGCCCAGGCTTATCGGCAGTTATCGCTGCTGTTGCGCCGTCCACCCGGCCGTGAGGCGTATCCCGGTGATGTGTTTTATCTGCACAGCCGCCTGTTGGAACGGGCCTGCAAACTATCCAAAGAAAATGGCGGTGGCTCCTTAACGGCTCTGCCGGTCATTGAGACGCAGGAAGGCGAAGTATCAGCGTATATTCCCACCAACGTGATCAGTATTACCGATGGCCAGATTTATCTGGAGCCGGACTTGTTTTTTGCCGGTGTACGGCCCGCCATTAATGTGGGTATCTCGGTAAGCCGCGTCGGTGGCGCGGCACAGATAAAGGCGATGAAGAATAAGAAAGTGGCCGCATCGTTGCGGTTGGATTTGGCGGCCTATCGGGCACTGGAAGCGTTCACGCAAATCGGCACCGAGCTGGATGCGGCTACACAGAAGCAGTTGGATCGCGGCAGCCGCATGGTGGAAATTCTCAAGCAGCCGCAGTATCAGCCCATGGACGTTATTGATCAGGTTGTGGTTATCTTTGCCGCCACTCAGGGATTTTTAGATACAGTGGCGTTGAAAGATATTGGTCAATGGGAACGCGACTTTTTGGATTTCTGGAGCGCTTCGGGCGCGGCGGTACGCGCAGACTTGCTGCAGAAGCGGGAGCTTACGCCGGAACTAGAAACAAAGATTGTGGAAGTCATTCAGAATTTTTCCAACGTTTCACCCCTGACCCGCAAGAAAATTGAAGGGTTTCCGGTTATGCCGACAGCGCCTGGCGGCGCGGGATCTGGTCAGGACCCGCAGCCGCGGGAAGCGTCGGCTCCGAAACGGTAAGGGTACGGTAACAAGACAGGCAGTGCGCGATAATGGCTAAAGCCAGAGAAATAACCAAGCGCCGCAAAGCGGTTCGCAACATCTATAAAATCACACGGGTGATGCAGATGGTGGCGACCTCGCGCTTTCAGCGGGCGCTGAAACGGGCCAAAGGCACACGGCCTTATTTGGAAAAACTTGGCGCCATTGTGCAAGATACGCTTTTGGGCGCCCAGGGGTCCGCGGAACTTAACAGACATCCGTTGTTGATTTCCCGCAGTCCGTGCCGCCGCACCGCCATGCTCGTGGTCACCAGTAACCGTGGCCTGGCTGGTGGCTATAACAGTCAGATTCTCCGAACGGCCACGCAGACGATTCGACAGCTTGAGGAACAGGGGCAGGAGGTAGATATACATGTCGCCGGGCGCAAAGGGGCGGCCTATTTTCGCTTTACCCGGCGCGCGGTAAAGGTTGCGTACACCACGATTAGTGATAATGCAAGGTTTGAGGAAGTGGTGCCGGTGGCGCAGCGTCTGATGGATGATTATGCCCATCAGACTGTCGATGCGATCAAAATTATCTATATGCGTTTTATAAGTGTCAGCCAGCAGCGGGCCATGGTCGTCGATGTACTGCCGGTGGAAACGCTGGAACAAGAGGATGTCGCCAATGAAAAAGGACGGCTCAGCCGACTGCAGGCGTGCAGCGAATACACTCCTGATGCCGGTGAATTACTGGTGGATCTGGTGCCTGTGATGGTGCGCGCCGCCGTGTTTCAGGCATTTGTGGACGCTTCGGTTTCCGAGCAGATCGCCCGGATGCTGGCCATGTCGGCTGCGACGGAAAATGCCGACAGTATGATTAAATTGCTGACACGGGAATACAATCGGGCGCGCCAATCTCAAATCACCAGCGAGTTGTCGGAACTTATGGGTGGCGTGGAGGCGCTGAAGTAAAGCGTTGGAAATAAATGAGTCGCGGGCGTATCCGCGAATTTTATCGAATGTGGAAAGTAAAGCGAACAGCGAACACAGCTAAATAATTGGAGTCAGTCATGGCTGGAACAGGTGTCATTTCTCAGGTAATCGGATCGACGTTTGACGCGATTTTCCCGGAAGATCAATTGCCGTCCATTTTTAACGCCATTCGCGTTGATTACGATGCTCCCGCCAGCAAGGGGGTGTCCATACACCTCACCGGGGAAGTTGAGCAAATGCTGGGCGGCGGCCGCGTGCGGGCGGTAGCGTTGGGTTCCACCGATGGTTTAGTCCGCGGCATGAAAGTGGTGGATACGGGATCGCCGGTCACGGTTCCGGTGGGGCCTGAAACACTGGGGCGGGTATTCAACCTGCTCGGCGAGACGATTGATAAAAAAGGGCCCGTGGTTACCAAATCTCGCCGATCCATCCATCAACCCGCACCGGATTTCAAAGATTTGGAACCCAAAACTAAAATATTTGAAACCGGCATCAAGGTCATTGACCTGCTGGCACCTTATGTCCGCGGCGGCAAGACCGGCCTGTTCGGTGGCGCCGGCGTAGGCAAAACGGTTATCATTCAAGAACTAATCGCCCGTCTGGCCCGCTTCCAAAGCGGTTATTCCTGCTTTGCCGGGGTAGGCGAAAGAACCCGCGAAGGCAATGATTTGTGGTTGGAAATGCAGGAAGCCAAAATCGGCGATACCGGCAAAAGCGTTATCGACCAGACCGTCATGGTATTTGGTCAGATGAACGAACCTCCCGGCGCCCGTTTGCGCGTGGCCATGTCCGCTTTGACAATGGCCGAATATTTCCGTGATGAAACCGGCGCGGATGTGCTGCTGTTTATTGATAATATCTTCCGTTTCACCCAAGCCGGCTCTGAGGTCTCGGCGCTATTGGGCCGCATGCCATCGGCCGTAGGCTACCAGCCCACATTGGGCACGGAAATGGGTGAATTACAAGAACGCATTACCTCCACCACCAAAGGGGCCGTAACATCTGTGCAGGCCATTTATGTGCCCGCCGATGACTTGACCGACCCCGCTCCGGCCACGGCCTTTACGCACCTGGACGCCTTCACGGTGTTAAGCCGGAGCATTGCGGAAAAAGGTATTTATCCCGCTGTGGATCCGCTGGAAAGCAACAGCCGCATCATGGATGTGAATTATCTTGGTGAAGAGCATTACGCCGTAGCCCAGTTGATCAAACGCACGCTGCAACGGCATAAAGATTTGCAGGATATTATTGCCATTCTCGGCGTGGATGAATTAAGTGAAGAAGATAAGCTCACCGTCAGCCGCGCCCGGCGTTTGGAACGGTTCTTCTCGCAGCCATTCTTCGTGGCGGAAGTGTTCACCGGTAAAACCGGGGCCAACGTGAAACTCGTGGACACCATCCGCAGTTGCCGTGAGATCGCTGAAGGCAAATGGGATCACCTGCCGGAAGCCGCCTTCATGTACGTTGGCACGGTCGAAGAGGCCGCCGAGCAGGCCAAACGCATGAAAGACTAAACGCCACAAGATGTTGTGGTGCTGGTGAGACGGTGCATATAAAGGGGTTCCTGCACAGAACGCAGATGCTACGGCTCAATGATCGCGCTGTGCCAGGACCACAACCAATTGGGCCAACGGCTCGGCCGCGGGGCCAAGACGCGCGGCCATGGTCTGGGCAATTTCCTGCTGCCGCGCCAGATGCGCACGGGATTTCTCAAGGCCCAGCAGGGACGGGTACGTCAGCTTGCCGATCGCCGCATCCTTACCGGTTTTTTTCCCGATATTTTCGGCCGTAGAGGTCGCATCTAACACGTCATCGACAATTTGAAACGCCAACCCAATCGCCCGGCCTAACGTATCAATTGTCTGCAAATCCGCCTCCGCAACGCCGCCGCATAAGGCCCCCATACGGCACGCCGCGGTAATTAACGCGCCGGTTTTCATCCGGTGGATACGTTGTAGATGCTCCAAATCCCCTTGGTCGCCATGGGATTTTTCTTTTGGATAGCAGGTGTCAAGCACCTGTCCGCCGATCATGCCCGCCGCGCCGGTCGCATAGCCCAGTTCCTTCACCAGCCGGACCGCCAGGATCGCATCCGGTACGCGCGACGCCAGGAGTTCAAAAGCCATGGTATTCATGGCATCGCCGGCCAGAATCGCCACGGTATCGCCATACACCTTGTGATTTGTCGGCCTGCCGCGTCGCAGATCGTCATTATCCATGGCTGGAAGATCATCATGCACCAGGGAAAAACAATGAATTAACTCCAGCGCGCCGGCCGCGGGCAAAGCCAGATTTTCATCACCTCCCACAGCGCGGCATGACAAGAGCGCCAAGGCGGGCCGTATCCGTTTTCCAGGCCCAAAGAGACTGTAGGCGATACTTTCCATGAGCAGAGACGGGGCGTCGTGGACTTCCACCAGCCACTGCCGCAAAAACCCATCGGTCCGCGCCGCCGCGGATTTAACCAGATCCATGACATTATTATTGACGGTACCGGATGCTGCTAAAACCATGCGACCTCCTGAATATTTCGCATATAAATTATACTGCACTTTTCCGGTTGCGATACCCTCCCGCACGACGGGTTGTCCATTAGGCTGCTTGCCCGCCAGGCCATGGTTCCAATACAATCTTGATAGTTCAAGAAAGGATGCTCTGATGAGCCGACAGATACTAACCCTTGATCCCGCGTCGTTCGTGCCTGTCCATGAAAAAGAACCGACCGTCGGACTATTGCACGGCGTGCTATGGTTGCTGATATTATTTAGTGCCTTGGGCATTCTGGCCGCCAATTGGATCGTGCAGTTTTATTATCTCCCGTACGCTCCAATTGCGGACTATGGCTTCGCCGGGGCATTGAATTTGGAACTGCACCTTCTGGGATGCGTGGTGGCGGGCATTGCGGTGGGAATCGCTCCCAAGGCCAAACCCGCTATGATCCTAAGTATTCTAATGCTGGCGGCCGCTATCGCGTTTTATGTCTTGCTGTTTCTGGCCGGACCGTTCACCAGTCTGCCGGTGCGCTGAAGCGGCCATCCGAGATTGGGTGTTGTTCTTAGAGCCGGTTCGAGTGATTGCCGGCATTGCGATGGCGATTACTCGGCCAGGCTCCGGGCCGCGCATCATAGCGGAACAACACATCGAACACTTTCCCGCCGTGTCGCCGGGCAATGATTTCCTCTTTGATCATGCACAGCTTGACCGCATCAACCTTAAAGGCCGCATGATAGTTGCTTTCCAACGCGCGGCCCATGCCTTCAAAAATAAGCAGATCAGCAGCGGCGGCCACGCGGTTGCATTGCTCCGAAACGTGGCGCAGATCCAGCAGGGGCGTGCCGCCACCGGAAGTCGCGGCGGTAATTTGGCCGCCGTCCATAAGCTCTTTGAGCACCGGATCAAGTTGTGCCAGGCGCGGTAAAAGCGCATGGGTTTCCGCTATGGTCATGTCATTGAGAGATGGAGTTTCATTAGCCAGAATGTATATGTGGGTACCGCGCTGCGCCAGGAATCGTACCAGCGGCATTATGCCGAGAATAAAATCACTGCCGGCATTGTCCACAAATATTAACGCCTGGTGATAGGCCGGGCCGTGCAGCAGGCGCTGTGAAAAAGCATCCAGATGGTCCACCAGCCAGGGGCGTCGTCCATCCAGGCTGGCCCGCACCTTAAAAAAATCCGGCGATTCGTGAGCGTATGATTGTGCGGTGGCGGTGGCGCCCAGATCAAAAATATTCCCCGCGAACACGCCCTCTACCAATACGCGTAATGCTTGTGCCGGATCAGAATAGTGGTCGAGTTCCGCCGCCACACGCGGGTATAGGGGCAGCATGGCGTCATTTTCCCTCTGCTTGGCCAGCAGAAACGGATCAGGGATATGGTTCCGGGAAAGACATTTTTCCCGCACCACGGCCAGCATTTGCAAATCCAATTCGCCATAGCGATCCGGCTGCCTGCGCAACGCCGCCATTTCATTGCCAAGATCGCGCCGGGCGGCGGCAATATCAGCCGCCGCCGCTGGACCGTAAACTTGCGCGGCCAACGCGGCGGTAAGTTCAAAATGCGTGGTAAAATGTTCCAGCCAATAGTCACGAAATTCCACATCTATCAACATGTTCTGCGTGCAGGGGCGGTAACCTGCGGGATCAACCAAAAGCGTAAAAATCGGCATGCGGCCATCAATCTCCGGAAGACTCTTTAAGCGTAACATTGGCAGGCAGCACATCGACCCGGCGGCGCTGGGGGATGATCTTCCGTATCACGGAAGCACCGCCCACACGATACGCGGAAAAGCCGGGGCCAAATGTCAGGCCCAGCAGTGTGCCCGCGGGTGAAAGCCAGAACTGATAAAGCGGTATATCCATCCACAGTCCAAGCACCACCCGTCCCGGCTGATTCGCCCCGGCGAATATGATTTTCCGTCCGCCGCCGCTGACCAACACACATCCCAACCGGGTTTCCAAAGTCTGTTGTGCCAAATCGGTAATGGGAAGTACCCGTTGCCGATGCTTCGGCATGGTGCACGCCAGCAGTGCCAGCAGTGGTAGTGGTACCGCGTTGGCGGCGGATGGATATAGCCGTGTGGACGTTTTGTTATGTTCGCGTATTGCTGATGTCACATGGAATGTTTCGCCCGCCCGCCGACCTTGAATTACTCCCGCGGGCGACCACCGCGTAAAAGTCGCCATGCGTATGGCCGGCTGATGGTGATAATCTCCGGGATTAAATCCAATGCGCCATGCCAGCGCAGGCAAAGGCCCCCCGGAAACTGATTCCTGATTCCACAATAGTTTCCAACTAGGGCCCAGATGTGACACTTGCAGATGAATAGCGCCTACCACCAGACGATGATAAAATACCAGCATCCAGGTGTCGTCGCCGACAGCTTCGTGGCCGCGCGGTTCAAGAGTTTGGACATGCGACCAGTCTAATTCAAGTTTTCGTCGGGCGGTGGCTGGCGGATTGAGTTTTGCCGGGGCGCCGGCCCGCACGCTGATCATGCCAAGGCGCTCCAAATCGCCGAGGATTTTGGCGGGCACCAGAAAATGCCGCATGGTTAATCCGCGCACCGCCAGCAGCGCGATGGGCCTTGTGGCGGAAAGTTGTGGCGGCAGGGCTGCTTTCAACGTGGCCGTGTTTCCAACTTTTCGTCCGGCGATACGCGTAACAATATCTGCGGGGCGCAGCCCTATGCGGGTCAAGTCGGCGGGTAATTCAACACTGGTAATCAGCAGCCCATTGGCGGTGGGGCGACGCATCGCGCTAAGCACCTGCTCGTACGCCCCCGCCAGAGGCTTGGCAACCGGCGCCGCCAAAGTTCGCGTAGCGCCTCCAACCATTGCCGCCAGCAGTACCCAAGTAAGGAACCGGGGCGGAATAACTTCCCCAATGTTGGATAGGCCGCAATCCCGAGGCCTGGAAAACCGAATGCCATATTTTAAATAGCCACCGGCTTGTCGGTACAGCCATCGGAATGGACTATTCGATTGCAGTGCAAATCGGGAAGTAATTGCGGTACCATTCCTAAGGTGGAAAAATGGAAGATTAGCGCAAGTCATTGGTCAACGGCTTTTCAAATTGGATCAACAGGTCCGCGTGCATGGAATCCCACCGCGTCCCGACGATATCATATTCCAGCAGCACCGTCAGATGCATCATGGCGCGGTGGCGATTCAATATTTCCAAGCGGACAAACTCATAGCTGTGATTTTTCGCCCATTCCATCTGCGATTCCAGCAACTGCCGACCAATGCTTTTTCGCCGAAAATCGGCATGAACTCCCAGCAACCAGATGTAAAACACGGCGGGTTTAAGTTCAAAACCGACACAGAAACCAACCGGCCGATTATCCAGGGATGCCAACATCGCCAGAACGTTATAGCGGCCCTGAAACCGCCGGCGAAAATAATTTTCACTTTCCGCCGGTCGGAAAACCTGATTGTATAATTCCACAATCACCGGCAACTGGGCCTCGGTAACAATTGTGATGTCCGCTTGCGCCATAGAAGTTACCCATTGCTCCGATAAGGCAGGACTATCCTTCACTTATCACCCTGTCCGGCGACGCCGAACGCGCACACCGCATCTTTTTTATAATATCCGATGGCGCGGCCCTTTGAAAGCCTCGTCAAGTCCCCCTCGTCAAGTCCGATCAGCCCCCGGATTTTTTTGTTTTCATGGGTGCTTGGATTTTTGAGGGAAAGTTTGAGCATATTTCCCAATAAATCATTCTGGCCAAGAATTCCATAAAAACGAATAAGGCCCGCTTAAGCGAAAACTAAAAGCCCATGCCCCCCATTCAGGCAACCCCCTTTTTATCCCGCCGTTATATGGATACAATACCGCGTCTGAGACTGGCAAGATGGTCGCCATGGGTGAGTTCCCCGCTGCTGGCGGGGAAACTGTGGTGCGCTGGTCGTGATGTGAAAGGAATGATATGACCGGCACACGAGAAATATTTGATGTAACGATTATCGGTGGCGGACCGGTGGGGCTGTATGCGGCCTATTATGCCGGTCTGCGACAGATGAAAACCAAAATTATTGACTCGCTGGATCAGCTTGGCGGGCAGTTGGCCACACTTTATCCGGAAAAATACATATATGATGTAGCCGGGTTTCCGCGCGTGGTGGCTCGTGATCTGGTAAGAAACCTCATCGAACAGGGGCTGCAATATCAGCCCACTGTGCATTTATCGGAAACTGTAAGCACACTCCAACGCCATGCCGCTTCGGATTGCTATGTTCTGACATCGGAAAAAGGCCAACATTTCACCAAAACACTGCTGATTTCTGCCGGAGCCGGGGCGTTTCAACCACGAAAAATCCTGCTGCCCAATGCCGCCACATGGGAAAACCGGGGTATTTATTATGCGGTTTCATCAAAAGATGCTTTTGCGGGCAAGCGGCTGCTGATCGTCGGCGGCGGAGATTCCGCATTGGACTGGGCCATGAATTTGCACGGTATGGCCTCACATATTACCATTATTCATCGTCGCAACCAGTTTCGGGCACACGAAGACAGTATTGCCAGGGTTTTGGGCATGGGCATACCAATTTTAACTTTTTGGGAATTAAAAGAGCTGGTAACAGCCGATAATGTATTACAAGGTGTTATTCTGGTGAATAACCGGAGCCACGAGGTGCGGTCCATTCAGGTCGATGCGATATTGCCGCAGCTCGGTTTTATTAGTTCGTTGGGGGCCTTAAAGGATTGGCCTATCACAATTGAAGGCCATAGCATTTTGGTCAACCAGCAGATGGAGACCAGCATGAAAGGAATTTTTGCGGCGGGTGATGTTGCCGGATATCCCGGCAAACTGAAGTTGATCGCCACAGGCTTTGGCGAAGCCGCCACGGCGATTAATTATGCTAAAACGCATCTGGATCCCAAAGCCCGCGCTTTTCCGGGCCACTCTAGCGAAATGGGCCCGCAAACTTTAACGACCATTAATCCAGGAAAACATGTAACTGTCGAACAGGTTGATCGTTTGCTATAATGATGTACTGGCTCAGGATGAGCGATGATGAACTTAAGGAAAGAAAAGAATTTGAAGTTCCAGGGTGTAACAACCTTCAAGATGCTTGGCGTGGTGGTTCTCGCCGGGTCGCTGTTGTCCGTATGGCCGGGCTGTAAGGATGGTTCTACGAACTCCGTCCCGGCACCACGCGGAGACGCTGCGGTAGTTCGCCCAGTGGCGTTGGAGGCAGTGGCGGTCAACGTCCCGGCCGCGCCAGATAACCCCTTAACTGCGGGTATATGGAAAAATGCCCAGTGGGCCACATTGACAAAAACTTCGTCAGGGCGCACGCACGGAACTTTTACAAAAGTCGCGGCCCTGTTCACCAAAACCAATTTATATGTCGCCATTGTCGCCACGGGACCCTATCGCGGTGATGCCGCCGCCGCTCCGGATAACCTTTGGCGGCATGACTGCACGGAAATATGGCTCGATACCTCGCGGCAGCAGAATGGCACTAACTTTTTTGAGTTAGTTGTTTCGCCGGCCGGCGAAACGCATGGCGTATGGCATCGATCTTCGACCGCCCCAACACCGGGCCCCGGTGGCCAACCGAATTTGGATCATCCTTATAGTTTAATTCCGTGGCAGGTCGCCAGTTGGATCGTCAAAACCGGCGCGGGAACATGGCACGGTCAACACGCCGCTACGGCGGTAGTGGAAATTTCCCTTTCCGGCCTGCCCCGGCCACTGCGGTTCAATGCTAAAGTTGGCGGCCGGTTTCGCATTA
Organism: Phycisphaerae bacterium; assembly: GCA_049977145.1. Classification (GTDB taxonomy): domain Bacteria; phylum Planctomycetota; class Phycisphaerae; order WQYP01; family WQYP01; genus JAMDCX01. The sequence continues at coordinate 19,112 of JBMFGW010000018.1, forward strand.
ACATCCTGCGGTATGTCTGGCGGCGCGCCGCTTCCGGTCCTCGTCAGCTTACGCAATACAGTCTTTTCCGCGTGCCACCGGAGGCCCAGGCTTTCGCCCCATATCTGATGGGGCGGCTGGCGCTGATATCCTCCAATGACACCAACTTGGCTTTGCGCCCCTGATTGGCTCTTGCCGAACGACGGTCTGTACAGAATTAACGCTGGATTTTACACATGGCCGCACGGCGATTGGTCTGGGAATTATGCGTAACTCACACCATGTTAATTTCGGTCCGTCATCGTACCGCAACTACTTTCCCGGCGAACTTGGAATGGCAGCACCGCGTATAATAGACTTTTGATGGGAACATACATAATGCGCAAAGCCAGTATTTTTACGATATTCCTTATTGTGTTCGTGGATCTGGTGGGATTCGGCATTGTGCTACCCAACTTGCAGCTTTATGGCCAACAGTTTGGCATCAGTAATTATTTTTATCTCACGCTTATTGGTGCCACCTATTCCTTTTTCCAGTTTATCTTTGCGCCGATTTTGGGCCGCTGGTCCGATCATATTGGCCGTCGGCCCGTGCTGATTGTCAGTCAGATCGGAACGATCATCGGTTTTGTCATGCTGTTCGCGGCTAATTTCTTTCAGGCCCGGGCGTTGGGCATTGTTCTGATTTTTTCCTCGCGTATTCTCGATGGAATCAGCGGCGGCAATATCTCGACCGCCAACGCCTATATCGCCGACATCACCACGCCGGAAAATCGGGCCAAGGGAATGGGGGCTTTGGGCGCGGCGTTTGGGCTGGGATTCATCTTTGGGCCTATCATCGGCGGTGTGGTCTCAAATTTCCTGGGACTGCAATATGTTCCGCTGGTGGCGGCGGCCTTTTCCTGTACCGCCCTGTTCCTGACTTTTACACAATTAGCGGAATCACGCACGCCCAACAATCAACGTAATGACGCCGCCGCCCGGCGATTCAGCTTGCGCGGTATGGAGCACGCCCTGCTGCGGCCCATTATCGGCCCGTTGATTCTGTTGTTTTTCGTAAATGGTTTTGCCTTTGCCGGCATGGAGCAGACGCTTAGCCTTTTAATTCAACATCGCATGTATCCGATTACTAAAAATGCCATGGCGCGACAGGTCGCCAAGCGCAAAGCGGTCGCCGCCGACGCGGGCCGGAAAGCCATGCCACAAACGCTTACGGCCTTCCGCAAAAAGCAGGATGACCACTCCAGTTATGCCTCCGGATGGTTGTATGGGGCCATTGGTGTTGTGATGGTGCTCATTCAGGGCGGTATGATCGGGCGGCTGACCAGAAAATATGGAGAATTAAAGCTTACTATGCTGGGGCCGGCAATTATTGCGGCGGGATTAATCATCCTGGGTCTGCCGCCGACCTGTTGGACCTGGACTTGGCGTTGGACCGGGTTTCTTGTCGGGGGTGTTTTACTGGCGGTGGGCAGTGGATTATTCAGTCCCAGTATGCAGGCGCTTATCAGCCGCCACTGTACCGCCGATGAGCAGGGCGAAGTGCTGGGGGCCAATCAAGGTATGGCCAGCCTGGCGCGGGCGTTGGGTCCCATCTTGGCGGGGCTGCTGTTTGAATATATGTTTCCGGCGATGCCGTATTATGTGTCGGCCGGACTGTGCTTGATCGTGACGGCTGGAATTTTCATCAACCGGGCGAAGTTTGTGTTGCCGGCTCCAGCGTCCGCTGCGGTACTCCAAGACGCTCTGCCATCCAAATAGCGCAGCCGAAGCCGCAGAACCAGCCGATGGTTCCGCCAGCGATGATGTCGGAATAAAAATGAGCCTGCATCACGATGCGTGAGAAGGAAGTCAGCCACGCCACGAGCAGAAAAAGCCGTCGGCCTTTGGGAGATAAATACGTCAACGCCGCCGCCATGGCAAACGCGACGCAGGCGTGGCCGCTGGGAAAACTCAAATCGACCTGCGTGTGCAGTCCGCGGAACCATTGCCACACATTCAAGCCGTCATTCAAGTGGCCATTGGCCAGGGTTCCGATCGGGCGCACGCGTCCGCAAATACTCTTAAAAGCCTCGGATACCGCGCCGGCGCCCAAGATGGCACTAAGCATGATCACCGCGGCTTTCCACCGCGTCGGATCATATACCCAGACCAAGAGACATATAAATATGACTTCAGCCGGTACCCCCACATCCCGCAACGCCCGCCAGGTGCCTTCCGTTTGGTGATACAACTGGGAATGAAAGGGCGGCGTAACCGTGCGCCACCAAGGCGCGTCGGGATGCGTTTTAGGATTTAACCGCACCGCCTGCCAACTGTAGGGCTGTTGATCGCCCATCAACCAGCGTGTGGCGCGCCACGCCATGGTATCGAGCCGCGCATTAAAACTCAGCAGAAGAATCTCCACCGCCACCACGACGCCCAGAATGATGAGGTTCTTTTTTAATGGCGAAGCTTGCCGTGGACGCACCGTGGAAACGCTTGGCTGTTGCATGATAATCCTCGTTGCTCCTTAGTACTTGGGTATGGCTAAATCCGGCGATTACACGCAGCCGCACGAGGAAAAACCTGCGCTCATTTGATGTCGGCGCAGGCGGTGCATCCACGAAGTTATTATGACGCGGGATTCTAGCTGTTGCTCGCCGGAGCGGCGGGATCAGCCGCAGGTACCGCCGCTTCAGGCGTGGGTACCACGGCTTGCGACGCCACGGCGACTTTTTCAGCCGCCACTTCTTCTTCCGCTTCGGCGGTGGTGGAACGGCGGCGTGTCCGTTCCGACTTGGCGATTCGCTGCTGGAGTTTTTCCTGCTCTTCCTTGGCAATGCGACCGGACTTGCCTTCGAGCACCGCCACCAGAATTTCCTTCATAATCAGATCAATGCCGCGCAACGCATCATCATTGGCCGGGATGGCGATATCCACCATATCCGGGTCGCTGTCGGTATCAATGAGGCCAATGACCGGAATCCGGAGCTTACGGGCTTCCTGAATGGCGATGATCTCGCGGTGCACATCGACCACAAACAACGCCCCCGGCATCCGATCCATTCCGCGAATACCGGCTAAATTGCGCAAAATCTTACGGTATTCACGTTTCAGGTTGGCTTCCATTTTTTTGGAATAATTTTTCTTCACATCCGGGGACTGCAGGATGCGTTCCAGTTCTTCCAACCGCTGCAAACGGGAACGAATCGTGCGGTAGTTGGTTAACGTACCGCCGAGCCAGCGTTCAGTTACCACGGGCATTCCGGTCTGCTTGCCAATTTCCTCAATCACCGGGCGGGCCTGCCGCTTGGTACCCACAAACAAAACGTCGCGCCCGCCGGCCACCAGACGGCTGATAAACCGTTGGGCCGCCAGCAGCCCCTTGAGCGTTTCTCGTACATCGATAATGTGTATGAGATTCCGCTTGCCATAAATATAGGGCTTCATTTTAGGATTCCACCGACTGGTGCGGTGACCAAAATGAATACCGGCATCAACGAGTTGACGAACCAATTCTGAATTGGCCATGGAAAAACCTCACTGCAGCGATTTCAGAGTGCCCGCCGTCAAGGTCTCCTACCAGCGCTTAAAAAACGCCTTACGGCGAAATAGCTCCAATCGACCGCAGAATACCTATTCCACCAGATCGACCAAACGGCAAGTTGGCTATAATACCGTCTTGACCTTGGCGCGTCCAGTGCACGCATTGCGATTGAATCAACATGGTATTGAGGGTTTTATCAGGCCAGGTTCCGGGTTTCCAACCGGAGTTGCATGTGGAATATTCCGGCGTACCGGGCACCCGCTGAATGTCTCACGCGCCTGATCCGGTGGGATGCCTGATCCGCTGATGCGGTGTTGGAAATTTTGGGACAAAGACGTTGTAGGGTATAGTGTAAACTTGGTGCCGGGTTACTTTAGTGTCGAATCACGGTTTGGATGGAATATGCACCAGAGGCTGATTATGACCAATGTAGCAAAACAATTTCCAGCGAATGAAACTATGGGAGTGGAACAGCGGCGTCTGGCGGATGCGTCAACAGCGGCGCTGTGGCGGGTTTGGGGTCCGTATTTATCCGAGCGCGCCTGGGGTACCGTGCGCGAAGATTATTCCCCCGATGGCGATGCTTGGAATTATTTTTCGCATGATATGGCGCGCAGCCGGGCCTACCGCTGGAGCGAAGATGGCATCGGCGGCATCAGCGATGACCGGCAGATACTGTGTTTTGCCCCGGCATTTTGGAATGGACATGATCCCATTTTAAAAGAGCGGATGTTCGGCCTGACCAATGCGGAAGGCAATCACGGCGAGGATGTTAAGGAGTGTTGGTTTTATCAGGACAATACGCCATCGCATTCCTACATGAAAATGACGTACCGCTATCCGCACGCAGCGTTTCCATACCGGGAATTGGTGGAAATCAACCGGCATCGCGGGCCGCAGCAGCCGGAATATGAACTGATGGATACCGGTATATTTGCGGATAATGCTTTTTTTGATATTCAAATTGAGTACGCCAAGGCGGACACGCATCACATTCTGTTCCGTTGCACGGTATGCAACTGTGGTACGGAAGCGGCGGTGCTGCATGTACTGCCCACGTTATGGTTCCGCAATACCTGGGCGTGGGATGCTGCGCCGGGAACCGAGCCGATCATTCGTCTGGAGGGACCATTGGACGCGGGTGATGTAACGCTGCTGGCGGAGCATCCGGAACTGGGGGCCTATCGTTTTTATTCTCGTAATGCGATGGAAACCCTGTTTACCTTCAATGAAACCAACCGGCAGAAACTCTATGGCGCACCGAATACCCATCCCGCGGTAAAAGACGCTTTTCACGAACATCTGGTGGCGGCACGCAATACCCAAGTGCATCAGCAACCCTGGGGCACCAAAGCCGCGGTGCACCAGTATTGGCATTTGGCGGCGGGTGAAACGCAGGTGATACAGGCGGTGCTGATTAAAGGGCACAGCGCCGAGCCATTCAAGGAATTCGACGCGACCTTCGATCGGCGGAAGGCGGAGGCGGACGCCTTTTATGCGGATCTGCTGCCCCAGAGCTGTGATGAAAACTTGCGGCGGATTCAGCGGCTGGCGATGGCCGGACTGTTATGGAGCAAGCAATTTTATAATTATGATGTGCGGCAATGGCTGCGGGGGGATGGCGGTTTCCAGGCGCCCACCCGGCGGCTGGAGGGCCGGAACTGCAACTGGCGGCGTCTCGCGGCGCACGACATCATTGTCATGCCGGACAAGTGGGAATACCCGTGGTTTGCATCTTGGGATTGGGCCTTTCACTGCTTGACATTGTGTTATGTTGATATTGACATGGCCAAGACCCAATTGGAATTGTTATGTTCCGAACGCTTTCAGAATCTTTCCGGGCAGTTACCCAGTTATGAGTGGGCGTTCGGAGATGTGAATCCACCGATACAGGCCCTGGCGGCGTGGCGTGTTTACAATAAGGAAAAGCGGGTGAACAACGGCTGCGGGGACTTGGCGTTTCTAGAACGGGTTTATCACAAGCTGCTGCTGAATTTCGCATGGTGGGTCAATCAGAAGGACCGCCGGGGAAAGAATGTATTTGAAGGCGGATTTCTGGGGCTGGACAACATTTCGGTATTTGACCGCAGCCAAAAACTGCCCAACGGCGAAAAACTCGAGCAGGCGGATGCCACCGGTTGGATGGGGCTGTTCTGCCTGAACATGATGATGATCGCCCTGGAGTTGGCCCAGCAAGATGCGGTGTATAGCCACCTGGCGGTGAAATTTTTTGACCATTTTCTGGCCATTTCCAAGGCTATTAATGGTTCAATGCAGAGCGGCGATGGCTTATGGGATCAGCAGGACGGTTTTTATTACGATAAAATCACAACCGCCGACGGCACCAGCACACCCCTGCGTCTGCGCTCCAATGTCGGGTTGATTCCATTGTACGCGGCACAGGTGCTCGACAAGCAGTGGATTGAAAAACTTCCGGCCATCAAAGAACGCCTGGAATCGCAGGAGTTCCAAGAGCACATCAGGAACCACAGCGTGGGCTGCGCTTGGAGCGCCGATGGCGCCCATTGTCTGCTAAGCATTTGCCACGGCGACCGCTTGCGCCGGGCGCTGGCGCGGGTCGTGGATGAAAATGAATTTTTATCCACCTACGGTCTGCGTTCGCTTTCGCGGCATTACCTTGATAATCCATATCATCTTCGCATTGATGGGCAGGAACGGGTGGTACGCTACGAGCCGGCGGAATCGCAAGATGGCGCTTTCGGCGGCAACTCGAACTGGCGTGGACCGATCTGGTTCCCCACCGCGTATCTTCTTATCACATCTTTGCGAACGTATCACCGGTTTTATGGCAATGAACTCAAAGTGGCCCGGCCCGGCACTCCGGGGCAGGAAATAAATCTACTGGAACTTTCTGAAGAATTGGCGCGGCGCATGATTTCCATTTTTGTGCGGGACGAAAAGGGACGCTGTCCAGTGTTTGGTGGCCAAGACCTGTTCCAGGAAAACCCCTTATGGAAAGATTTTGTACTATTCCATGAATACTTTCATGGGGATAATGGGGCCGGGATTGGGGCGTCGCATCAAACCGGATGGACCGCACTGGTCGTGCAACTCATCGACTATGTGACCCGCAACTATCCTCGCACCGGCGGATGACCGAGAAACCGCTGGGGCCGGAGTTTTGGCGATAAAATACGTTAACTCCTTGTGAGATAATGACTTATATCAATTTGCGATTTCCCGGCACTGCAACCAGACCCCTCAAAAATCAAGGAAATTTGCAGTATTTACATGAGAGCACTTGACCGTCGAAAAACCACACCTAACACCTCTTAAACGCAATACTATCAAGCGTTTTGTCTTGCGCAAATGAAATTGATTGGACTAAACTCCAGGTTGAGAATTGAGCTACTGCGGCGGCGGGTGCGGCGATCAGGCGATGCGTTGGAGGATTTTCTTTTCTTTGAGGAAATCGAAGTGGGCGGCGAGGCGCTGGGCGATGGATTGTGTGCGGAGCAGGACGCCGACCTCAATGTTTCTTTTGTGGGCGGCGGCGGTGAAGTTGGCGGAAGAAATCCAAGCAAGTTTTCGGTCGGCGACGATACATTTCGCGTGCAGTGAGGCGCGCGTGGTCGCGGAGTGGTCAAGAGAAGCGGGGAAATAATAGACAGCCGGAATCGGTGCGGATTGAGGCCATTGTTCACGCTTAAGGCGGTCGAGGAAGCTGGCTACGAGTTCCCGCTCGGACTGGGTATTGCCGGGTGGTCTTTGGATATCAAGAAACATCTCCACGCCCAGCGCGGGTTTCTTCTTCATGTTGTTGGCCAATGATTCGAAAACTGTTTCACCCTGGTGAACGGCGTAGCCGACGACCATCACGCACTGCGCCGCCTGGGAGAATAATTCATCCACGACCACCAGGGTATCGCGGCTGGCAATCTCGGCGGAATCCGGACCCGAAAGCACCAGGTCGATGACCTGTTTAGGTGCTGGGCGGGAACGGCGGTCCGCAATAATCATGTCAAGAATCAACGCGATATTTTCGCAGCCCAGCCCAGTTGCGGTAAGTTCGCACAGGGATTGGCTTATGGCGAGAATCTGATCGGCGGGTACCGTTGATGACAGCGTGGCGGCAGGAAATGGCGGCGAAAGTTGGCCACCGCGCAATGCTACGGCGATGGCATTGAGTACGGATGTTGAGACAGCGGACCAAATTGCATTGTTCATGGGGCATACTATACATGAAAAAATTCCGCGCCGAGCTGCTCCACAGTGGGCACAACCAGAGATCGATCGAGGAAATCATTGAATTGTTCACAGCAGGTTTCAGAAATCAACAGACAGCCGTGGCAGGCAGCGCCCTGAAGGTAACGCTGAAACTCCCGGTTTTGCGGATTGTGCTGGGCGCAGACGGGGTCATTGGAGCAGAGTTTGCCGGCCTCCAAAGCGTTGTGCACTTGCTGGGCGATGCGCCGGCCCGCTTCAACCAAACCGCCCAGAGTCCCCTCGGAGTCGGAGGAGCCGGTGTAAAGCAGAATTCCATAACCGGTGCGTTCCGAGCCATAAATGCGTTCCCGGATGGCGCTGGATGAATAGCCGCATTCAAGGGATATTTCCGTAATCAACAGGTGGGCCAGTGAATGCAGCATGATGTAAGCTGCCCCGGGGAAAATCCGACCAGAAACGTTGTGCTCTTTTTTCCAGAGCGTAAAGCCGCTTTCGAGTTTTTGCTGTTGCTTTTGAACCGCGTCACTTTTAAGCCACGTCTGTATGGCTTCCCGACGGAACTGAATAAAAACGCCCTCGCCGGGATTTTCAACGGCGGGAATCCATGTAACCTCGCTGGCTAATGCGGCGGGCGTTACGCCGATTTGCAATTCACCGTCCATATCCACACCGGCGGATTCAAACCGGGTGAAGCCCGTCAGGGCAATAACTTCCCGCAGGCGGTGGATCAATACGACGCGCTCAATGGGTTGCATCCATGGCTGATCCCAGTGCTTTCGGGGCAGTGCGCGGGCAATAAAGTTACCGTGCGGCGTGTCGGTAAATATGCCTTCCGGACTGTTGGCCAAAATGCGGAACTCGTCTTCTTTGATGGCCGCAGGCGGAGCTGAAGTTGAACTCTTTCGACGCATAATTTCTTCCATGATCTGCTCAGCGGAGTAATCAGCCAGCACGGTCTTGGCCCGCGATTTTTTTCGCATTTCGTATTCCAAGTCCTCCGGGCAATCTACAGATTCCAATATATCGCGCCATACCTGGCTGACGGCCGCTGCAAGGCCCTCGTTTTTAGTGGGCAGGGAGATGACGGAAAACGGCATAGGCAGGTAGGTGTTGCTGGCGCTGCGAATCAGCAGGCGGTTTTTATTGCTGCAGGCTTCGTATTGTTGCCGCCCCAGCCATGGGCGATGGCCATCGCAGTTGCCCAGCGCGCCGGGCGTCGCGGCGTCAATCATGCTACGGCGGGCACCACATTCGCACCGAATACTGAATACTAGGGACAGTCACCTATTAAATGGGGCGTACCATTTAATACGATTCCCTTGAGTATGGCAATTTGTCTTTCCTTGGCTTGCCAGGCGGCAGTTCCTGGAATCCGGTGGATTTAATCCACCGGATAACATTATTTCCCCAGCCGCTCCATCATGGCCGCGGGATAGCGCAAGCCGAACGTTGCACCTTTGGGGGCGGCGGCGTTGAGGCGGCCGACATCGTTGGCCGTGAGTGCCACATTCAAGGCGGCAAGATTTTCATTCAGATATTTACTGCGGCGGGTGCCGGGAATGGGGATGACATCGTTGCCGCGGGAAAGCACCCAGGCGAGGGCCAGTTGACCGGGGGTACAGTGCTTTTCCCGGGCAATGTCTTCGACGCGCTTTACGAGTTCCATATTTTTCTGAAAGTTATCGCCCTGAAACCGCGGATGATTGCGACGATTATCATTGGCGGCCAAATCTTCGGGCTGTTTTATCCGGCCAGTTAAAAATCCGCGTCCCAGCGGACTGTATGCCACGAATGCAATTCCAAGTTCCCGGCAAACATCCAATACGCCATCTTCCGGATCACGGGTCCAGAGTGAATATTCGCTTTGCAGGGCGGAGATTTTATGAATTTTGGCCGCCCGGCGTAAGGTTTCGGGACCAGCCTCGGAAAGGCCCAGATATTTTACCTTGCCGGCTTTTACCAGATCGGCCATGGCGGTAACGGTGGATTCAATGGGCGTATCGGTATCCACACGATGCTGATAATACAGATCAATGTGATCCACGCCGAGGCGCAGCAGGCTGGCATCACAGGCTTGCTTGACATACTCCGGTGTGCCACAAATGCGAAGAAATTCCCCCTTAGGCCCGCGCACATTGCCGAATTTGGTGGCCAGGAAAACTTTATCTCTGCGATCTTTTATCGCTCGCCCAACCAATTTTTCATTATGTCCGACGCCATACATATCAGCGGTGTCAAGAAAGTTCCCGCCAGCCGCCAGGTATTCATGGATGACCGCTATGGATTGCGCATCATCCGCGGGACCATAAAATTCACTCATTCCCATACAACCCAACCCGATGGCCGAAACCTGCGGGCCATGTTTTCCTAAAGATCGTGTCTGCATGAATAACTCCTTATTAATCCACACAAGTATGATAGGCACGATAATACCCTCCGGGCAAGCAGAAGATCGTTATGCTTGTATCGTTCCCGGGCCTGGCACGCCGGTGCCGGGCGTCGCGCCGTCATGCGGCTGGGTGTCGCTGATTCCTGACGATGTTGAAGTGGCGCTGGAACGCTGGAGCGGCAATAGCACACGCAAGGCCGTTCGCCATGTTCTGCATGATGAACCGGATGACGAATATAAGCTGCGTGAAGATTTTAACCGTGGAATTAAGAATATGTGGCGAGATGGTTGCATCTGATAATGTTGTGATCGGTGACAATCATACTCATGGGAATATCATGGCTTTCCACGGGCAGTAGTTCGTCCAGCAACTGTTCCTGAAAGCATAGCGCAATGCGCAAGGCGTGAAAGTCTTTCTGTGATAGAAAGCGATCATAAAACCCCTTTCCGCGTCCGAGGCGATAACCACGCCGATCAAAAGCCAGTCCGGGCACCGCCACCAAATCAATCCGGGCCAGAGATATGGGGGTTCCGCCGAGCGGATCGCGCAGGCCCTGTACCGCCGGATTGGGAGAGGTATCCAATGATTTAATGGCGACGGGTTCAATTTCCCGTTGCGCCCAGTGGACACGGGGCAGTGCCACGGTTTTTCCCTCCTTCCAGGCCTGCAGCACCAGCGTGGATGTTTCCACCTCCTGCTCCATGGACAGAAAAAGCATGATGGTTTCCGCCCGACGAAATTCAGGCGTATCCTCCAACTGATGGCAGACATCCAACGAGCGCGCATGCCGCTGTTCCGGTGTGATGGTTGCCAGCAACGTGCGCATCTGGTTACGAAGATCATTTTTTTGCATAGCTGGAATTCCTCATTCTGTTCCAGGGCCGGAGATATTATGTAGCGCCGCAGTTGTTGGACTTTACCCAATCCTGATCTAACTCCGCCCGACGCTGAAGATATCGACTTATCTCCACTTCATGTCCACGGTCCGTCGGTTGATAATAGTGTTTTTCCACTCCCAAGTACACCTGTGGAACATACCCGGCGGGAAAATCATGGGCGTATTGATATCCTTCATGCCCTAAAGCGGCGGCTCCGGGATAATGCGCGTCGCGCAGCGGGCGCGGCACGGGAATGGTTCGGCTGGTTTTGACATCCTCCAACGCCTGGTCAATAGCCAGCGTTACGCGATTGCTTTTGGGCGCACAGGCCAGATAAATAGCCGCCTGGGCCAGCGCAAGCCGACACTCCGGCATACCGACAAATTCGGTAATCTGCACCGCCGCCGCCGCCAATAATGTTGCGGTGGGGTCTGCGTTGCCGATGTCTTCCGATGCGCATATTGCAATGCGACGGGCGATAAACCGCGGATCATCACCCGCCGCCAACATCCGCGCCAGCCAATAAACCGTCGCGTCCGGATCGCTGCCGCGCATGGATTTAATCAAAGCGCTGGCGCAGTCGTAATGGTCGTCATCGGCATACACCATCGCCTTGGCCTGAATGGAATCGCGCGCGATATCCAGCGTAATAGCAATGGGCGCGCTGTGGTCGGCGGCACCGGACGATTGGGAAAGCACGGCAATTTCCAGCGCGGTCAGCGCGCGCCTGGCATCGCCGTCGGATAGTTCCACCCAATGATCTATGGCTTGGGCATCGACGGTAAGTTGCAGTGTTCCGAATCCGTCGATTGGATCATCAATGGCCCGGTGCAACAGCGTTTGCACATCCTGGGACGTCAGCGGTTCAAATTCAAATATCTGACTGCGCGACACCAATGGCGCATTAATGGAAAAAAATGGATTTTGCGTGGTGGCGCCAATCAGCGTAATAATGCCATTTTCAACATCCGGCAGCAGAATATCCTGCTGGGCGCGATTAAAACGATGAATTTCATCCAGAAAAAAAATCGTTCGCTCCCCGGTGGCTTCCAATTGCACCCGCGCCTGTGCCAGGACATCGCGTACCTCCTTGACTCCCGCGGCGGCGGCATTCATCCGCACAAAATGCCGCCGTGTGGCGCCGGCGATGAGTTCCGCCAAGCTGGTTTTTCCCGTGCCCGGAGGACCATAAAAAATCAGGCTTACCAGTCGATCCGCCATGATCATCCGCGGCAGCATCTTCCCCGGCCCCAAGATATGTTGCTGGCCGACAAAATCCTCTAGCTTTTCCGGGCGCATACGCACCGCCAGCGGGCGCGCCGCTTGTACACGTTGTTCTCGGACAGATGTGAAAATATCCGGCACGACCTTACACCCCGTTGCCGCCACCGCAATAGACCGTTCCGTCGGCCATCGCTCATACGCTCATGTTATTATAGCAGAAATCATCAGGTCACAAGGCGTTATTATTTTCTCCTTGGCCGGAGACAGTGGCGAGAATCGTCGCATAGAGTATAACTATAAACATCGCCGGGGCGGCGAAGGATGTGGTGCGGGGTGATGGCAGCGCAAGAGCGAAGGAAATTGATGAATGGCTGAAAAACGTGTCATTGTGGTGTTGGGAATGCATCACAGCGGGACCAGTGTCATTGCGCGATCTTTGGCCGTTTTTAATATTTATCTCGGTGATGATTTGATGCCCGGCCAAGTGGATCATCCCTCCGGCTTCTGGGAAGATAACCGCATCACCGCCGCCAATGACCGCATTTTAATCGCGGAAGGATTTTCCTGGCGAACTCCGGGATTCAACTGCGCGAAAATGAAACAGAATCCGCGCTATCCGCAGACTGTTCGTGGTATCGCCGAAGATCTGCGCCGGCGTTTTGGTTCCGCGCCGATCTGGGGATTTAAGGATCCTCGAACTTGCAGGATGGTACCACTATGGAAAGATATATTTACGAAAGTGGGGGTGCAAGCCAGTTATATCGTGGTCGTGCGGAATCCGCGCAGCGTTGCCGAGTCGCTGCGGGCCAAATATGGAATGACTTTACGGCTGGGCTACACGCTGTGGCTGGAGCATCTAGCCATGGCCGTGCGTGAGACGCGGCGTGCGCAACGGGTATTTGTAAGTTATGACCGGATGTTGGATGATCCGCGGCGCGAATTGCGGCGCGAAGCGGCAGCCTTAAACTTGGATGAATCCACCCTCCAGACGGCTGCTGCACGCGTTTTTGTGTGCTCATTTCTGGATCGGAAATTGCGACACCGATACCATGACCCCGGCAAGGTGCCGCGACCGGCGCGCTGGGAAAGTGTGTACCATCATGCCTATGGGCTGCTGGGCGCCGTGGCGGCGGATGAAATTTCGGATACCGAATTTCAAAAAGCATGGCAGGCGGTGGTGCCTTTACGCGGGTTGGCATGATTGTAAAAGCGGCATACCAAACCGACGCGGCGACCGGAAGTATCGGGGCACTCGTTTTTAGCGGGAATCTTCGGAAGTCGGCCATCATGCTTGTACGTGTGCGCTGCACGGCTATGGGTTTCTGCGGTTGGAGATTTTATTTATGATTCGAAAAGCCTTCGTGCTCGCGGTGCATCCGGGAATGGAAACGGAATATCAGCGGCGGCATAATCCGGTGTGGCAGGAGCTGTTGGATACGCTGAAGCAACATGGTGCCCACAACTACAGCATTTTTCTGCATCCCGAAACCCGACAGCTTTTTGGTTATGTGGAGATTGAAGATGAAACGCGGTGGAACGCCGTGGCCGACACGCTGATCTGTCGCAAGTGGTGGACATATATGAGCGACATCATGCCCAGCAACCCGGACCACAGCCCGGTGGCCGTCGAACTCCAGGAATTGTTTCACTTAAATTAATTACAGCGCTATCTGGCCGGCCCGCGACGGCCAGATAGCGCTGTAGAATTAAAACCGGTGTAGTCCTGATGGAGTGACTTATTTTGACGAACTTGACGTTCGCAATTAGTTAGGTATCATCTTTGATTAGCTTCCCCATTGTGGCGGCGGCGCGGAGTTGGAATTGGTACAGTGAGATTATCATGTCTAAAGATGCAGCAACGGAAACGGCGCGCGATCAGGCTCTGGAAAGGGCGTTAGCGCAGATTGAAAAAAACTTCGGCAAAGGCTCCATCATGAAAATGGATGGCGTTAATCAGCTGGCCATTGAAGGCATTCCGACCGGCTCGCTGGGACTGGATATTGCCTTGGGCGGTAAAGGTATTCCACGCGGCAGAATTGTGGAAGTATTCGGGCCGGAATCTTCCGGGAAAACCACATTGTGTCTGCATGTGATTGCCGAAGCCCAAAAAACCGGCGGCGTGGCGGCATTTGTGGATGCGGAACACGCGTTGGATCCCACTTGGGCCAAGCGACTGGGCGTGAGCCTGCGGGAATTGCTGGTCAGCCAGCCCGATACCGGCGAGCAGGCCTTGGAAATTGTGGAATTGCTGGTGCGCTCCAACGCGGTGGATGTCATTGTGGTGGATTCGGTGGCGGCCTTGATTCCGAAGGCGGAAATTGAAGGGGACATGGGCGACGCCTCCATGGGTATGCAGGCGCGGTTGATGAGTCAGGCCATGCGGAAGCTCACGGGCGCTGTCTCCAAGAGCAAAACACTGGTGATTTTTATCAATCAAATTCGGGAAAAAATCGGCGTGATGTTCGGCAACCCGGAAACGACCACCGGTGGCCGCGCCCTGAAATTTTATAGTTCCGTCCGCATTGATATTCGGCGCATTAATACCATCAAGGAAGGTGAAGTCGCCATCGGCAACCATGTACGGGCCAAAGTGGTAAAAAATAAAATAGCCCCGCCATTTCGGGAAGCGGAATTTGACATTCTTTTTGACTGCGGTATCAGTTCTGAAGGCGATCTGTTGGACCTTGCCGTGGCTGATAACATCGTTGAAAAAAGCGGAGCCTGGTTCAGCTATGGCGCCACACGCATGGGACAGGGCCGGGAGCAAGCCCGGCAATTCTTGAAAGACAATGCCCATGCGGCCAAAGAAATTCGGGAGAAAATTTTAGCCAAGCGACTGGCGCCTCCCGCCGCGGACAAGCCGACAACACCAATCGTCTCACCCAAGGCCGATGTAAAGTCGCCGCCGAAGCCTGATGCACCGGTGGAGCGCGTTGCGGTGAAGGCCGGGCGGTAATAAGAACAAATTCGGTACACTGATGTGGAGAATCGGTACACTGATGTGGAGAAATGGATGTCGGACCATAGTGTAAAACAATCTCCCGGCGGCCGCAGTGTGCCGGTGCCCATGTTTGAAATTTTAACGCAATATCAAAGCCTGCGCTCAGAAGTTGAAAATGCAATCCACAAGGTTTTAGAATCCACCGCATATATCGGCGGGCCGGCTCTTAAGGAATTTGAACAGAATCTTGGGGCATTCTTCGCAGCCCGCGCGGTGGCGGTTTCCAGCGGTACCGATGCGATCCTTGCCTCCTTGATGGCTTTGGGAATCGGACGCGGTGATAAGGTTATCACGACCCCGTTTACCTTTTTTGCCACCGCTGGATGTATCAGCCGCACCGGAGCCATACCGGTGTTTGTGGATATTGATCCGGCGACATTTCTGATGCGGACCGACGCGGTTGCCGCAGTGGCGGATTCCACAACCAAAGCGGTGATTCCCGTGCATCTATTCGGCCAGATGTGCGAAATGGATGCTCTGGCGGAAATGTGCGGTCGGCTCCATTTAACCATCGTGGAAGATGCCGCACAGTGCATCGGAGCCAGAGACAGCCGTGGAAGAGTTCCAGGAGAGCTTGGTCGAACGGCCTGTTTATCCTTTTATCCCACGAAAAATCTTGGCGCCGCCGGCGATGCCGGCGCGGTGATCGTGCGCGATCCGGTTTTGGCGGGCCGCCTGGAACAAACCCGTCAGCACGGGGAAACCAGCCGTTACCAGCATGCGTTCGTAGGCGGCAATTTTCGCCTTGATGGTATTCAATGCGCGGTATTAAATGTTAAGTTGAAATATCTGGATAAGTGGAATAATCGCCGCCGCCAGATCGCCGCCTGGTATTCATCGCGTTTTAAGAATACCGATGTGCTTGCACCGGCTGAAATTCCCGGTACACACCACGTTTATCACCAGTATGTGGTACGTGTGCCGCGCCGGGATGCGGTCAAAGAGTATCTGCAAAAGCACGGCATCGGATCGGCTATTTACTATCCCCGGCCCCTGCATCTGCAAGAATGCTTCCGTGATCTGGGATACCAAGAAGGGACCTTGCCCGCCGCTGAGCAAGCCTGCCGCGAAGTCTTGGCTCTGCCGGTATTTCCGGAGCTTACCGACGGCCAAATTCAGCGTGTCGCGGATATGCTGCTGGGCTATTTTACGTCATAGCGCCATGCGCATAAAACAAACTGCTGATATCGCATTGGCAGGCGCTTCAAAGTGCTTATAATTAAAATAATGGGGCAGGCATGATGGAAATTGGCCTGATAAAACTTGCGTACCTTGAATGGTGGCCGGTGTTTTCCGGTTTTGGAGGCCAGATGATATCCCGAAATGCGGCTTGGGCAACAGCCTTGATCAACGCACCGGGGCTATATGCCGCGGTGGTGGATCATTCCGGACATATCGCTTTTATCAACTCGGAACTCATGCGCGTATGCGGTCAGAGTGTGGAGCCTTTGATCGGACAATCCGCGGTCGGCAATATTCTCACGCCGGATAATCTATTAAAGGTTATGGCGCTACTAAACAATTCGCACCCGACGCCCCATCCTTTGGCGTTTGAGGAAAACCTGCAAAACTCCCAGGGGGAACAGCGTATCCTTGCTTTTCTGGCGTCACGGCACGGGTCTCGCCACACGGAAGACCTGGCGGCTCTGCTGATCGGCGTTGATGTCACCGGACGCGCGGAAATAACCGAGGCTCTGCGCCGCAGCGAGTCTCATATTCGTGCCATTGTGGAAACCGCGGTGGACGCCATTATTACTATTGACGCCGCTGGAGCTGTTGAATCCTTCAACCCCGCCGCCGAACATATTTTTGGCTATCTCGCATCAGAGGTTATTGGCCGGAAAGTTGATATGCTCATGCCGGAACCATATTGCCACGAGCATCAGCGGTATGTGGAGAATTATTTACGCACCGGCCATGCTAAAATTATCGGCATTGGTCGCGAAGTTACCGGCTTACGAAAGGATGGAACCACCTTTCCGATGTATTTGGCCGTTGGCGAACAGAAAACGCCCGATGGCATACACTTTACCGGCATTATTCGTGATATCACTGAGCGTAAACGTATGGAGGCTGAGATTTTGCATATTTCCGAGCGTGAGCAACGGCGCATCGGGCAGGACCTGCATGATGGCTTGGGGCAACTGTTGACCGGGGCTGCCATGGTGTCCAAGGCCATTTCCCAGCGTCTGAAGAAGAAATCCAAATTACTTGCCACGGAGGTAGAGAAACTCACCACGCTCATTAACGAGGGTATTGCCCAGAGCCGTCAATTGGCCCGCGGTTTACACCCGCTCGACAGCCCCGATGACTTGCCCAATGCCCTGCAGGAACTGGGGTTTCGCACGGAAAACATTCCGGGAATCGCGTGCCGAATTCGCGCCGAGCCGCTGCCGGAATCCTGCACTTTGCTGACGGCTACGCATCTGTACCGCATTGCGCAGGAGGCGGTCAATAATGCCGTGCGCCATGGTGCCGCCAGCAATATTGAGGTAAGCTGCAGAACACTAGGCTCGGCCGTCCGCCTGACGATCCGCGATAACGGCAAAGGTTTCACCGCCCAGCGCGGTGAAGGGTTGGGATTGCGCATCATGGATTATCGCGCTCGGGTGATCGGTGGTCACCTGGAAATCCGCAGCAGCGCCGGCTCGGATACCACAGTAATATGTTCCGTCGCCGGCCCGGAACCTGGCTTGGAGCAAATACCTCATGGCTAATATTAGTGTTCGTAATCAGGTAAAACCACTGAAAGATGCCCCGCGCATACTGTTGGTGGACGATCATCCCGTGGCGCGCCAGGGCGTGCGTCTGCTTATTGAGTCCGCCGGAGATTTAACTGTGTGCGGCGAGGCCCCCGATGCGGATGAGGCCATCACGCTGATTCCCAAGCTCAAGCCGGACTTGGCGATTATTGATTTATCGCTGAAAGGAAAACCGGGGTTGGAGTTGATCAAAGACTTGGCGGCCCGGTATGAGAAGTTGCTGATGCTGGTACTGTCCATGCACGATGAAAATATGTATGCCGAAAGAGCTTTGCGCGCCGGAGCCAGAGGCTATATTATGAAGCAGGAGGCCACGGAAAAAATTCTTTTGGCCATTCGCCGGATTCTTGCCGGTGATATCTATGTCAGTGAGGCCATTGCCGCCAGAGTGCTGCGGCAATTGGCGGTTTCCGGAAATCAGCCGTTGAAGTCTTCTCTGGACCTGCTCACGGATCGGGAGTTGGAAATTTTTCAATTTCTCGGTCAAGGCAAACCCGTCCGGGAAATTGCTAAGATGCTCCACTTAAGCACCAAAACCATCGAAGCGCATCGTGAACACATCAAGGAAAAATTGAATCTTGCCAGCAGCAGTGAGCTATTGCGCATGGCCATTCAAGTAACGATGGAGGCCGAATAAACCACGTTAAGATGTGCGGACATTCCTCCTCCGGTCATCAACTATCGGCATCGTGCGGGGCCGCCGGGTAGCGCTTTCAATCTCTTGCGCCCGCAACAACAGACAAGTACGGGGGTTTACCGCATAATAAAGCTGATGTGGCCGCGCCCGCGAGGAACATGGGATTTTCCCGCCAGGCGGTAACCGGATGATTCATGTAAGGTGGATGCTTGTCTGTGAACAAAAAGAGCGGCATTTTTATTCTCAAACTTGTGGTGATGGTGGCGGTGTTCACCTTTGTGGGCCTCAAGCTCTCCGAAACCTGGCATAAGGTTGGCCGGCACCCGGTACATATTGATTGGCGATATTGCGCGATTATTCCGCTGGCATTTGTGGGCATCATGGCCACCAATTCCATGACGTGGCTGTGGCTGACCCGCCGGATGGGGGATCACAGCCCGGTGCTGCCGCTGCTGGGGGCCTACACATTCAGCCAGATCGGCAAATACGCGCCGGGAAAGGTGCTGCTGGTGTTAA
The DNA here is from genome assembly GCA_049977145.1 of Phycisphaerae bacterium. Taxonomy (GTDB): domain Bacteria; phylum Planctomycetota; class Phycisphaerae; order WQYP01; family WQYP01; genus JAMDCX01. The sequence continues at coordinate 38,216 of JBMFGW010000018.1, forward strand.
TGCGGCTGGAACGCACGCACCGTGCTGGCATGGCGCGGGAGACCTGCCTGCTTTCCACCTTATTGGAAAATGCCATGTATACCCTCTCCGGTGGCTTGGTAGGGGCCACCGCCCTGGTGGTGGTGGCACGCAATCATCCGCTTTATCTGGTCGGATGCGGCCTGCTGATGGTCGGACTTCTAGGGTTATTTCATCCGCGGTTTTTTTTCTGGATTATTAACAATGCCTTACGCTCTCTGGGCAAAGCGGCCATTCCGCCGAGCCGGCGTTTCAAACTCTCGCACATGATTTATGCCGTCGTGATGTTTTTACCGTGCTGGCTGTTCGGCGGTATAGCCTTATGGGCGGCGGTGAGCTGTGTACATCATGTCAGTATCTTGCATACGGTTGAATTAATCGGTGTTTTTGCGCTGTCGGTGAGTCTGGGAATGTTCAGTCTTTTGCCCGGTGGATTGGGCGTGCGCGAAGCGGTGCAGGCGCTGTTCATTGCGCCTTTGGTGGGATCTCCTGAACTGGTGGTGGTAGTGGTGGCTTTGCCGCGGGTATGCCAGATCCTTGTGGAATTGACACTGGCGTTGGTCGGCGGACTGACCAACAGCCGCCTGACCCAAAACTTTTCTCCCGCGCCGCGCGCGATTGGTCCACCAGAACAACCTCCGGAATAGTAATCCCGCGCGGCGGTGGTTTGGCGTATGCCATAAAACGCACCGGCTGTTATGGGTGGTGTGATTTATACTCGATGTGACCGCCATTGCTGCATGCTCCCCGTGGCTTGAACATCCTGTCCAGGGCGTTCCAGGAGCAAAAACATTCGAAAAACAGGTGTCCGGCGCGGTCCAAAAGCTATCAATGATTACCCGCGCGCAGCATGGAGCCAAAGCGTTTTGGACCACCGTAACTTGTTCGACTGCCGATTTATATGGTATCATTTTAACATGAACTTTTGATGGAGATTTTGTGGTAACATATACACTAAAACAAGTTGGGCCGTTCGCTATTGAAATTGATGGCGGCACCTGGAAAATACGGCTGGATCAACCGTCGAAACGGGGTGGCGGTGATTCTGGCCCAGGGCCGACAGATCTGGTTCCTATTGCGGTGGCTGGTTGTGAGATGATGTTGGCCCTGATCAGCGCTAACAACCATGGTCATCCGTTGACCGGAATTGAGGCTACTGTGGACAAGCAATATCTTACCAACCCCTCGCGGCTGGCTGATATGCATGTGGTGTTAAAAAATGTGTTTAGCCAACTGCCGCCGGAACTCCATGAACGGGTGAAGGCCGCCATTGCGGCGTGTCCAGTGGTCAAAACGCTGGAGCATCCGCCGAAAGTCTATTCAGACATTTCGTAGTTGTTCATACGACGAAGGGTTTACGCCACCGGCAACGCCCATTGCAAAATTACGGGAAAAATCATACCGATTGCTGGTGTGATTTTTCCACTATTTTCGGGTGGTCGCCCCATGTTGTGCCGCCCACCGGGCGATTTTTTGCTCCAGCGGCCGGTTCGATGGTTCCACCTCATTTTTGCGGCCATATCTTCCGGCCATTACCAAACGCCATAGCCTTGTGGGTAAAATAACGGGTCTGCCACGCCTTTTCGAAGCGTTTGACGAATGAATGGTAACTCCAGTCGCCAAGACCAGTCTGCCTGCTCCAATGTAAGCGAACAGACCGGGTTTCCGGCGGCAGTACCAGGCTCTGACCGGACACCTGTGTCTTGTGGCCGTCCACCGTAGCGCCGGTCACGGTGACATACCAGGGTAGATGGAGCCGAAGGAGCTTCGGCGACTGCCGAAAGTGCGATTCTATGCGTAGTCGCATTCCACGGCTGGTAAATGTTGCATAGAGGCTGACCATTCCAAAGCGCGTTGGGGCCTGCCGTAATGACAATAGATCACCGGGCCGTGTCCAGGCGGGCGACAGCACGGAGAAGATATTCAAGGTTCGGTCATGACTTCGCAGCAACATATTTCTAACGACGGCAATATAGTCGGCGGCAAACCAACCGTGCGGCGCCAAATCACCACCAAAATCGCGCATCGTCCAGGGTGGTGAAGCCAACTCCCATCCGGCCTGTGTGGAGGATGTATGCACCAGCACCGCATAGACTTCACGTAGCGCATGGCGTTGTTGGCCGCGAATAATCCAAGTTTCCGTATTGTTCATGGTTAAATATTGGTGCAACCTACCCGCGTAGGTCATCAGGCCTTCACCGTAGTGCCGCAGCGATTCGCGCAATGTTCCGGTCACCAATGGATCCATCGGCGGCAGCAATTCATGCGGATATAACGCCAGCAAATTAGCCCAATCGTGTCCGCCTTTTACGTCCAGTCCGGGCGGCATATAGTTGTCGTCATGATGGCCAATTTTGCGCAGAATCTCAAAAAGCATATGGTGGTAGTCCAGGTATTGCTTCCGCCACGCTGCCGCGGTGCGCTGTCGCCCCAAGGCTTCCGCCAGAATGATCGCTTCGTGCAGTCCGTCGAGGGCGTAAAAATTATCCCCGGTAATATGCGCCCATCTGTTGGGAAATTCGTCATCATGCGGATTCCCACCGGGAAGTACGTGCAATGCATCACGCTTGCGTGCCGCTTCCAGCCAAGCCACCGCACGGCGCACGTTGGGAAAAACCTTCCGCGCGAAGGCCAAGTTTCCGGTCAACTGATAATGCTGACCAATGGCCCAAAGCGCTTCACCCCAGCCATCATGTTGCCCCGGCTGGGAGATAAAATTACCGTCCGGTTTCTGAATATGTAGAAAAAATCGCAGGCACTGCGCGGCTCGGTGCGCATGATCGGTTAAATCATAGGCCCGGGTCATGTACGAGCCGTCGCGTAACCAAAAGGCGTGATACTGGAGTTTGTTGACGTTTTGAACATAAATTGGCCGATGGCCGGGTCCGGGTGCCGGCCAGCGGTCGCGGGCCAGCATTAAATACATCAGGCTGGCGCGAAACGTGTCTACCACTTTTTTTTCGCTCACTGAAAGCTGCAAACCTCTGCCTCGTAGTTGCCCCCGCCACCATCGGCGGGCCGCGGCTAAAGCCGATGGCAATTTCAAATTTTGCAATTGCTGTAGCGCGGGCCGATCCGTCAGGGCAATGGGATGCACGGGCATTCTAAGATCCAGCTCCGTTTGCCGCCCGGGCTGCAAGCTGATGGCATATCGCACCATAAGCACCGGCGTATTGGGCTGGATATGGAGAATTGTGGAATGATCATATTTTAACCCCGGTGCCAGGAATTTTGTCATCCCGTGCCGCATGGGGAATGTATACACCACCTCGCCCGCGCGTACGGCGCAGTCATGCGCAAATCCATACTCCCACTGGTTATCAAATGGAACGCCATATTGCACATAATTGCCGGGCTGATCCGGCCCTGCGGGCCGCATAAAGCGGTGCGATCCAACCGGTTGCCCGCCGGTATATGGAAATGCCACCACAAAATGCGAAGTGGCGGGCTTAGTTCCCTCATTAAAGGCCCGCACCCGAATGAAATTGACCGCATTACGGTATGGTTTTTGCGAGTTTAAGGCCCAACTGAAAAGCGTAATCGAATAGCGAATGGTCCCTTTGTGAAAATGATAATGCACGATGGGCAGATAGCCATCTTCCAATGTGCGCAGTCGCTGATGTACTGGCCTGGCTGGTTGGCCCGCCATAAACATCATTTCTCCGTAGCCGGTGTAAAGGTATCCTGACGGGGTAATTTCCGTGGCCGCGCGGGCATCGGCAATGCCGATCTCATCGGTCGGATAAGCCGCCCAGCTAAATGGCCGCCCTGGCCGGTCCAGTAGCGGACTGGCCATTTTTGCCTGCAGCGGAAGGCCCATTCCCAAAGCTGCCGCAAGCGGCACCAGCAATCTCGGCATCATCCGGCTGCGGAAGTGATTTACTAAGAATGCACGCATTGAATGCTCCATTATGTCTATTGCGGTTAATTTATTGTTTTATCAACCGCCCATGGAACTTACACAAAACTGGTAATGCTGTCAACGTGTTTTTATAATCTTACATATAAACGAGTTTCTACCCTATAGCCAGTGCCGGCGCGATCCGGGACATGTGCCTTCCGCGCGGTGCGTCGGGAGAACATATTGCACTTAGTACTACAACGCTACAAATGCTCAAGAAAATATACTTGGCTGACCGATGAAGCCTTTCAGGAGCCGTATTTTTGAAAGGAGCCCCGGCATGGAAGCTGAAGCGATTCTGAGAATTCGACCGGCGTTGACACACTATCTGCACCAGTACGACGATTGTTTCGGTC
>JBMFGW010000019.1:0-41285 GCA_049977145.1 Phycisphaerae bacterium
TAACCTTAAGCCTCAGCGGCATTCAGTCCCTACTGATCGTTACTGAACCTACTGACCAATTCCGATAAATACTGTAATTGAAACCTTAACCTCCCCATTATCGCATCGCCGCCGCGTTGCAGAAACGGTCACAGGCCCTTCGAGGCACGCCCCGAACTCCATCGTCTTTCCCGGCCTTACTGCGGTGGCATTATAAATCCGTATAGGCTGGCCGTTTATGTTTTGTTTTCAGAAAGAATTTCACGCACTGCGGCGGCCACACCGGCCTGCGCTTGACTGCGGGTTACACGTTTCGCCGCGCGTTGCACCACCGGTGCCGCATTGCCCATGGCAAAACTCAACCGGGCATGGCGCAGCATTGGCAAATCATTGATATCATCACCAATAGGTATGGCATTGGCGCAATCAATATTCAGCATGGTGCACAGGCTGCGGACTCCAGTCCATTTATCGACATTGGCGGCAAAGACCTCAATGACGTGACATTCGAACTCTGGGGCCTTTAAGGCGAGAAAATTGATGCTCTCTTTGAACTGGGAGGTGAGCCGCTCCGTAATTTCCGCGCTACGCGGCAAATCCGCCACAATACCCAAACGCAAAACGCTGGCGAGCGTGCTGCCATCAAGTTCCTTGACCATCAGCGCCGGCATTTTATTGCGGATAAACCAGTCTTCCGAGGCCGCGTGAATGGGGCCATTGCTGGTCATCATATAACGCGGCCCTGGTGAATCAGGCGTATCGATCAGCAATAAAACCGCGTGACCCATTACCCCAAAAAACTCCAGCAACATTTGTACGGTATGCGGATCCATCGTATGCCGGTGCAGGGTGGCGCCATTCGCCAGATCACAGATGGCCGCGCCGGTCACAAATACACCCGGTCCGGAAAGATTCAGCGGTGCGATAATATCCAGCGCTTCGGAGATACTGCGCCCCGTGCAGATACTTACCGCGCATCCCGCCGCGCGGGCCGCCGCCAGCGCCGCCACATCGGCGGGGTTGATTTTATGATCCCGCCCAATGAGTGTACCATCAAGATCGCATACAATCAGACGCTGCGATTTCATTTTGGCAGGAGGCGAAGCAACGGAGACGGTAGACGGGTTCACTTTTGTCATAGACATGATTTTAGATCATAAGGCAGCGCAACGTCAAAACGAGACGGTAATATTGCTGTCCTGCGCCCCTAAAATGATGTCCCTCAATCGTATACGCCCATGGGGACCACGCATAAATCAATGACCACATTCATCAACATATCCTTTAATCGGTTGCGGCGCTGATCCATTACCCGCCGTATACACCCTGCTTAGCCGGACGTTATTGCGTGTTTTTTTTCCCAGACTTCTTCGGCTTCCGCCTTCCGGAGGTAAATTGGCAACAGGGCGTCGCGCTGGGTAAAAACTCCGGCATTGGCCAAGGTTAATCCTATCCGGTGTACCATCACAGCCTGCGGCTGCCAGAGCGATTTATCAAGTTCAATAATCACACCAGCGGCGGCGGCGATGACCGGGCGGTGATAATCAATACCTTCTCCCATTATGTGCAGCGCACGGGGCGCCTGTGCCAGAAAATCCGCCGGATCAGTCAGCACCGGCCCGAGTGTGCGGCGTAATTCGCCGGATTCCACAACACGCTGATAGCGAGCGGCATAAATTTGCCCGCGCTTGGCATCCATGATGACCGCCAGATGCTCTACCTCCGATGGCGCATTGGCCGCCAGCACATCCACCGTCGGTACGCTGACCAGCTGACATCCAATGGCCTGTTGCAACGCCCGGGCGATGGTAATGGCGATCCGTATGCCGGTAAAAGAACCTGGCCCGGCGGACACATACACGGCATCAATGTCGGACGGTTTCCAGCCTTGCGCCTGCGTAAGGTCACGAATGGCCGGCATAAGTTCCACGGCATGGCGCATCGCCTTACTGAATTGCCGCCGGCCCAGAACCTCCCGCCCCCGCGCCACCGCCACTTCGCCAATGCGGCTGCTGGTTTCAATGGCCACAATGCGCGGCGGCCTTGTAATCGTCGCATCGCCTTTCATGATGATGCACAGTAAGCTAAAATGATGTAATAGACAATGAACACAGGCGGCAATATATTGAAAAACAGCGGCGGCGGCCACCCGCAGCACGCCGTGGTTATACGACAGGCAACTGGCGGCGATTGGTGCATATTTGCGGACAATGGTTATGATTAAATAAAGATTAGCGCTCCGAAAGGGCCGGTTTGGTCGTATGGAAAAACATGATTTATTTCTCGGTGAAGGATCACGCATGAAAAGTATATCGCGTCGGATGATGGGTTTGGTGACACTCGTAGCGCTGGCGCTGGCGGGTTGCGCCACGCATAACAACACAATTATCAAAGCGCCGCGCCTGAATGTGGACCATCAATTGGCGCCCGGAGAATGGGGCTTACGCCAGGTTCCGGAGGGGCAATATCCCAACATGCAATCGGCCTTTATGCACAAGAAAGGACTCATCACGGCGATTGATCGTTCCATTAAATTCATGCAGGCGCCATCAAGCCAGAAGTTTTTTCCGGATGGTCCCATTACGCACAGCCAGGAGCTGGCCTCCCTTTTTGATTTCAAATATATGCTGCGGAATATTCAATCACCGGCCAAATTTCAGCAGTTAATTGATTCCCGCTACGATGTGTATATTGCCAAGGGATATGACAATCGCGGCAGTGTCTGGTATACCGGTTATTATACGCCGATACTTTATGGCAGTCTTACAAAAACCACCGAATATCGTTACCCGGTGTACAAGCGCCCGCATAATCTGGTAAGCAATCCGATTACCGGACAGATTTTAGGGCAGCGGATGCCGGACGGCTCCTACCGTCCGTTTCCGACCCGCCGCCAAGCATTGCAGCAGCATTTGCTTAGCGGCCATGCGCTAGTCTGGTTCGCCAATCCACTTGATGCGTATGTGGCGGAAATTCAGGGTTCGGCCAAGGTGATTTTGACCACGGGGCAGACCATTACCATCGGCTATGCCGGGGATAATGGCCGCACCTATACCGGCTTGGGTGAAACTCTGGTTAAACAGGGAAAAATCAGCGCCCGCAAATTATCTCTGCCGGCCATTCAAACTTATTTTCAGATGCATCCTAACACCGTGGAAAAAGATATTATGCACAATCACTTCATGGCTTTTCTGAAAATTTATAACCCCGCACATTGGCCCTTGGGATCATTGGGTGTAAAAGTAACTGCCCACCGCAGCCTGGCGACGGACAAAACCATTACCGCTCCTCCCTATCAGAGCATTTTCCCGCGTGCGGCCCTTACGTTTGTGGAGACCAATGCTCCGAATACGGCGGGGACAGTCCGGCCCTTCCGGGGCTTTATGCTGGATCAGGATACCGGTGGAGCAATTCGTGCGGCCGGGCGTGCCGATATCTACATGGGCATTGGTCCGGAAGCGCAAACCCAGGCGGGTTATGAGCTAAGCAAAGGTAAACTGTATTATCTGTTTTTGAAGCCGAGCCTAACACCCATGGGGGGCATGCCGCTGGAAAACCAGGGAACCGCCGGTCACAGGCAGCTTCCGCCCACCGTGCCGCCGACGAATCCGGGATCTTTTAACGAGATGTTTCCGGGGGCGAAGTAGGATCGCATAAACTAATGTATTTATGCATATACACATATTTATCACCACGCGGCGCCGTCGGCGTCGGCGCCTGGTGGTCGTGCCGTATAATTCCCGAGTTTGGCTTCCCCGGCGAACCAAGCTGATACAGGCGACATGCCCGTTACCGGTAGCGCGTGCCCGTCGCATGGCCGCCGCACTCTGCGACCACCGCGTACAACTGCATCAAGCCATCAAACTATTAGGAATTCCGGAAAACTAAAAGCTCCCGCGCAATCCGGAGACATTCTTCACACCGCGAGGCGCCAAGTTGCGGGCGGCGTTTTGCCAAAAAAAAGGCCACGCTGTGGAAACACCGTGACCTTTATAAGTACTGGAGGCAAGGGGGCTCGAACCCCTGACCTTCTCGATGCCATCGAGACGCTCTCCCAACTGAGCTATGCCCCCGATTTTTCTATTATTTAGTCTATCCTAATCCGCCTTGCCGGTCAAGGCCCGGTCCAACAGCCCGGTACAACACACGGCAGTTCATAAGAATGGGTACTGCTATTATTTCGCAGAAACACCCACACCGGGCGGCCTACATGCCGGCGCTAAGGTAATTGGAACTGCGACGTGACGCCGCTTACTGCCATTTGCTAAAAACATGGCTGCCCCCCGCCGGTTGTGCGGGAGATTGTTATGCTTGTGCGGGATTATTGATGCAGTACAATTTATCATATTAAAATCGTCAGGAGTAACCGTGTTATGGCAATCGCGGGACATGGAGTCGATGTGGTGGACATTGAGCGCATTAACGAACTGATCCAGAGCCATGGCGATCACTTTTTGCACCGCTGCTTTACCATGGGAGAAACGGACTATTGCCATGAACATCGCGATGCCGTCATACATTTCGCCGGGCGGTTCGCCGCCAAAGAGGCGATTGTTAAAGCATTGGGCACCGGCTTTCGTGGGCGCATCGCCTGGACGGATATGGAAATATTACCGGACTCCAAAGGCAAACCCATATTACGTCTGACCGGTCACACCGCCGATCTGGCGCAACAGGTGGGTATCACCGCTTGGCATATTTCCATATCCCATACCGCACAGACCGCCTTCGCCAGCGTGATCGCGGAGCGTCATCAGGTCGGGTAAATACGACCCTTCCGCTTCAGCAGCGCCAGCATGGACCCCGTCAGCAGAATGACCACAGCGCCTGGTTCCGGTGTGGACACGGGGTCGATGAAATTCCACGCCAAAACGTAGGTGTCGGACGTTGAAATCTGATTACCGCCACCCAGCATTTCCACAGCCAAGTCGTATTGGCCGGGCGTCAATGTCGCCAAACCCAGCCCGGCAGCAATGTTGATTTGTTGCAGGTTGTCTACCATGCTGGTACTCTCCGCGACTTCTTGCCCGGATGAGTTCAGCAGAAACAACAGCAAGTGATTAATGCCGGAAGCATTGTAATTTTTATTCCAAGTCAATGTTGCGGTAAGATCCCAACTATTGGCGGAAGTTCCCGGCAAATTAAAGTCATAATTTTCCAACCCATTGGCGTTTGCTGAGGCGCTGATGGAGGCCAGATTCCATCCGGTGAGAGCTGTTATCCGGGTACCGATGAAACTTGCGGCCGGAACGGTGGTTGCGGAGCCGCCAATGGACGCACTGGCTGCGGCGGAATAACCGTGTTCGCCGCCAGCGAGATTTTCGTAAGAGTTATAAATATTAACCATGCCCGCGCCGTAACGCGGGTCCAGCGGCGTCGTCGTCGCCGCACTGGCGGCAAGGTAGGTGTATGTGCTGCTGTTGACGGTGTAGGAATTAGTCCACCCTGGCAGTTTGGCGGCCCCGTTTAACAGCAGAGCTTTGACTGTGCGTATATCAGTCGCCGCCGGCGCCGTACCCGCGCCGCCGATATTTTCATCGCCGGCTTGAATTAATAGTGCCGCCGCTCCGGAAACCAATGGGGCGGTATAACTCGTGGCGCTGCCGGGGGCGATCAAATCGGGTGCGGATCGGCCATCCCAAGTGGGACCGACCCAGGTCGACGGCGTACCGCCGATACCGCTGTACGCACCCACCGCGATTCCGTTATACATGTCCGCCGGCGGATTAATGTAACTGGGTGTGGTGGTGGCAGTGGTTTGGCCGTCGCCAATGGCGCTGACAAATAAAGTGTTGTATTGCGCCGCATAATTATCCCACACTTGATCAAGATAGGCGCTGGTCCCGGCGGACATACCGGGATAAATAAAGCTCTGGTTGACCACCGCCGGCGCTTCCCCCACGGAGCTATTAATCGGCGCGGCATCAGCGTAGAGGGTATCGTAATAATAGCTTTCAGCATAGACCGCAACGCTCGCCACATCCGGGGCCACACCCGCGCCGGCGCTGCCGTAAAACAATGTCCCTACCGTCTGGGCGTGTCCCGAGGCATCCGCGCTGTTATAGGTATTGGAAATATTTCCCGAGGCATCAATAAATGTAAATGGGACGCCGGTATTGACCGCTGCGGGATTGGGTTCAAAGGCGTTAAGCGTCGTGCTGCTGACCGAGGCTTCCACCTGCGCCACATGGACACCGGATCCGTTAATGGAGGGGGCCGCCGTTTGCAGCTCAGTCAGACCGATGAGCTGAAATGTTGTGCTCGCCTGTGCCAGGGCCGGTACCGCGAAAGCCGCCGCCAGTGCCACGCCCGCGCAGCGCACCACATAATTATATAATGTATAGTTATTGTCATATACATTAGTAAGTATTACAGGACGTAAGGACGAAGAGGCGTATTTTGTAAGCATCGGCGGGCTCCAGTGGGCGCGTGGCCCAAATCCACTGACTGGCGACCGAAGACACGGCCGCCGGCGAGTAACAACACCTATTGCATCGGATCACACCGGGCGAGTGATGAAGAAAAAATGAGCAAGTTGGCGATGCCAACAGTTATCAGTCGTAGCGGGAAATATCGGAGTGTTTTTCAGACGTATCCATGGCTGTGGCTTCCGGGATGGCACGGAGGTTAGAGCCGCCGCGCGCAGACACTGCGGCGATTGCACGCGCTGCGGATGATATTGAAGGACATGATAGTCCGCGATTGGAACCACCGGTAGCGTTGTGGTATTCGCAGGCCCGTAATGGCGGAGTTGCGGGCTTCATTCCACCAGGTGCAACGCGCACGGACGGGCAGTATTTGTGGGGGCATCAAGCATCCATACCGTTAACGGCTGCCGCACCTGTGTGCCACTGGCTACGATCAAATAAACCAGTTGCGGCCAGAGTGCGACGATGTCGGCCTTACTGATCTCCGGTGATTGATCGGGGTGCGAGTGATAAATGCCAACGATCGCCAGCCCCTGTGCCGCGGCCTGTTGTTCCGTGCGTATCCATTGGTGGGAAGCAATGGCATACGCCCGCGTGCGCTTTTCCAGTGCGGCGGTATTAGCTGCGGGCCACACCTGAAGGACAACGATCGCGTTATCGCGTAACGTGCCGAGGAGAAAGCCGCAGGCTTCATGCGGATAATCGCGTTGCGCATAGTCGCGTACCGTGGCCAAGAGACGGGAAGAAATATAAAACTGCGGAATGTGGTCAAGCATGAGGTACCGCTATAGTTATTGCCAAAACAAATCCCATTAAAAAATAGTATAAGAACTGGCGTCGTGAGTGTCGCCTGTCCGGTGCGTTAGCTCCGGCCAGTGTATTTCCTTGAACTCATAGGTGCCGGGCAAAACAGAACCCAACAGATCCAGCAGCACAACGACGGGTACCACTTCTTTGATGGGGAAAATGAGCGTAAGCAGTGCCACCGAGATTAAGCCCGAGCCGAATCCAATTACGTATGTGCCGATACGCGCCGAGGAAGAGGCGGCGGCGGACGTAACCGTGCTGGGTGGCTTGCTGACCAATCATGTCCATCGCTTGCCAACGTCGGCTAAGCGCCGTGCGCGGATAATGAATATTTATGGGTGCGAATTTATTAGTATTGCGCTAATACTGCGCTATCCTATGAATAATATTGCGCTAAGCCTTTCATTTTCGCCGGAAATTGCTTGCCAGGACCTGTCCGTGTGGTGTAAGGTTTAGATATACATGAGGCGGCTGCAGCGAGGCGGAACATTTGCGGCGATAGGCGCGTTGTGGTTTCGCGTGCAGCGCCGTTTTGGAGGTAAGGATCATGACGCCACCAGCGGTAACATCTAGAGAAACATTGCGTCAGCATGGAACGCAACATGTGAAGCGCCAGGCCATTGAGATTCAAAATTTGGACGTATTTTACGACCAGGTGCTGGCCGTGCATGCAGTGAATCTGCAAATTGCGCATGGCGAGGTTACGGCGTTTATCGGGCCGTCGGGCTGCGGCAAGTCAACGATTCTGCGCTGCTTCAACCGGATGAATGATCTGATCCCGTACTGCCGGGTGCGCGGTAACATCAAAATTCACGGCGCGGACATTTATGATCGCCGCACCGATGTGATGGAATTGCGCAAGCGCACGGGCATGGTATTTCAGAAGGCCAACCCGTTTCCCAAAAGCATATATGAAAATGTTGCGTACCCGCTGCGGATTCATGGCGTGCGTGGCAAGTCGATCATTGACGACAAGGTTGAAAAATCGCTGCGCGCCGCGGGCCTATGGGAGGAAGTCAAGGATCGTCTGTCGGTCTCGGCGTTGTCGCTGTCCGGCGGGCAGCAGCAGCGGCTCTGTATCGCCCGGGCTATCGCGGCTGATCCGGACGTGCTGCTGATGGATGAACCGTGTTCGGCGCTGGACCCCATTGCCACGAAAACCATTGAATCGCTGATTGATGAATTAAGCAAGACCATCACGATTGTCATTGTCACGCATAACATGCATCAGGCGGTGCGTGTGGCACATCAGACGGCGTTTTTCTACATGGGGCATCTGGTGGAATCCGGTCCGACCGATAAAATGTTCCACAACCCCGACCATCAGCAGACGCTGGGCTACGTGACCGGGCAGTTCGGATAACATGAATGGCGTGAGTGCCAGCCAGAACCAGTTATGACGGATTCGGGCTGTCGTTTCCGCGCACTGGCGCCTATATTCCCTTCTGCAAGATTGAAACCAGGCATTCTAACGGCATAGAAGTATTCGATTTGGCTTATCCTGCAAGTAGCGGCGAATGACCGATTTGCCCGCCGGGCAGAGTAATCGCGTTCCAAGGTATTTGGCCATCGAACTCCATGGATAGAATTGTCCGTATTACATGGGAATGTGTATCTATGATGGCCGCGTGCAGGATATGAAGTATCAGCCGCGGCGTTTGGCCTGATTATTGTGGTAGCCAGGTTAATCAAAGATTTACACCCGCTTAATGGTTATTTAGCGCTACGCTGTTGTAATCATGATGCGTTCGATGTTGCGGCAGGCCGGGAGTTCCGGCCGGCAGGGTCGAGTTAAGGAAAGGAGCATTGCCATGATAAAGGCACTGCGTAATGGAATGCTGGCGGCGCTGGCTGCGGCATTGGTTTCGGTCGGGATGGGCACAACGGCGAAAGCTGTTGAAATTCAGGGCGCTGGATCCACGTTTGTCGCGCCCATCATGCTCAAAAAGTGGATACCAAAATTTATGCTGTCGCATCCGGATATAAAGGTGGACTATCAGCCCATCGGATCGGGTGGCGGCATCAACGGTCTGATCAACAAGACCATCAACTTCTGCGGGTCGGATGCGGCCATGACGGACTCGCAGATCACGGCGGCTGGCGGTCATGTTCTGCATCTGCCGGAGGTGGCGGGACCGGAAGTGATGAGCTACAACCTGCCGATGATACACCAGCCGCTGGTGATGAATGGGAAACTTATCGCCGACATTTATCTGGGTAAAGTTACGCGCTGGAATGATCCGGAGATTGCGGCGCTTAATCCCGGCGTGCATCTTCCGAATCTGCACATTCTGGTGGCGCACCGCTCGGACGGTTCGGGCACGACCTATATTTTCACCGGTTATCTGTGCAAGGTCAGCCCACCATGGAATTCGCAGGTCGGCCAGTCCACATCGGTCAGCTGGCCGGTGGGGCGCGGCGGCAAAGGCAACCCCGGCGTGGCCGCGCTGATCGAAAAGACCGTCGGCGGGTTGGGTTATCTGGAATACGCCTACGCGATCATGGGTCATTTCCCGACGGCAACGCTGATCAACAAAGACGGCGTCAAGGTTCGCCCGTCAATTCCGGCGGTTATCGCAGCGCAGAAAGCGGTGGTGTCGAATCTGCCGGCCGATTTCCGGCTGCCGATTATCAATCCCAGCGGGCATAATGCCTATCCGATTTCCGGTTTTACTTACCTGATCATTGATCAGGACCTTGGTTACATGAGCAAAGCCAAGGCCAGGGCGACTGTGAACTTCGTCCACTGGGTGCTCACCAAGGGGCAACAATACGCCAAGAGCATGGAATACATCCGGCTGGGACCGGTGATGCAGAAAAAAGTTCTGGCTCAGCTCAACGAAGTCACCTGGAAAGGGCAACCGTTGAATTGACCCGCCGCTCCGCCCTGCGAACGCCGGTATAGGAGTCAAGCGGTAAAATCCGCACCCGAGAATGCGACATCCAGGGAGTCCCCGCGTTGAGAATATGGCCGGGGACTCCTTTGCATTTTCAGATCGTGTTCATAATGCTGATATGGAAATATTCAGACAAGTGCCATGCAAAGGACGGAAACCATGATATCAGGACCAGAGGCTGATTTGTTTACGCATGTTGCGCATAATGCGCGGCGCCGGCTCATGGACCGGCTCGTCCATGCGGCGGCGTTGGGAGGCGTGCTGTTGACCATGGGCATTATGCTGACTATTTTTGCCGTACTTTTGCACGGCGCCTGGATGGCGCTGCGGCAGATCGGCTGGCACTTTTTTACCACGCAGGCCTGGAATCCTGTACCCGGGCGCGATAAGTATGGCGTGCTGTCTTTTCTTTACGGGACGAGCATTACGACATGTATCGCGCTGCTGCTGGGCGTTCCGACCGGCATAGGCACGGCCATTTTCATCACACGTATCGCCCCGCGCTGGCTGGCTGGCCCGGTGTCATTTCTGGTCGAACTGCTGGCGGCGATTCCCAGCATCGCCTACGGCCTGTGGGGGTGCTTTGTCATGTCGCCCTGGCTGCAGAATTATTTTGAACCGGTGATCTACAGTGCGCTGCATCATATTAATCTGCTTCCGGTGGGGAAATATCCCGGCGGACGGACCGAATTTTTCCCGTCCAATCTGGTCCACGGCGGTCCGTCCGGCAGCGATTTTCTGGCCGGAGGATTGATTCTGGCCATCATGATCCTGCCGATCATCACGGCCATCACGCGGGATGTCCTGAATCAATTTCCCGCCGACCTTGAACAGGGCGCCCGCAGCTTGGGCGCAACATGGTGGCAAACCACGCAGCTCGCGCTGGCCTACTGCCGCGTCGGCATCTTCGGTGCGGTAATGCTGGGTATGGGTCGCGCCATCGGCGAGACCATGGCGGTCATCATGGTCATCGGCAACACCGACCGCGTCAGCGCCAGTCTGTTTGCGGGCGGGCAGACGATGGCCGGGCTACTGGCCAACGAATTCATGGAGGCCGATCACCCCATATATCTTAGCGCTGTATTTTATGTGGCGCTGGTGCTGATGCTCAGCTCGCTGCTGACCAATCTGGCCGCCCGCTTCATGCTGGCGCGAATTCAAAAGCCCAACAAAATGGCGTAGCAAAAGGAATCGAATCATCATGGATCGCAAGCAACATGATGCCTCCACCTCGCACCCGTTTACCGGCGGGGGCCGATGGCGGCGGTGGCTTAGCCACAGCGCGGTGGCGCTGTGCATGCTGGCTACCGGCCTGGCGCTGGCGGTTTTGGCCGTGATTCTGGCCTACATCGGTATTCGCGGCATCCAATACATGACGCCAGCATTTTTTACCAACCTGCCCTTGCAGACGCCGGAAGGGATGCGCAACTGCATCATCGGTACGGCCGTTCTGGTAAGTCTGGCCGGCGTGATCGGTGTGCCTCTGGGCATGTTATGCGGTATCTACCTCGCCGAGTATGCGCGCCGGGGCTGGTTCGCCCATATTGTGCAACTGGTTATCGATCTGCTGGCGGGCACGCCCACGATTCTGCTGGGAGTGATCGCCTGGCAGCTGGTGGTGGTGCCGATGCATCATCAGTCAGGGTGGTCGGGAGCTTTGGCTCTGGGGTTTATCATGGTTCCGATTGTCGCGCGGGCCGCGGAGGAAATGCTGCGGCTCGTGCCGCAGGCTTATCGTGAAACATCCGCCGCGCTTGGATCCTCAAACGCTCAGAGCCTGTTTCTTGTAGTCTTGCCTGCGGCGAAGGCGGGCATCACCACGGGTGTGATGCTCGCAGTGGCTCGGGTGGCCGGCGAAACCGCGCCGCTGCTGTTTACAGCGTTGGGAAATGATCAGGCGGTTTATGATCCCAGTCAACCCTATCCCTCACTGACGCTGAAAATATGGCAGTATTCGCAATCCGCCGAGCTGGCCTGGCGGCATCAGGCCTGGGTGGCCGTCCTGGTGCTGGTCTCTTTTGTGCTGATGTTCACCGCCGCAGTGAGATTTGCCGTCCGGGGAAAGCGCACAGGCCGGACCTGAGCATCCACGGTATTATTAACAACATGTCGCAGATGCCAAGCTATATTTGGAAGTTACTTCCACATGCCCGCAGATGGTCCTTGAGGTTATCCATGGTCGCGTACTATATAGCTGCGGCCACACCGGGGACCGCAGCGAATATTACTCCGCGTTTGCGGGTGGTCACAACGCGAGAATCGCGTGCCTTGGCATCCCCGGTTACCGCCGACCGCAGAGTTGCGACCACAAAGATTTCCACCGTTCATACCGGACCGTACCAGCTGTGCATTGCCGGGCAGCCGATGGCGATAACGAATGGATATTTACGCTTTACGGGGACTCTGCATACCCTGGGGAAAAACTTTATCGTGGCAGCGCTGGGTCATTTTGACATTGGAGCGACAAAACTGGCGTGGTCCGCTACTAAACCGCCGACTATTTCCACCACAGGCTTGGTGGTGCAAGGTCATATTCATTTCTGGCATGACACCAAGAGTATCGCCCACCTCCATATCCAGCATGGGGTGGCGACATTTAATACGCTACGCATGAAAACCGTAACTCTCACCGCAGGAAAAATCAGCTGGTCGCTGCGGCATGACCTGCTGACGGCCACCGCCATTACCGCAACCTGGAACCACGCGATGATAATGGCATCGGGAACCTATAATTCAGCCAGCGGAGTCGGCAGTGTCGTAA
Source organism: Phycisphaerae bacterium (assembly GCA_049977145.1). GTDB lineage: Bacteria > Planctomycetota > Phycisphaerae > WQYP01 > WQYP01 > JAMDCX01. The sequence continues at coordinate 12,873 of JBMFGW010000019.1, forward strand.
TTGCCATACCAAGCTTTCAGCAGCAGCGTTTTTTTGCAATGCTGGCGCCGCAACGCGTTAATATCCAGGGTTTGGGAAACATGATCGCCCGCCTGACTTTCAACGGGGCGGGCCATATTACGGGAAGTATCAACCTGACAGGTCTTAATGCGGGCTATCTGCAGCTGCATCAGGTGCCGCTATTACGTGAAGTTCTGGCCGGTACTTACGGGCAAGCTATGGCCGGGGCCATGGCTGATGATCTACATGATTATCCATTCAAGCAAGAGCGGGTGCGGGTATTGCTGACCCAGACCGGCATGACTTTCAAAATGGATTTTCTTCGCGGGCCAGGCAATCCAATGCACCTGAAGCCTCGGACCGTGATTATCGATGGGAAAACCATGCTTTTCCGGGCGCGCGACCTTAAAAGCGTGCATCTGACTATTCCAGTTCGCAATCTGACAATACGGAAGCTCCTGGCGTTAGTACAGCGGTTGTCCGGAGTCTCTACCACGCGATGACCACGCCACAGCGCGGCGGACTGATCATGCCGCCACAAAGCGGCGCCCACTCAAAACCGCGTGGGACGCGACGCATTATTTCCGGCATGTCCGAGCTTGCTAAACAGCCCGGCAATTCAGCCGCCATCAGCAACCGAATTGCCGGGATTAGTCTCTCTGCCCCTCCATAGGTACAGATGCTGTCTCTTCTGCCCCGCGATAGACGCAATGGCTGCGTTCTATTTTCTCTTTCTCCCTCCACCGGATTTTTTGTACACCAGCCGCGCCGAAAGACGCTAACCAACTTGAATTTTTGCCCGCTACGTATACGGCCGAGGCACTTACCTGCTCACCTTGCCTAACGCCGGGCCTGAAACTCTCGCTCCCTCCGAATTGAACATGGCAATGTTTTCCGCAGCAGTATTAAGCCCGCTGCCCAAACACTCGCCGTCAATGTTGCTCCGCTGTTACTAAATGGCGTCAACGCGCGGCTATTTTGTTCATCTCTTCTCTGGTACCGATCATCAGTCGATTTGTATCTGACCATTGATGATCAACACATTTATTCTATCGGCTGGCCGTCTTGATCCCTGCACAAAATATCGTGTTTTTTCGCGGCCTGCACACTTCCGATAAAGCCGCCCCGGATTGCCTGTCCGCCATTGGATCAATGACAATTATGGAACATATAGGAAGAACTTATTTTTATAAGTTCAAGTATTGATCTATTCTGAAGACATTGGTTTAAGGAAGTGTGTCGAGAAATGGAGAATAACTCATGACCATGGAGATAGTTGCAAATGCGGTGATGAATGTTGATCCGGTCTGGGAATTGCATCCGCATACAGTACATAAACTTAAAAACCAGGCACATGAAATATTCATATTGGATGTGCGGGAGCCAAAAGAATGGGAGCACACGCGCATTGAAGGCGCCATACTGATTCCATTGGATCAACTGCTGCGGCGGCTGGAGGAATTGAAGCCGGCACGGGGGAAACGCATCGTGGTTTATTGCCACCATGGGGATCGCTCCTTGCTGGCTGCGGAATTGCTGCGGGAATCCGGATTTGCGATGGTACATTCTCTGGCCGGCGGGATTGACGCATGGAGTGTATTGGTGGATCCGACGGTACGGCGCTATTAGTTTAACTGTCGCTGACCGCAGACAGGTGCATGTTGCGATAACCGGGCGCGGGGAATAACCATTTACGGCGGCGCGACGGCAGCCGCATGGCAGAGCATCGGTATGATAATGCGGTGGCGTGTGAATCCGTTACGGTGACTGTGTCCGCGCGCAAGAAGACGGCACTGGGTTATCACCACGGTGCGCGGAGATGCGCGTTTGCGAGCCTGTGAACGGTTACCCAGGTGTGACAATTTATTTGGGCGGTGCCGAAATAGCAGCGTTTAGCGCTGGCGCGCCGCAATGCTTTTATGGGTGTTTCACCGCCAGCAGAGCCGGCGGCTAGGTGAAGTTTCCCACACAGCCGTGTGGCCCGAAACGATTACCATGCCCGGTTACCCGCTGCAGGTGTGCATCAGGTCTTTCTTCAAGTGGCGCTTTCACGATAGACTTCTACATCGACCGCAGTGGCATCTTTGAGCGTATTTTTGACCGTGCATTGCTGGGCAGCGCGTTTGATGGCTTCAATCCGGGATTCCGGAAACGCCGCGGGCAGTCGGATATCCACCATGACCGAGCCAACGCGCAACGGACCTTTTACGACTTGAAAATCAAGGTCCATTTCAAATCCCTCATGCGGCAGTTTCGTCGTTTCACAATACTTGGCAATGTGCATAGCCATGCACGCGCCCAGCGCGGCCACGAAAAGTTCAACGGGTTCGGGGCCGGCATCGGCGCCTCCTAAATTGACCGGAACGTCGAGAACCACTTTGTGGTTGCGGATATTAGCGCTGACGCGCAGAGCGTTTTCATGTTTGATGGAAACCAGACTCATAAACACCTCTTCAAACTTCGGAAATAGTAATGGCCTGCGGTTCGCAAACCGAAACACAGCTTTGACAATTGCTGCATTCCCCAGCATTGGCCACGATCACATGGCCATCCTGGAGCTTATAAACCTCATTGGGGCAAATCTTGACGCATTCACCGCAATTGGTACATTTTGTTTCATCGATAACAATCAGATACATAAACAACTCCTTTGTTATTACAAGATCAGAGCCTTCCCCAGCAAATCCATGACGCCAACAACCTGGGCGTCAATTTCGTAATGTTTGAACGCGACCGGAAATTGGGCCTTGCAAATGGCACAAGGTACAGCCAGATGCGTGGCGCCGGTGGTGCGAAAGGCTTCCATTCTCGGCTTGGCTCCCTGCATCCGCGTGGGCATCAGTTCATCCGTCAGCAAGCCGGCGCCGGCGCCGCAGCAAAATGTTTTTTCCCGAATGGTACCGGCGGGCATTTCACGAAAATCATTGACGACGGCGCGTAAAATTTCACGCGGCTCTTCCATCAGCCCGCCGGCGCGGGCGAGGTTACAGGGATCATGATAGGTGACGGTCAGACCGTCATTGGCGGATTTATTGAGTTTAAGGCGTCCGGTACGGATGTACCGGGCCGCCAATTCCAAAATATGTTCCGGACATGGCGGTTCCAGAAAATCCACTGGACCGTTGAGTGTATCCATAAACGCCTGCGCCGCGCGCCAGGCATGACCGCATTCTCCCATGACCAAACGCTTGACGCCTAATTGCCGCGCCGCGTCCAACATTCGGAGGTTGACTTTTTTGAGCTGATCATAATTGAGGAACATTCCAAAATTAGCCGCCTCGCTGGCGTAGGAGCTGGTGGTCCAACTGAGTCCCGCCGCGTGAAAAAAACGCGCATAGCCCATCATCGTATCAGTATTGACAAACACATCAGCCGAGGGCGGCACCAGCAGTACTTCAGCGCCCGCCTGATTAACCGGGACTTTAATATCCAAACCGGTTTGTTCCTTGAGTTCTTGCTCTAGAAATTGGCAGCTATCAATCCATGCGGCTTCCGGGATGCCAATATTATTGCCGGTTTCATGCGCCTTTTTAATGACCTCGGTGACATATTTTGGGGCCACACCGATGGACGCCATGATTTCACGCGCCGCCATCGTTATTTCCGCGGTGTCCACGCCAAACGGGCAAAACACCGCGCAGCGACGACACTCCGAGCATTGGTAAAAATATGTAAACCATTCCCGCAGTACCGTGTCGGTGAGTTCCTCACCAGCCGCCAAATGGCCGGAGACTCTGCCGGCGGCGGTAAAATGCCGCCGATATACCTTCCGCAGCAGTTCAGCGCGGGCGACGGGCATATTCTTCGGGTCGCCCGTGCCCAGAAAGAAGGGACATTTATCAGCGCACGCCCCACAGCGGACGCAAATATCCAAATATAGTGACAGCGAACGCCGTTGCCGCAATAATTCATCAAATTTACACAACGCCTTCTCTCGCCAATCGGCTGGCAGTTCAGGCGGCAATCCCAGCGGTACCAGCAATTCTTTTTTGGCACGATGGGCTTGGACGCCGGCTGCGGAATCAGGATGAAGCTGTGGAATTTCCATTGGTTTTGTCCCAAGTATTAACATAGCGTCGTTGACGCGGATTATTGCGTTGATTCAGCGTCGGGCTCAATAGCACCGCGCCGCCAATATGCACAAGTTTGCTAAATGGAATATAAATCAGCAGCGCGCACACCAGCAGCAGATGAACCGTGAACATCGGATCGCGCGGCGGTGCCACCGGATGTAGTGTCCACCAGCCGGCGACAAACTGCTGCGCTTGTACAATGTTCAGACCGCCCATGAATCGCATGGCATTGCCGGTGGCAATAATCAGCAGCAGCAATAGCAATGCAAAATAGTCGCTGAACGTTGAAATCCACCGCACGCGCGGCAGAATTAACCGCCGGATCAGCAGCCATAACAGCATGGTTATGGCCAGAATGCCCACAATGCTACCGACAATTTGTGCCATGTGTTCAAATTGTTTTTCATTGAGGCCCAGCGATGTCTGCGCGAAATGGGGAATCACCAACCCGCCCAGATGCCCCAGGAACAGCAGCAGCAGCGAAACATGAAACAACCAAGCCGGAGTCCAAAGTGAACGATCCGCCTTGGCCAGAGCGCGAAATCCGAAGAATTCTCCGGCCAGTCGCTCCAAAACACCTGAAACGTTTTGTGGTCCGGGCGTAAGCACGATTTTCAGCGGCACAGGCGTGCGTATCCAACTGTATATGCGCCAGCCCATACCGACTACAAAAATCGCCATAGCCACATACAGAACCACGGATAACAATAAGCTAGGCATAGCAACACAACTCACAAAAACAGCCCCTACGGTCCCGTCGGTTATTCCCCGGCAGGATGCAATATTGCATCTTTCCAGCGCCCCGCGCTGGGTTGTTAGATACAACCCGTCGGCTTGGGCAAGCCGGCCAGCTTGCATGCGCCTTTGGCCGGGCCGGTCGAGAACAATTCATAAACGCGCTTCAGGGAGAATCCGGTTTCTTTGCAGACCATCCGGACCGGCGGCGCAACATTGAATTTCTGGTAATACCCGCGCAGATAGTTGATCACCTTCCAATGATCATCCGTGAGCGCCTCAATGCCTTCGCTCTTGGCCAGGCCGATAGCCACCTCGGGCGTCCATTGCGCGATATCCACCATGAAACCATCCTCATCCACCTCGAATTGTTTTCCAGCCAGTGTAACAACTGCCATACAGGACTCCTTTTCTTACCATGTGAAACGCACGTTGGGCTTGGCACACTCCATAGCGCGGGCGTCGTAATTATCCATAACCTTAAATGACAACGGCAATGCCGTCCGTTCGTAAAATTTTTCCCAGCCGATACGGTTAATCCATTCACCAACCCGTTCGTCCTTGCGAGCATTGGCGGACCAGGCGTCAACGATTTTCCGAATGACCGCCGTGACTTCCGGCCAAAAAGGTGGGTTATTCGGTAAATAAGGCACCACCAGCTTCGCCATGGCCGGTCCATCTCCGGTGTTGCCCGCTTTTCCACCCACTACGATCGCCACGCCATCACCGTCCGGGCTACCAATCGGAGCCATGGCGGCACAGGCAACGGAACAGGCCGGGCAGTGAATACAGCGTTTCGGATCAATTTCAATCATCCCCGGACCTTTGGGCCGGATGGCGCCAACCGGGCAGACCGAAATCACCAGCGGCAATTCACAGCCTTTGAGTTTCTCTTCGTGAATCGGAGGCAGATCGCGATGTACTCCAATAACGGCAATGTCAGCGGTGGAAGATTCACCGCAATTATTAAGACATCCGGAGCCGCTTATTTTTAACTTTGCCGGCAGGCAGTCATTCTGAAATTCATGCAGCAGCATTTCCGAAACGGCCTTCATAATCGCCGCCGGATCGGTCGCCGCCAAATGACAATGCAAATAACCGGTGCAGCACACCGTGTTGTGCAGCGAGCGATTGGTGCCGCCCACGGGAAACCCCATTTCGGCCAACCGCGTGATGAGTTGCGCAACGCGATCTTCCGGCACCCCCACGAATTCGCAGCTATTACGCTGCGTGACGCGGAAGTATCCTTCCGAAAACTCGTCGGCGACAGCGCAAAGTTGCCGCATTGTTTGCGTGCTGACCCGGGCATTGGGCGGCATCCCGGCGCGGACCGTGTAACACGCCTCTCCGGATTCCGAATCATGTTTTATGACCCCGGGTCGCGGGTGTTCATGCGAAATCCACTTGCCGTAATTACGCTTGACAATCGGCGGTAAATTCGCTTCCAGCGGTGGTATTCCTATTCCTGGCATAACTTTATCCTTCACTAAGACATTGCCGTGATATATTCCTTGGATCCCGTTGATCTTTAACTTCTTCGGGGTCCCAGTGGTAATACAAATTGGTACGCGGTCGATCAAACAGCCGTGCGGATGGTTCCACTCCGACCAGCCGGAAAAATTCCACCATGCCGATCCGCAATAAGAAGTCGCCCATACGCTCCTTTTTACGCGCATGCTCGTCATACACTTCCGTGATGCGTTCAATGAGATCAAAGACTTCTTTATAATCCGGCGGCACGGCTTTCATAAATGGCACCAATACTTTGGCCAGCATGGGGCCATACTTGCCGCGTAATTTTCCGCCCACCAGAATCGCCACGCCGCGCTCACCACCCGGCCGCACGCCGGAAATTTTATTAATGCAGTACATACAACGCAGACAACTGTCCCCGTCAATGCTCAACCCGTGTTTGGCGTCCCAACTCAAAGAGCCTCCCGGACACCGCGTGCAGGCTGTGGTGATATCGCCGCCGCCTTTTACCCATGCCGCAACCTTTTCCTGATCAATGACCGGCAAATCACGGAATACGCCGCAAACGAAAACATCCGCCTTTTGCCCGCCGCGCACACAATCATTGGGACATCCCGAAAACTTGCATTTGAATTTATGCGGGAAGCGGGGATATTGCACATCATCCAGAAATCGCTTGTACCACGCCGCGCGGAAACCCAGCGTGTCATAGAGTGTCAGGTCGCACTTGGCCGGGCCGATACATTCTTCGCTGGTGCGATAATCATCGCCGGTTGAGCCGACATCGAAACCCAGTTTCATAATTTCCTGCACCGCCGAATTCAAATTTTCGGTCGGGATGCCCAGCATTTCCAGATCGCCGCCGGTACTTAACAAGTGCAGCAAACCATACGCATATTTGTCCGCAATGTCACAAAGACCCCGCATCGCATCGGCTTTGAAAAAATTACCGCACGGATCCATGATACGGACAAAATTAGAGCCTTTGGTAATGTCCGGCCGCGCCGAAGCACGAACCAAAACTCCCGCCGCCACACCAGGTAAGGAAACGTACCCGCCGTAACCCCATTGCGTCGCCCGCTTTTGCAGCGCCTGCTCATACATCTGGAGAGGATATTTGGTCTTTTTGAGTTCTGCGGCATGGCTTGGCCAGACGCCGCGCGAAATGGCATCCATCATCGGCGTGGGTTCTTCCGGGTTCTGCTCATGTGCAGCCGGCGCAGCGGCGACCGCATCCGCACCCGCCGCTGCCGTTGCCGCGTCCTCCGCTTCCGTCAGCCGCACTTCCTTCAAACGCCCGGAAGCCAGACACTTTGGACAAATCGACGACTTTTGCAAAAGATATTTATAGCGTTTGTTCTTGCGGGGAATTTCCGCCAGTTCAGTCGCGGTATATTCCTCAACCGTAAAACCACACTTGGCACAAACGAGTTTTATCTTTTCCATGTTCATTGCCTTTTCTTATTCGCCACCAACTGTCGGTTGCGCACAACACTGCACGGCAGCACACATCAACCGCCGTATGATTAACTCACGGTAGTGATTACCAAAGCAGCTGTCAAAATAATGTGATAATATCCACTGATATATGAGATAATGGGGGATTATCAAGCATTGTGCTGCGTGTTGAACGATTTGTAACCGTTCACGCACGATGTTTTTTGCGTACCATACCACGCGCGGCGGCAGACCGAGCCGCGACCGTAAGGGAGTGGTACCGCCGTGCACGCATACCGAGTTCGGAAGGCCGAAAGGCCGTGAACGGTTACGATTTTCGAAGGGTGTTTTTGGCAGAAGCCAAATTCGCGCAGCAGTAGCTGGGGGGTACGCTATCCATCGGGCCAGCCCAATACCGTCTCGGAAAATTTCGTGAAACCTCTGTGCGAAAGTTTATGCTGCGGGGGCTGCCTTTCCCGCACACGCCTGATCCATCATATAAACCAGTTCTCCATCCTGCGGCCGCACATTAGCGGCGGGAATTAGCTCCGCATTAACGTCCGGAGCCAGCAGTTGGGCGGCCACGGCCTTTTTCTTTTCTCCAGCCATCAGAAACACCACTTTGCGAGCCAGGTTAATGAGCGGAAACGTAAATGTGATCCGGTCAAGCGGTGGTGGCAGTGTGCCAGGGGGACTGTAGGTGACTAATTTTATTTTTTCATGCCGCGCCGCCAAGCCGGGAAACAGTGATGCCGTATGCCCGTCATCACCAAGCCCCAGCAGGATGAGGTCAAAACGTGGTGCCGCAGTTCCGAAAAATTCCCGAATCCGCTGCTCATAATCCGCCGCCGCCGCCGCGACCGAAAGTTGCGTTTGTACAGCGAAAATCTGCGTTTCAGGAATCGGCAGGCCATGCAGCAGGGTGCGTTTAGCCATGCCTAGATTGCTCTGGGGATCCGTCACCGGCACCGCCCGTTCATCCCCTAGAAAAATATACCATTTGGCCCAATCGGTTTGGCTGGAATAATGATCGTGAATAATCGCATACGCCACCTCCGGCGTGGATCCACCGGACAACGCAATGACAAACCGGCCCCGCCGCGCAATGGCCTCCGCCGCCGATTGCATAATCATTTTCGCCGCCGCTGTGGCCAGTTCTGTGGCATCACGCAAAACAATAATGTGGCGGTTGTTCAGCATGGGTTCTACTCCTCCTCCGCCGGGCGCTGTGTCGGAGTTTCCGATACCGGTGTCACTTCTGATTTCCGAAAAATCGCCAGCACGTTGTCCAGCGGAACCACAAAGAGCTTATTATCCGCTTCAAATTCCACCGGAATGGCCTCCCGGGGATCAAACAGAACTTTATCATATTGTCGGATCGGAAAATCGAAATCATTTTCAACCTGTTTGGATATGGCAATAACCCGCCCGGTTAAAGTGGGAATTTCACGATTTCCCGGCAACACAATTCCGCTTTTAGTCTCCCGGCGATTCTCATCCTTGCGGATTACCACGCGTTTGCCCACTGGTTCAATAATGTCAAACTTGAAGCGTTTGGATCCGCTGCTTTCTGGTTGCTGAGTCACAAAATAAACTCCATGCCAGTTCCTGTTCCTCATCTATTGAAGTTTGATGGGGCGTTGTTCCACAACCGTAAGATCAAAGGCTTCCAAGCCATAAAGTGTTTTGGGGCGGTTGGTAAGGACGATAAGTTCCCGCAGGCCCAAGTCGCGGAGAATTTGGGCCCCGATGCCAAAATCGCGCCGGCCCATGGGACCAATGGCTTGCTCCTGGGCGGCGGCGGTTTCCGCCTTGCGCATTTCGCGCAATCGTGCCAGCAACGCCAAGCCGCGCGATTCCTGTCGCAGATAAATCACCGCGCCCTTTCCAGCCTGTTGAATCATCCGCAAAGATTCCTGCAATTCCTTGCCACTATCCGTAAAATCCGCCGCAAAAACATCCCCCAAAAGATGCTCGGAATGTACTCGTACCAGCACCGGCCCGCTTTGTATGACGGATTTTCCCGTGTGGTGATCGATCGCGCCTACACCGCCGCTGGTAATGGCCAAATGCAGCAGTGGATCATTGTGCATTTCATACACATACAGGTCAAAATTTCCGAAGGCGGTTTTCAAGGCGGTGGATTCAATGCGTTTTACTAAAGTGTCGCGGCGTAAGCGATATTGAATAATGTCGGCATTGCTGCATAACAGCAGGCCGTGGCGCTGGCAAAATTTATCCAGTTCCGGCAGCCGGGCCATGGAACCATCATCCGCCATGATTTCAATAATCACGGCGGCGGGATACAGTCCGGCCATACGCGCAAGATCCACCGATCCTTCCGTTTGGCCCGCCCGTTCCAATACACCGCCCGGTCTGGCCCGCAGCGGATTAATATGCCCGGGGCGGCAAAGGTCGTCAGGGCCGCGGTTGGGGTCAAGGAGTGTCTTGATGGTTAACGCGCGTTCCGTTGCGGATACCCCCGTGGTAATACCGAACCGCGGATGCGCATCGACCGTGACCGTAAAGGCGGTGCCCAAGGGAGCGGTGTTTTGTGCGGTTTGCGGGTAAAGTGCCAGTCGCTGACAGTCTTCCGGCGTCATGGCGACGCACAGCACACCGCGGGCTTCTTTGAGCATGAAATTCACAATGGCCGGGGTAACAAACTGGGCCGCGCAGACCAGATCGCCCTCATTCTCGCGGTCTTCATCATCCACCAGAACGATCATCTCGCCACGTTTTAATGCGGCTAACACTTCTTCAATCCGGGCAAATTGCATGATGCGAGTATCTCCATGGGCGGACCACTTTTCCGGGATGATCGGCAGCAAAACACGTGGCGCGTCCGCAAATTCACAGACGCATACTACAGAATATGTGTCGGCGCAGCAACGAAAAAGGGTAATCGCTCACAGGTATTCGGACGGGCCGCCTAGTACTACAGCGCGACTTCGGCTTTTGAGGGCCAAAAACGCCATTCCGAATTCTGCTTGTCTGCGATTAACGCAGGGGGCGATTAGGAAGTCGCGCTGTAGTACTAGGAGGCCTGCGAATCCACACTGTAATTATTGCACTGATCCCAAGTTGAAAACACCGGATCATTCGGGATTGCAAGCCTTAAGCTGTCCGCTTGCGCAAGCCGGGGGAGTTGCAATCCGCATTCCTTCCGGTGATTCCAACGGATACCACTTGGAGCCTTTTTGCGGACTGCGCACCAGCATTCCGCCGCCAGCCATGGCCATCTGCATCATGGCAAAATTGGGCGGCATACCTTTGGTTTTGGGATTGGTGGCCTGCTGCTGAAGTTGCTCCATCGCCTTCTTGGCTTGCGGGGAGTATTTTTCCAGATACGCCAGTTTTTTATCGGAGCACGATGCGCACGAATAATACTCCGCCCAGACCAGCGTTGGCTTACCGGTCTTGCCGATTAGCGGCGGATATTTGGAGCGCGGCAGCACCTGCACGCTGCCATCGGAAGTATCATAGTAATAGGCTGTGGTAGGGCCGTAATTTGGGGTTTGAATAAAATTGCGGACAATAAATGCGATGGCCACAATGGCGACCACTGCCGCAATGATGCTCACCACAGCGGAATTTTCGTTGATGGTGTTACGGAGGTTGGCCGGTTTGAGTTTTTCTTTCCAGTTGTACGGGAGAATCATAAGCAACCCTTTCTAAAAAATCCTGAACCGAAGACGTAAAATCTAAGCAACTCAACTAAAATAATGCTCTAAATCCCAGCGCCAAAAAGTTGTCGAGAACGAATTGGATATTCCGTCCCGATCTCTTATGCCTTTTACTTTATCACATTTCCAGGGAATTGCAATACACTGCGCCAGCTTTAGCGGCGCGTGGCAGCTTCTGCGGGTATCGGTCTTGAGATCTGGGCGAACCACTACATTGCGTATAGCAGCGAGCTCGCCCACACGGCAACACCTTGCGGTGCTGGGCGAAGCGTTTGTTTAATATTAGTAACCGTTCACGCACGATGTTTTTGGCTTACCTACCACGCATAACGGCAGGCCGAGCCGCGACCGTAAGGGAGTGGTACCGCCGTGAACGCATACCGCGTTTGAAAGGCCGAAAGGCCGTGAACGGTTACCGATATTAGAGATGCAAACGTTGGCGGTAGAGCACCAACATCGTAATGCGGCGATCAGTTTTTACGAACCATTGAATTCACATTTACCGGTAAACAGCGTTTATATTTTGTCTGAAAAATAGCAAGCATTCACCTTTTTTGTCGGATAGCAAGCGTTTTCAACGATAAATTTCAAAAAAACTTGGCTAATATAGTCCTATAATAATGGCCCAATTACTGAATAAAATTAGTTTAAAAATATCAATGACACTTCAGTATGCAATTTCATACCAACTGCGAAGCAAAAATTTATAAGTTGTAAGTATTGAAAAATAAATAGTTTATGATGCTAATTAGCAGATCATTTCTATTAGTATATCGTAAGTAGAATTTTAAGTTTCATATTTGCGATTTTAACCTTAATCAAATCTTAACATAATGCTAATACAAAACCATCATTAAGGTTTGTATAGTTTTGTGTAAGTCAAGGAAACGGTTTAGTGTGTGGTCGTCTGCCACTCGCGGTTTACCTGATGCAGTGGTTTTTGGCGCGGAGGATTACAACATGGCAGCCGCGGTTAACAATACGGTTCATGCCCGTGAAGTCACGGAAGCTCTGAACGAAGTGCAGTTCAGCGGCTTTCATCTGCGCGCTATTATCACCGCAGGCATGGGATTTTTTACTTCCGCTTATGACTTGGCGATCATTGGCACCGCTGTGATCTTGGCCAATCAAAGCTGGAAGGCCAGTCCGACGGAAGTGGGCATCATCGCGTCCTCCTCTCTTTTTGCCACCTTTATCGGGGCTATTTTATTTGGCACGCTGGCCGATCGCATTGGCCGCAAGAGCGTCTATGGTCTGGAAGCCATTCTTATGACGGTTGGCGCATTGGGCAGCGCTTTTTCTCTTGGTATTTGGCAACTGGTAATTTGGCGCGTCATCATGGGCTTGGGCATCGGCGGCGATTATCCGCTTTCGGCCGTGATTATGAGCGAATACGCCAATCGCAAAGACCGCGGGAAAATGGTGGGCATGGTGTTTTCCTGCCAAGCGCTGGGGTTCCTCAGCGGACCGCTGGTCATACTGACTCTCTTGGCCGCGGGTGTTAATCATGATATCGCATGGCGAATCGCACTCGGGTTGGGCGCGCTGCCGGCGGCGGGGGTGATCATGCTGCGACGGACCATGCCCGAATCGCCGCGCTGGCAGGCTCGTGCCCGCGGTAAGGCCCTCCAAGCTGCCAAAGACATGGCGGATTATACCGATGGCCTGGCCTGCGGCAGCGGAGCGGCAACGCCCGTGGTGCGGCAACCTTTAAGTAAGTACGCCCTGACCCTGGTGGGTACCGCCGGGTGCTGGTTTGTTTTCGATTACGCTTATTACGGCAACACCATTGGCATGCCCGCAATCATCGATACGGTGGCGCCCCACGCTTCCATGATTACCACGGTGGCATGGAATGTCATTATTTTTGGATTATTCGCCGTGCCGGGTTATGTGTGCGCCTTCATGTTCAGTGATAAACTAGGCCGAAAATTCATTCAGATGTTGGGCTTTGCCATGATGACGCTGATGTTTTTGGTGCTGGGGCTGGTGCCGGCATTAGCGCATAATGCCGGCGCGTTCATTACCGTTTTCGGCTTGAGTTATTTCTTCGCTGAATTCGGACCTAATGTTACAACCTTCGTTCTGGCGGCGGAATTGTTCCCGGTAAACCTGCGCACCACCGGACATGGAATTTCCGCAGGCGTGGCCAAATTTGGCGCGTTTATGGGTGTGCTGTTTCTTAATGGCATTCTAACCAGGCTGGGTTTCGGCGGCGGTATGTTGCTTTCCGCCGGTATGTCGGTTATTGGCTTGGTTCTCACTGCGGCATTCATTAAAGAACCCGCTGGCAAATCATTGGAAGAATCGGGCATGGAATCATTGGCGGCCCCGGCCTGTGTGTCCATGGGCACCCTGGTCCGCAATGCACCAACCTTTACCAATTCAACTGCGGGTGGCTTGGTGGTGCCGGAAGAACAAGAAGATCATGCGGCCGTGCTTGCCGAGGTCTGACCATCGGACTGGGAAGAAAATGGCGGAGGTGTCCACCATTTTGCGCGGGAAAACGTTTTTGTTCTTAAAGCCCTAACAGTTGATAACACAACCACTTAGAGCTTACCCAAGCATTGACCAGTATCTATGGACTAATCCGAGAGGCTGTTTTCTGCGTATATAGATATGTGAAGGCCGCGCGAGCCTTTGAGATTGTTGAGTAAGGAGTTATATCATGGTTGTTCAAATGATTACCGATAAACCAGAAATAAATTTGACTTGGCGGCATCGGGCTATTTTACAAGCCATTGGCGAAGTCCAGCGCCAACTGGTGCTGGAAGCGCTGGCGGGTCCGTTATATTTTGTTCCTAATCCACTGTTTCGGAGAGTCAATGCCGTGGATCGTCTTTTTGACAATAGCATGGATATCGGTCAGGCTAAAGTCGGTTGGTATCATCCCATGGTGGAAGATTTGGCTACGCTTTCCGCCCCCACGTCCTCATTGCTGACCACAGCGCAGGAGCAGCATCTGTTTCTACGCTATAATTACGCCCGCATGCGCGTGAAAAAGGCCGCGCGGAAATTCATCCGGGAGCCTGGCCGTAAAAACGCCCGGGAGATCGCCTTTTGGCAGCGCCGCGCCAAAGAGACTAAGGATATTATCGCCGGTGCCAATCTGGCGCTGGTATTGGCCATGGCCAAGCGTACTCGTATGACCGATGTCGATTTTGCGGAACTGATTTCCGAAGGTAACATGGCGCTGTTGCGGGCGGTGGAGAAATTTGATCCCGCACGCGGTTTCAAATTCAGCACCTACGCCTGTCGCGCGATTCTCAAGGGATTCAGCCGTGTCGCGGTGAAATCTAATCGCTACCATGCCATGTTTCCCACGGAATTTGAACCCGGCATGGAGCGGTCCAATGAAATGGATGTGCGCCGTCAATCCATCGCCAAGGATGCGGTTGATGACCTGCGTGACATTATGACGCACAACAGCGCTGCACTCACAGAGGTGGAACGCCGCGTCATTGAAGCTCGTTTCGCGGTCAATCGCCCCGAAGATGCCGGCGCGATGACATTGGCTGAAGTTGGTGAAGTAATTGGCGTTACCAAAGAGCGTGTCCGGCAAATTCAAAATGGCGCGCTGGAAAAGTTGCGCGCCACGCTGGATGACCGGATTCTCACGCGCTGAACCGATGGTAAGGGTGTGGCCATTTTTACCGGGTACACTCTCACACAGTGGATCGGCGTTTCCCAATTACTCCGGACTGGCGGCGGCGGGGAATTTTTCGTCGCCCGGCGCCGGCGACGCGGCATCGCGCTGGTGGTCAGCCCCAATGCGGTTGAATCTTCCCAACAAGGCTTTTCGCACATGCTGCAGGACACCTATCGCCAATTGGGCGTGCTCCGCCTCCTCGCCCGCCGCCGAATTCGCCGATTTACACGCATTCTCCAGCGCCTCATCAAGCACATCCTTCACGCGGTTGCGATCCTGCGGATCACGTACTTGCGCGTTACGCCAGCGACCGGCAGTCGCCCGTGGCAGCCTTCGGGCCGGTGCGGAATCCCAAACCGAATGGTCGCGCTGGCTACCGGTAATGTGGTCATGGATCATATATTGATCCTTCATTTTCCCTACAATCCGCAACATGTAACGATGCAGCATCAGGCCGAAATAGGCGCATGCCGCATGACGATTGGGATCGTAGCGGTGCAGCCGCCCCATGACATACAGCACGGATTGCGAAACCACATCCTCGGTATCCTGAAAATTACGAAAATGAAAACGCCGGGCCTTGCATAACGCCAGATCGCGCATGGCCAGGAAAATCCGGTCCCGGTTGGCGGAAATATCCTGAAGCAACTCATTTAACTCCAGACGTAAGGCGGGTGTGTCGGACATAAAAATAGCTCCATAAAATTACAATGTACAAATACCTTGGAAACACATGCGGCGCGGTAAAATCGATATCAACCATCGGCCAGGTATTGCGGTGCCGACGGTGCGCTGGGAACGCTTCCAGCAACGCTGATCACCACAGCGCGACGGCGGTCTTTGACGGCCAGAAAACGCCCCTCCAGAATCCTTATTTTCCGCGCATAATGCCGCGGGACATTGGGAAGTCGCGCTGCCGTATTATGGCGTGGCCGGGCCGGCATTGTTTGCGCCGCGGCCAACGCTATACTTTAATCCCTGCTGGCGATCAGGAGCTGCCGCGCCCGTGGATTATGGCCGAGTCTTTCAATGACATTACGATAAATCTGCCGCACGCGGGCGTGATGCAGACCGATCAATTGGCCGATTTGCCGACAGGTTTTTTCTTCCAGAATGCTCAGCCGCAGAATCAATTTCTCCCGGGATGATAAACCGCGCGTCAGCACGGTAAACAAATCTTCAAATTCCACGGCATCGGTGTCGGTTTGCGTCGGGGGGCACATCGCAGCATTTGCGGTATGACTATGGGTGAGACATTCCGACGGATAACCACGGCCCTGGCGGAGCCATTTTCGGCGGGCATCCAGAACGGCGCCGACAATTCGCCAGCGCACAAACCCGGCCAGCGCCACACCGCGTCGTGGATCATAGGTTTGCAACGCCGCATGTAAACCCAGAAAGGCTTCCTGCTCCAAATCCGCCGCGTCGGCCAAATGGACAACGTGGTATTGCCGGATCGCGGCACGAATCAAGGGCGTAAAAGCGCGTGTCAATTCGCCGAGTTGTGTGCGGCGATCAGTACTGTTGGCGGCGTTGCGCCAAGCCTGATATAAATTTTCAATATGCTCCCCGTTATTGGCCCTGGTGTCATCGATAGGCGTTGTAAACCGGGCCGGTACGAAATGTACCAACTGCCGTCGGCGGAGGTTTTCAGCAACAGTGGGTAATTGCGCCCGTCGGGTAATGAATTCCAACATGGCGGCCCCCAGTGTCCGCCAGTTCATGGGCAACAGGGCCACAGATGGCATGGGGGTTGGAGGCGAACTGAACATCGGCCATGAACTTTGCATAAGGGTTTCCATTTTCATATCCATCAGTGTACCAAACAAATACCTAACATACACCCTGATAGATCGAAATGAGAATGGCAAAGTGGAGCATGAAAATGTGTAGCCGTCGAAGGGGGGTATCTCAAGACGCTCCTGTTTGCAGAAGCACAATCTATATTCAGCGCATGAAAAACCGCCCCGACGACATCACTTTGCACCCATCGGATATAAAAGATTTAACAATTGCGTGTGTTTTTCCGGTATGGTACAAATTTGACGCCACTGGCGCGGTTCTTTCAGTTTAATCCGCTTGAGATTAAACGCTGTTTGCTGCGACTACTCCTTTCTCGGAAACTCCGTTTAGGCTCATCCATATATTATTGTCGCTCTTTCGCTGGGAAAAAACAAGTGAAACCATTAAGATTTTTTTAGACCGTGGTTTTTGGGGGTCAAGAAAAGTTCTGCTTTAACCATCAGGTTTGTTCTTCCGGAGTATAATTCCACCATGGCCAAGGAAAAAATATACTTTGTCTGTCGCAATTGCGGCGCAATACAACCCAAATGGATGGGAAAATGCCCGGATTGCAATTCCTGGGACAGTTTGGAGCAGATGACTCAATCCGCGGCGGATCCGCACCGCCCGCGTGCGTTATCAGACGATGGAACACAAGCCGCCGGGTATTTGGCCGCGCCGGAGGATACACCCGCCCGGCCATTATCGGAAATTCCAGAATTTGATGTACCCCGAATGCCCACGGGGTTGCCGGAATTTGATCGCGTTCTGGGTGGTGGCATTGTTCCAAGTTCAGCGATATTGCTGGGTGGAGATCCAGGCATCGGTAAATCCACGCTGCTGTTACAGGCGGGCGACCGCATGGCGCGGCAGGGCCATCGCGTGCTGTATGTCAGCAGTGAAGAATCCGCGCAGCAAACTAAATTGCGGGCCAAACGGCTGGGCGTCAATGATGACCGATTATTGGTCTACGCCCAGACCAATCTGGAAAAAATTGGACGACAGATTCAAAAGTTACGCCCGCATCTATGTGTGATTGATTCCGTACAGATGATTTATGAACCCACCAATGCCGCACCGCCCGGCAGTATTTCACAGTTGCGCGACTGTGCCACGGAACTGGTGTACTTGGCCAAGGCCGGTGGAACCGCGGTTTGCCTGGTGGGGCATGTTACCAAGCAGGGCTTGTTGGCGGGGCCGAAACTGCTGGAGCATATTGTTGATACCGTACTTTATTTTGAAGGTGATACGCATCACGATCATCGCATTGTCCGGTGCGTTAAAAACCGGCACGGCAACACGTTGGAAGTGGGATTGTTTCGCATGGGTCTGGCGGGGCTGGAAAGCGTGCAGGATGCCTCGGCACTATTAATTGAACCGCACGCCGGTTCTCCGCCCGGCAGCGTCATCTGCGCTGTCACGCAAGGCTCGCGTGTTTTGGCGTTGGAAATCCAAGCGCTGACCACTGACAGTATGCTGGGATCCGCCCGCAGAAAAGTCAGCGGATGCGATGCCAATCGGGTGGCAATGATTATCGCCGTGCTGGAAAAACGCGGCGGGTTGCGCCTCGCGGATCAGGATGTATTTGTCAATGTGGTGGGAGGGATGCGCGTTAATGATCCGGCGGCGGATGCCGCAATCGCGCTGGCCATCGCCGGCGCTAGGATAAAACGCGGACTCTCCAGCCGAACTCTGGCCATGGGGGAATTGGGGTTATTGGGAGAGTTTCGGCAAATCGGTTCCCTGGGCCAGCGCATCAGTGAGGCCGGCCGGCTGGGATATAGCCGTCTGCTGGTGCCCATTTACCGCAGCGAGGCCGACAAGGCCGCCGCCGCCGGCGCACCGCGGCAAATGCGAATCACAACCTGCCGCACGCTGGATGACGCGCTGGCGGCACTGGAATAAGGATAAATCTTCACAAGGCGGATCCGGTTGTCGCAAGCAGATACCAACCACCGCAAACTTTTGCGCTGCTGGGGGGGTACGGCAAACGCGATTATGGCGGCGTAAGGATTCCCCGTCGTGCAGGATGCCGGGCCCCAAAGCTACGGTGTTGGCAGAGCGTAACCGTAATTGGAGGAACGTGGCGTTGCGGTTTTCAGCGGGCCGGCCACGCAGGTAGTGTAGCATGATCATCAAGGTGACGGCCACGGTTATCGACAGCACACGCTGGATGGTCGTATGGAACCGCCTTCGGAAAATTCGCTATTACGCATGTTGTGATTACTTGCCAATACCATATCGCCGGTTTATTTAGGCCCATGGATCATTATTTTCCGATAAGATGAAGTGGAAGAGAGCGGTGGCGGCAATGAATCCCGCCCCGGACCGCGTTAGACAACAGGGTTTGCCATGGATTCGCAATCTCCCCAGCCGCCCATTTATATTCTCGAAGATTTTCGCTTGGAAGATCTTTATCCGCTGACCTATACCCGCCCCGCCGCCCTGTTGCGTTGTGGGGCGGAAACTTTGCTGGAACGCATGTTACGCCACCTGCCGCGGCCCCCCAGTGGCATCATTGTGCGTGATACCATCAAATCCAAAATGCGCGAGGTTTTGCGCCTTCCAGTCAATCCCAAAATTGATCTGGCCCGCAGCGCCGTATTCATCAACGCCCGCTGGCTGATGACTCAGCCCTTTGAATATCCACCAGTAGATACGGCCGGCATGACCGGTGAGGATTTTACGTGGGTGCATTTATCTCCGGCAAAATTGGCGGAACTGGACCTCAAACGCATCGTGCGCTCCCGCATTTTGGAAAAATTGATCACCACGATTAACGCCGGCCTCGTGGATGCCGTGATGATTCGCTATCCATGGAATCTTTTGAGCCAGCAGCATGATATGTTGCTGGATGATTTTCAACGGCGGGGCGTTGCGCATTTAAGCGAACCCATGCCCGGCGCTCATTTGTTGCATCCGGAAAACATGTACATTGGTCCGGAAGTGCAGATATTGCCCGGTGCCGTACTTGATGCGCGCAACGGGCCGATTATTGTGGATCGCGATACCGTCATTCGCGCCAACAGTGTGATTACCGGTCCAGTTTATATCGGCCCGGAATGTGTGATCCGCACTGGTGCGGATATTCGAGAAGATTGTGCCTTTGGTCCCGGGTGCCGCGTCGGCGGTGAAGTCATCGGCTGCACGTTGCAGGAGTATTCCAACAAGCAGCATGACGGTTTTCTGGGGCAAACCTTTGTCGGAGCATGGGTGAATATCGGCGCGGGCGCCATTACCAGTAACATGAAAAATACCTACGGCATTGTGCGCGTGCCGATCGGTGGTAAAGAACGTATTACCGGCTTACAGTTCATGGGATCGGTTATCGGCGATCATGCCAAACTCGGCATTGGAACTATGCTCAGCACCGGCACAGTGGTTGGGTTTGCCAGTCATATTCTTACCAGCCATCCCCCCAAATTCATTCCCAGTTTTGCCTGGGTGACCGATGCGGGCATTATGCACTTGGACTATGAAAAATCTTTGGAAATAGCCCGCATTGTCATGCAACGCCGCAAACAACAGCTTACTGCCGCGGATGCGGAAATCTTCAACCGCATTTTCACCTCTTGGAGTCAAAGCGAAAGCTACTACTGGCGCGATAAGGCCGCTGAACAGTAACACGCCATACCAGCGGAGAAAAAAAGCAGCCAAAGGTTCGGGGCACGCTAACCCGGCTTAGCTGAAAGCCGGAATAAAAAGTCAAACACCGAATTTATCACAATACCTCCAAATCCGCATAAACAATGAGCGAAAGCATTGTGCGAACTAATATGGTGCGCCAGAAGCGTGCGCTTTTCCCGGTGACAGGTTAACTACATTGGCCGACGTTGAACGGTTTGATCATAGATGGCCAGTAGTTTTTGCTTGTCAAAAACCATCTCTTCGCGTGTCAGTCCAACAATATCATATTCATAAGTCAATTCAATGGCATCGACCGGGCAGGCCTCTTCGCACATGCCGCAGTAAATGCAACGCAACTCGTCAATATCAAATTTAATCGGGTATTTTTCCCGGTCCGGCCAGGAATCGGGTGCGGCTTCGCCGACAATGTGAATGCAGTGGGCGGGGCAGGCGGTAGCGCACATGTAACACGCCACACATTTGACCCGATTCTGTTCGTCACGATTCAGGCGATGTACACCGCGGTAACGCTGGACGTCCATGCCCTGTTCCAGCACCGCCTTATCCTCGCGGCGTTCTTCGGGATATTGCATGGTACGCAAATTTCCGCCCAGAGACCGGAACAGATGGACGATGGTGCTTCCCAAACCTGATAGCACCGCCGGCAAAAAGATATTCTCGGAGACGCTTAGCTCCGGTGGTTGCAATTCCATGACATCTTCAATGTTCATCCAATAATTCTCCACATACGGTGGTGCCAATTCCAATTTCCAGAGGTTATCGTAAGCATTATGAGCCGGTTTGGAAAGTTCGCCCCGGTAGTTAAGTTCGGCGGTATAAATGCCGGCGCTAAGAGAATGGTTCGTTCAGGAAACTCGTTCCCCGGTCGCCGGCCGGGATTTATTGCCGCGCGCACCGCGTGACGGCCCAGGCCCAGGGGCGCAATGCACCCAAGCGGACATTTTAACTTTGGCGTGGCATGACTGGAGCGGGACACTTGACTTGGTGTGTGCAGATAGTATAACATTAAACTAGTTCTTGGTTTTTTAAGGTGTCGGTTATGGCGGTTAAAGTTCAAGTGGTGTTTTACAGCATGTATGGTCACATTTGGCACATGGCCGAAGCCATAGCCGCCGGGGCGCGGGAAGTGGCTGGAGCGGATGTCACAATTTTCCGGGTGCCGGAAACGATTCCCACGGATATTCTGGAAAAACATGGTGCGGCGGCAGCGCAAAAGACATTCGCTCATATTCCGGTTATCAAGCCCGAACAACTGGTAGCCGCGGATGCCATTGTTTTCGGCACCCCAACACGTTTTGGCAACATGGCGGCACAGATGCGTAATTTTCTCGATCAGACCGGTGCAATCTGGGCTGCTGGCGGTTTGATTGGAAAAGTCGGTAGCGTATTCGTCAGCAGCGCATCGCAGCATGGCGGACAGGAAACAACGATCACTAGCTTCCATACTACGCTGTTGCATCATGGCATGGTGATTGTCGGCGTGCCGTATTCCGAGCAGAGACTTGTCGCCATGGATCAAATCACCGGTGGCACACCTTACGGCGCTACCACTCTGGCCGGCGCAAAGGGCGATCGCAGCCCCAGTGAGAATGAATTGGCCATTGCCCGGTTCCAGGGCCGGCATGTGGCACAAATCGCAGCCAAACTTGCGATAAAATGAGTCCTGTAGGAAAGCCTGGGTCACAATTCAGGAGATTCCATGACCAATACCAGGTATTCAACAACGCCCACGCAGGATGTGGCACTGCTGCTGATCCGGCTGATTATAGCGACAATTTTCCTGTATCACGGATCACAAAAACTGTTCGGCGCGTTCGGCGGGCCGGGCCTGAAAGGCTGGCACGCCATGATTGTTTCCATGGGCATACCGATGTCCTGGATCAGCGCGTTACTGAGCGCCTGCGCTGAATTTTTTGGCGGGCTGATATTTTTTCTTGGTACCGGACTACGCATCATCGCCATTCCATTGGCTATCAACATGATGGTGGCCACATGGGTAGCCAGTAAAGGCGGGTTCAGCGTTATGCATAATGGCTGCGAGTACCCGTTATGCCTGCTGGTGATTGTTATTGCGATGTTCCTCATGGGGCCGGGGCGCTATACCGTCGGCGCTATGTTCCGTGGCGCGCGGTCCGCAGGGTCATAATTGAACCGCGGGGCGGGGTGCTGGGCTTTCATGATGATCACGCCTTGGATCTAATTTCCGGCGTCCGAAATTGATCCATAACCAATTGGATGGCGGGCCATAATTCTTCGGCAATGACTTCATGGGCATAACTGTTGGGGTGTACGCCATCAGGTCCGGTAACACTTTCCAGTGGCCAATGGCTTAGTGCGGTCCCATAGCGCACAAACGGACAGTGCATGGCTACGGCAACATTGGCGGCCGCCTGACGATACTGCTCCAACCCCCGATCCGACACCGGCTGGCCGCCGTGCCGTTCAATGACGCCAACCACGTCCCGGCCACTTAATTGCGATAGGTAGCGGCCACGGATTTTCAGCGCGTGATTAGGCATATCCGAAAGAATTGGCAAAGCTCCGGCGGCGATCACTTTCTGCGCAATGCGCGTGAGGTTGATGGCATAACGTTCCACGCTGATGCGATTTTGTACAATTTTGCCGTTGCTGATGACGAAACGTTTCCACATCAAATCCGCATCATTACCGCCCAACATGACTAGCACGGCACCGGGCTGGTGCTGCTGCAATAACGCATCAATAATCTCCAGGGCGTCCGCGGTGGTGCGATGAATATCCGCATTGACAATAAACTTGGTCTCGGGAAATTCCACACGCAGGATATCCACGTAGCAGCGCGATACTTTGCCGATAATCTCGGTGCCGCGAATCTCCGCGATTCCCAAGCTGATGCTGTCCCCAATAATCAAAACGGTGAATTCATGTTTATCACGCATGGGCCGCCTCCGGGGGTGCTAGCGCCGCCATGACATCGGGAGGAGGAACCGCCGCATCATACTGTCGAAGATCAACCATACGTTTGAGTTTTCGCCCCCGGCGCAAGGATCCGGGCGCATGGATAATGATGCGCATTTCAAAAATACCAATATCCAGATTCTTCATAAGGTCCGGATATTGCACGCGCATCTCCTGCTGAATATCACGCCGCAACAGGTCTTTATCCGTGCGGGCCGATTCAACATGCACTTCCATAATTTCCCGCACGGATTGAAGTTTGAAAATCACCTGCCAGTCATGCGTCAGGCCAGCGACGGGCCGCAGAATATTTTCAAACATCAGCGGATACAGATTGCCGCCACTGGCCACAATTAATTCATCCCGCCGCCCGCGCAGCCGGCTCATGCGCATGCCGCCTTGACCACACGCGCAACGTTCGGTAAGCAGTCGGGTAACATCCCGCGTGCGATAGCGCAGCAGCGGCATGACGGTGCGCCGTAACGTCGTGAAGACCAGTTCCCCGTAGCCATCCTCTCCGGGATCCAGTATTTCCGGATAAAAATCGGTGTCATCAACGTGATAGCCGTCGAATTGTTCGCAGGGTTGATAGCCCAAAGCGCTGCCTAATTCCACACTGCCATAACACATGCGCACGTGTGCGCCCTGCCAGACACGATTCATCCAGGTAACGGCGTCACGCGGCATTTCTTCCGCGCCGCCGATCAGAAGTTTCAACGGCACGCCGCCGTCGGCTTCGGCCAATTCCGTCAGGCGAATCAGCCAGGTGGGTTCACCGAGAATCACATTGAAGCGATATTGCCGCAAACGGCGATATACCTCCACCGGATCAACTTTGCCGAAAGCCATGCAGAATGTGCCGGCTGCGAGCAGGGCGTTATGCGCCAGCATTCCAGGTATCCACATGGAAAAATCAAAGGCATTGGCCACGCGATCCGTCGGCTCCAGCCCCATAAGCCGCAACCCGGCAGCATCAATTTGGGCGATTTGCGCCAGTTCCCGGCGATCATAATAAATCTGTTTGTTTTTACCGCTGGTACCGGAAGATTCAAAAACGATACTGGGATCGCGGCACAAAAAGGTTTTAGGATCCGCGACAATATCATCCGGCGTGGTATAAAAATTTCCAAGATCCATCGGTGTACGCACCATGCGCGGATCAATACCGTGTTTTCGGAAAGCCTGGCGATAAAAGGGGCTGTACCTGCCGACATACCGCACCACCTGCCGGAAGCGGTGCGCCCGAATTTGAGCGATCCCCCAGTCCGGCAGCATCGCATAAAGCCGGGCCACCGTTGCCGGGCTAAGTTGATCCGCAAAATAGTCCACGGGATTCAATTGTGTTCGCATCCTTTTACTGTTGACCACGATTTACCACCACGAAGTCCTACTCCTAGCGCACCGCATGGATAGCCTCCGTGATGGCACGCATGGTATATTCCCTGTCCTCTGCCGTATGGGCAGAGCTGACAAACCAACAGGCGGTTCCGGAACTGTTCACATGCACACCCGCCATAAGCAGGGCCTGCCGGAAAGCCGCATAACGCTGGGTATTGACATTCCATAAATCCCGGTAGTGCCGCAGCGGCTTGCCGTCCTCGTTGAAAATCACCTGAAACATACTACCCACACCCTGCACCACACAGGGAATTCCCGCATCCCTGGCCGCCCGGCGTATGGTTTCCATGCAGGCGCGGCCATGGGCATGAATTTCCTCCAGCGTTCCGGGTTCATTTATCTTGCGTAGTGTATACAGCGCGGCGGCGGCGCACAATGGATTGCCATTGTATGTGCCTCCATGTTTTACAACATTAGCTCCCACTGGCTCCATTACCGCCCGTCGTCCCGCAAAAGCACTGATGGGGAATCCGCCGCCGATGGCTTTACTGAAAATCGTAATATCCGGTACCACGCCGAAATACGCCGCCGCGCCGCCACGGGCCAATCGGAACCCGGTGACAATTTCATCGTAGATTAACAAAATGCCGCGTTGGTCACACTGTTCACGCAACCACGGCAGCAGGCCTTCTTCCGGCATGATACAGGCGTTATTGGCGACAATGGGTTCCAGAATAATCGCCGCTAATTCTTTACCGTGCGTATTGAGCAGGTCCGCAATAATTTTCTTATGATTCCAGGGGGCGATAAGAACTTCCTGCACATTACTTGGCGGAATCCCACGGGAATGGGGACTGCTGTGCGGATGTTCCAAGGGGCCGGCTTCCGCCGCCGATGGACGGTTGCTGATCGCCAGTAAATCCACCCAGCCGTGATAATGACCCTCAAATTTTAGAATGCGATTACGCCCGGTAAACCCGCGCGCCGCGCGAATCGCGCCGCTGATGACTTCCGATCCGGAATTGCCATAACGCACCAGTTCCGCACCCGGCACCATGGCACAAATCTGCTCGGCCAGCTCCACCTCCACCGTATTGCAGGTTCCGAACATGGTGCCGCAGCTCAACTGCTGTTGTACTGCGTTTACCTGCCCGGAATCGGCGTGGCCGAGTAGCGCGGCCCCATAACTAAGCAAATAATCCACAAATTCATGGCCGTCAACATCCCACACATGCGAACCGGCACCGCGTGCGATATACAGGGGGTACGGTAAGGGACCGGTGGTGCTGGCGCGGGCGGAGCTGCTGATACCGCCCGCCAACACTTGCTTGGCGCGGGCGAACCATTGTTGCGACTGACTCGTGGCGTGAATATCGGTTAGTCCAAGCCGGGATGACCTTGTTGTGTTCATAATTTTTATTCTACCCTTAAAGTGGTCCAATGTATCGCACACAGCGCGAAAGCCAGCGCCGCTTCGTGTACCGCCTGGAGTGGCACAAATTCATCCAGCCCATGCGCCTGCAACAAACTGCCGGGGCCCCATACCAATGTCGGGGTTTGCTGGAGATTCCAGCGCAGGCCCGCTTCACAGCCGGCGTTAAACCCGGCCCAAGGCGGCATATCCACGGCCAGGCCCGCCGATTGTATTGCGCTGCGCGCCGCCTGGGCCAGCCGATGCGCTGGAGAAATTTCATGCCCCCCATATTCTTCCGCAAATTCAATTTCCACTTGGCAGCCACGTCCGGACCCGTGTTGATGCAACTCCATAAGCCGATCATGAAAACGCTTTTTCCAAGCCGCCAGATCATCGGTCGGCAACAATTCCAGATATCCCTGGCATGTGGCCAGATCACAAATGGCTCCCTGCCAATTAGCCCCCTGTATACGATCTACCGTAATGGGGCGTTGAATGGGATAGTCGGCAAATAGCGCATGGCGATTCAAGGCGCTGAATTGGGTCTCCATTTGCGCCAGATATTCCAAAATCATTCTTAGCGCGATTATCGCGTCTTGTCCCATCCATTTAACAGCGCCATGCACCGCCTGCCCGCGCACACGGATCGTAAACCGCACCCCGCCGCGTGATGCCGGTTGCGGTAATCCTTCGGTGGGTTCCAAGACAATCAGTCCATCCGGATGATAACCACGCATATAGCTGGTCAGCGTGCCCAAACCAACACAATCTTCTTCTCCGGGAATGATTTCCACCAGCACATCACCCGGAAGACCGGTGGGATAGGCGTGCCGCAAAGCCAGCAGCGCC
The DNA here is from genome assembly GCA_049977145.1 of Phycisphaerae bacterium. Classification (GTDB taxonomy): domain Bacteria; phylum Planctomycetota; class Phycisphaerae; order WQYP01; family WQYP01; genus JAMDCX01. The sequence goes on from JBMFGW010000019.1 coordinate 39,894, forward strand.
GCCAAAGCGCTGGCCAGCGGACCTTTGACATCACACGCACCACGCCCATATATGCGGCCGGCCACAATTCGCCCGGACCACGGGCCATACTTCCACCGCGCCGGGTCGCCGGGTGAAATGACATCGCTATGGGCATTGAACATTAAACTCTGGCCGGTGCCGTGCCCCGGAAACCGGATGACCAAAGTAGGACGCCCGGCCAGTGGAATATGCGGCATCGCGGCTTGCGGATAGCCGCGCAACTGGTCTTCGGATAATTCAAAGCGGTCGGTCGCCAGGCCATGTTGCGTCGCCCATGCGCTGAGAAAATCCACCAGCGGGCCTTCCTGACCACTGATGGATTCAATCCGCAACATCGCGGCCAGCAGGTCTTCGGTGGATTGCCGATTCTGCGCCAAGCAATTTCGCAGCGTATGAAGCATGGACCCGTCAGGCGAAATGACGGCGAAACCAATTCCTGATGGTGTTAATCCGGACATACGCTACACATTCTCATTACTCTATTGTTGAGGGGTGATACCAAACCGTAACCGTGCACAGCCTTTCGGCTGGTCAGACTCACCACGAGCCTGGCGATGGAGAAAGTATACGCTTGGCCTGATGAAAACTCCAACGCCACATTCAGCGAATTTTTGTTGCGTGCTCCAGACGCACCGCAACGCTTTGCGGCGGCCAGGGTCCGCGTACGAAACTCGAGTTCGCGGGAGAGAATGCAGGCTTATGTAACACGATAGCCGAAGCCCAAAATAACATGCACCGCGGAAACATGTTTTCAGGGAATCTATACCGTGCTACAATAGTTGACGAAGCTGGCCTCGTGGAACAAAAGAAAGGTATGGAAAGTGTTGGGGTAGCAGCGATGGCAAATGGTGTCACGAAAACATGAAAGTGAAATGTTATGGAGTCTCCCATGTCTGCCGAAAGTACATTTTCCCTTGCCAATAAAAATACCACTCCGCTCACAGAGCGTTCCGCGTTCACCGCTCTTGCCGTGCATTTTGAAAAGGCCAGCGGATTGCAATTGCGTGATTTATTCGCCACCGATCCCCAACGTGCTGAAAAACTTAGTTTGGAGGCCGCAGGGTTATTTTTGGACTATTCCAAAAACCGCATTACCGAAGAGACGGTGGCACTCCTGCTGGCGTTGGCGCGGGAGTCCGGATTGCCGGAACATATTGCCGCCATGTTCGCCGGAGAAAAAATAAATATCACTGAAAATCGCTCCGTGTTGCATGTGGCGTTACGGTCGGCCCGAACAGATACGTATTTGTCCGATGGGCAAAATGTCGTACCGGAAGTGCACGCGGTGCTGGATCGCATGGCGGCTTTTGCCAGTCGGGTGCGTTCCGGCGAATGGAAAGGATACACCGGCAAGCCGATACGCAATGTGGT
>JBMFGW010000020.1:0-39754 GCA_049977145.1 Phycisphaerae bacterium
ACGGGTTCATCGCGCAGAAGGCGTCGCAGGGCCTCAATCTTGGCACGAGGCCAATGGGAAATATTGGCCACCGTGCGTTTATGCACGATGGGGCCTTCGCGTGCGGATTCCCGCAGGAGTGTGGCAGGTGGAGACTTCCGATTTGGAACATCGTCGATATACATGCACACAGTATAGAACTAATAATATCTATTGTCAAGTATGCTATGATTATTTACATGGGTACAACTTGCCAATAAAAAAGCATCCAAAAAACGCATCAAACGCAATACTATCAAGGGTTTTCTCTTCCGAAAATCACATTTATTGGCCTAAACTCCGGATTAAACTGGTGTATAATACATTAGTATCTAACCCGTACTGTCGGTCAGCGACAAGAATTCAGTCGTCTTCGCCACCTTCGCGGGCCTTGGCCACCTTCCGCTTCCACCGCCTAACCCAGACGCTCCTTGCCAATGGGTATGCCTCCGATCCGTCGGGCACCCTCAGCGGCGAAGCCAAAAACTTCGTTCATCGCCAAACGGCACAAAAATTCCTTCGCTTCTGGACAAACACGCGAAGCCGTAATACGCAGCGATGCGTCCGCCGACATCTGCCCGCCATTTCTCGCCCGCCCAAAATAACGCCGCTCTACCAATACCTCACCGGCCACCGTCAATACACGGGCTTCGCGCATGCACCAGGTCTTGGAAAAATTCTCGCGTTAAATTCTGGAAGGTCTCCCGCACCGCCCACTTGCTGGCCGCTATTCACTGCCCCCCGGGGGCTAATTCCACCGCCGCCATCGCTTTGTCCAAATGCGCTTCACACGGAGGTGTCAGCGGCTTCTTGAGGAAATCCCTGTCCACTCTAAAACTCCTTATAAAAGAACGGATTCCGATGCTGCCAGATACCCGTGCCCCAAAATAGGACCACACCCCCGCGGACAGGACACACTGCGCGGGTGAGCGGAAGTCGTTTTTCGGGTATCATCGCGGCATTGTTTTTCACGACACAGAGAAAAGGGATCTGCAATGCTCAATATATTCAGCCTGTCAGCCGCCATGCCATCGCAAAGTGATTTGCAAAATCTGCACTATATCACGCAGCAAGTCGAGCATTTCTACAGTCAAACCTGGAGTATGATCATTAATATCATTTTCATTTTGCTGGCTGTAATGGCACTTCTGGGTTCATTAGCGACGATAGTTATGCCGGTATTCATTACCCGGCGGGCCAGCAAGGACATCGCGGATCTAAAACTCCACATGGAAGAAGAGCTCGCCAAGACAATTGCAAGACTTGCAGAATTCCAGAGCGAACGACACCATAGAACCGCTCTGACTTCAGAGCTGCACGCCGAAGTGTATGAGCAAACCGGTGATTATATTGAAGCAGCGCTATTTCACATGTTGGCGGCAACCGAGCATAAAGAAGCCGGCCACATGGAGCCACACGACAAGCAAGTTCTAGCCGCTAGAAGTTCGCTGGAAGCGATGATCAAAGAACTGAAAGCCTCCGCCAAGATAGAGCCTAACCGTCTTCGGCCAAGGTTCGCCACCATACAAAAAGACTGCCAAATCCTGATCAGCTCCTACACGGAACCTTCCTGCTCGGAAGTCAGGCACCTCGCCGAGGAAATTCTATCCCTCATCAACGCACCGCCAAGCCCAAGTACCTTCCCAAAAACCACCACAGCGCGTACCTAAGAACCCCGACGCGGAAAATCCGCAAGGTCCACTAAAATTTATCGCCTTGACTTTCTTTAGCAGCCCAGCCTAACATTAAATGGATGATTTGCGAGATTGTAGGTTATTGATGTATTAACCGCAAATTGGAAAAGTGGGCGGATTTGGCTGGTGGGGTGTTATTGATTTTAGTTCGTTATTTGCAATAAGGTCTTGGGTGGTATTTTTACCCGAGGAAATGTGTAGTCAGGAGAATCAACAATGGATAAATGGGTACTGCAAGTATTGGATGGCGTGCATTGGGAGCATGCGATGGTTATGATTGAGCGCAACGTAGGCAAACTTGATTTGAAGGTTGTGGCCTTAGGTTCAGCGGTGGTGCCTCTGTTTGCCAAGGGTAAATTACGGGCCGCCCTGGAAAAGTCTATTGCGCAGGGTTTAAAATTGGAAATTTGTTCCGTAAGCATGGCGCAGGCCGGTCTTACAGATGCAATCCCGCCGGTTGGCGCGGAACTAAAGCCCGGACTGATTGCAATTTCTGAAGCTCGCAAGGCTGGCTACATGTATTTTGTGGTCGCGTAGGCCGGAATCTTTCAAACGGATTTGGCCATGATCATTACGCTCACACCAGCGCAGGATGTCTACTGTGTGCTATCCGGTGCCATAGTTGGATTTTCGTTGGGGATTATCGGTGGTGGTGGGTCCATTCTCGCTGTACCGCTGCTGCTTTACTGGGTGGGAATATCGGATCCACATGTGGTCGTCGGCACTACCGCCTTGGCGGTTTCGCTCATTGCTTTTTTTGATCTTATTCCGCACGCGCGGGCGGGCAATGTACGCTGGGCACCGGCATTGCGCTTTGCCGCTGCCGGCATCACCGGGGCGCTCGTCGGGGCCCAGTTAGGCAAGGCGGTTAACGGGAAATATCTCCTGATTCTTTTTGCATTCCTTATGTTCGGGGTTGCCGCTGCAATGTTTCGGTCCCGTCGTCACACTCCTTCCGCCCTCGTTCCCTGTCAACATCGCGGATACGTTTACGCCTATGGAGGGGGAGTTGGCATTCTTTCGGGTTTTTTCGGAATTGGTGGTGGATTCCTGATTGTGCCAGGATTAATGCGCTCAGCGAAATTACCAATTCTAAACGCCATTGCGTCATCTTTAGTCGCGGTTGGCGCGCTGGGGGCGGCAACGGCCATGAGCTACGCCTGGGTTGGTCTGGTGGATTGGCGCGTAGCGGCGGAATACCTTGTTGGCGGCGTAATCGGCGGATGGTTGGGCGAACACAGTGCGGCCCGACTGGGCCGCCACAAGGGGATTCTGAACGACATTTTTGTGGTCGTCGTCGCTCTCGTTGCCAGTTACATGCTGTGGAGAGAAATTGGATCGTGACTTACCAGCGTCGGACCGCGCGACAGCACTGCTGCCAATTAACATTTAATTCCATCCCTCCAACGCCAGCTTCCCAATGGTGTGACCGGATGCGATGAGTTCATGCCCACCACGAATGTTAGCAGCGTTGATTTTTCCCAAACGCCGCGTCAGCGTGGTTCGTAGTTTGCCGTGGTCCACCAGCTGTGCAATTTCAGCGAGAATATTGCCATGGCTAACGGCGTTCTTGTCTGGATAGTTGATTTTCGTGAATACAAACTCCCATGTAAACGTAAGGCTTTTGGCCTTCATAAGATTCATATCCAGCGGGGCCGCACCGTCCACAATCGTGAGCATTTTTCCCAATGGCCGGGTGATTTCACACAACAGCGGCCAATATTTGTCGGTATCAATGAAATTTACGGCATAGTCAACTTGCTTAATTCCTAAATAATGAAGCGAATCCAGCAGCGGCAAGGAATAGTCAATCGCATGATCGGCACCTAATGTTCGGCACCATTCCAATGCGTCAGCTCCAGCGGTGGTGGCAACTGTAAGCCCGGCCCACTTGGCAAGTTGAATTCCTATGGAACCCACTCCACCAGAGCCACCGAGAATTAAGATTGTTTTCTCCACATCCCGCCCCGATCGGCTGATGGCAAGGCGTTCAAAGAACGCCTCCCAGGCGGTCAATGCGGTTAGCGGCAATGCTGCCGCTCCAGACCAGTCCAAGGCGGCCGGTTTACGCGCCACCAGACTGGCATCCACCACGTGCAATTCACTGTTACAGCCGGGGCGCCCGGTACTGCCAGCGTAGTAGACAGCATCGCCCAACTGAAAGTCCTCTACTTCAGCGCCCATATCTTCCACAATCCCGGCGGCATCCCAACCGAGTATCCGTGGATGAGTTAAGGGCGTTTTTACCGTAGCGCGAAGCCGCACATCAAGTGGGTTCAGCGCCACCGCTTTTATTTTCACCAACAGGTCCTGTGGCCCGGGACGCGGGGCAGCCATTTCAAAGTCCACCAGCGATTCCGGATCATCAGTAGTAAAGCCCACTGCTTTCATCGCATTACTCCAAGCAGGCACGTAGAATACCCCAAGATTTATTTGCCAACGGCAGTCCTATCCGCTGAAGTCTCCATTGCTAACCAAACCCAGTATTTGGGCGGTGCGCAGTGGCATCAGCAGGGTCGAACTTTCGCATGGCGTGGGGCCTGGGCGTGGGAGATACATATTTATCCGCAGCGTAGCACCACAACGCGACTTTAGCCACCGCACATCAAAAACGCCCTTCCAAAATCATGTTTTCCCGCGACCAATCCAAGGGAACATGAGAAGTCGCGCTGTAGTAGCTGGTTAATCCAGGAGCGGATAATATTCCGCAGGTTTTTTGCCTTCCAAGGCCGCCATTTTATCTTTTAGCCTGGTACCATTGTCTTCCAAGGCGGTAATTTCCTTTTTAATTTTATCTTCCAACGCTCGAATTAACTGTTTACGGTTATCCTGCAAATCCCGGATCAACCGCTGCGATTCTTTCTCCATCGCCTTGCGGTTGTCGTCCATGACATTGCTGTGCTCTTTGATCGCCTTGACGATCTTTTCCGCTTCATCTTCCAGAGTGGTGACTTCCGCGGCCCCTTTCTGTTCCATCGCCGCTATCAACGCCCTACCATTCTCCTGCAGTGCGGTAATAAGTTTTTTACCTTCTTCTTCCATCGCCTTCCGGTGCTGTTCCACGATATCTGTATGCTCTTTGATCGCCGTAATGAGAGTTTCCGCTTCCTTTTCCAGTTCCATAATGTGTGTCTGGGAGGTTGTAACACTACCATTCTCAGCCATTTTTTATTCCTTTCATTTTCGCGGCCAATATCCTCAAGGTTACTCATATACACTAAAACCATCATAATGGTTAAAATATTTACAGCAACTTCTGAAATTAAAGTCGGCTATTCTCGAAAAGTCAGTTTTGACACACCGGTGCCGGTGGTCGATAGACGATGCTGAAAAAAACAAAACAAGGCCGGGTTGCGTAGGGCCAGATTTTCGGGCAGACTGTTTATAGTTTATCAGCGTTACAGGAGATGCTTATGGCAGGTGCAGGTTCTTCCAGCGTTCCCGGACAAATTTCATTGAGCTTTGCCGCAGGCGCCGTAGGTGCTATTGTCACGATGTCCGCGACGTGGCTGCTGCAGCGGATGGATGTCTTTCACCTCCTCGGTTGCAATATGCCGGTCGCCGCCGACAAGCGGTGGATTTATTCCCATCTGGTATGGGGTGGCATATTCGGATTGTTTCTGGTGTTGCCGATATTGGCCAATTCCGTTCTGAAGCGGGGATTAATCCTGGGATTATTACCTGCGGCGTTTCAACTATTTGTGGTATTTCCAATTCTTCTCAATGAGCGAATCATGGGGTTGAACCACGGCGCCACCACACCTCTGTTTGTTATTGTGTTGAACCTGCTATGGGGCGTGGTCGCCGCCGGCTGGCTGAAGATGACGGAATAGGGTTGATACAATGTACCCGTATCGATCTTCATGGGAACGTTATGATTCGTTATGGGGATACTTCCGGTAACAATAGAGCTGGTGATGGTCACTACAGAGTAGACTATCTAATTGCGGCGGTTATATGCCTGATGCTGCTGCATGCGGTACCGATTCGCGCAATGACGCCGCCACACGCAATGCCGCGTATTGCGGTGGCACCCAACCACCACGGTTTTATTCTTTTTCCATCTGGTCGGGCGTTTTATCCGTGGGGGTTCAACTACGGCAACCACGGACGGTTGCTTGAAGACTTCTGGGTTAAACATTGGTCGACCGTGGCGCGAGACTTTCAAAACATGAAAGCCTTGGGAGCCAACGTAGTGCGGGTACATCTGCAATATGGCCAGTTCATGCGTGCGCCCGATAAACCAAATCGCACCGCGTTCAAAATGCTGGCACGGTTACTGGCACTGGCGCGGCATGTCAGGCTGTATCTTGATCTTACCGGACTGGGATGTTATCGCGTCGCTGACGTGCCCAAGTGGTACAACGCCATGAATGATCAACAACGCTGGGCGGCACAGGCGCGCTTCTGGAAACAAGTCGCCGCCACCTGCGCCCACCATCATGTGATATTCTGTTACGATCTGATGAATGAACCGCTGTCCCCCGCTTCCCGGCGCCCACCCGGGCACTGGCAACCGAAAAGTTCCTTCGGCGGTTATGATTTTATGCAATATATCGCGCTAAATCCCGGCCACATAGATCGTCGACATGTCGCGGTGCGTTGGATTCTCGCTATGACCGCCGCCATTCGGTCACAGGACAAAAACACACTGATTACAGTAGGTATTTGGCCACGGGTCCCGCCATGGGGTTGGTTGTCGGGATTTGTGCCGCGCGTCATTGCGCCGCATTTGGATTTTATCGCTGTTCACATTTATCCGCAGACCACACATCTGCATCAGGCCATGGTGACACTGGGGAAATGTGCCGTGGGCAAACCGGTGGTTATCGAAGAAACATTTCCGCTTAGTTGTTCAGCGGCGGAGGAACGGCAATTTCTATTGAAATCCCGTACCATCGCCTGTGGCTGGTTGGGCCATTATAACGGTTACACACTGGCGGATTATGCTAAGCTGGCCCATGAACATCGCCTGACCATCGGGCAGGCAATATATCGGGAATGGGAAGAAATGTTTGTCCAACTCAAGCCGCGGTTTGTGCGGCATTAAAATGCGTTTACGGTACCGACTTGGATTTGCAATTGCGGCGGCGCGGTTTAGCTACGATTTTACTCGTGGGCATCGCCACCAACATAGGTGTCGAGAGCACTGCGCGGGCCGCCTTTGAACATGGCTATGAGCAAATTTTTATTGAAGATGCGATGTCCGCCCTTAACGCCCAGGAACACGAACACACGATAACGCACAATTTTCCACGTATGGGGCGTGTGCGCCGAACCGCCGACGTTTTGGCCGCCATTTGACAAAAAAACCGTCCCACCTGACAAGATTGTCATCGGCCCTGATCATGGATACGTTAGAGAGCTTGCAAAACAGGTATCCATGCACGGCGGTACCGCTCCCTGATGGTCGCGGCCCTGCCTGCCACCGCGCGCACTGGATGCGGCGTCCCAATGGAGCCTTGACCGCCGCGCGTGGTAGGTACGCAAAAAATATGGTGCGTGAACGGTTACCAACATAATCATTTTGCTGGTTTTGTGGCGGTGATAGAGACGGCGGGCGAGCTTTCCCAACCACCGCCAAGGGCCTTATAAAGCGCAACTAAATCTGTAGACACCGCGGATTGACTTTGTACCAGCGCATCTTGCGAAGTATACAGTGCCTGCTGCGCAGAAAGTACATTAAGGAAATCGGTGAGGCCGTTTTCGTACAACTGCGTTGAATAATCCACGGCCTTTTGATTCTGCGCCACCGCCTGCAACAGTAATTTTTCATGCTGCTGCTCGCGGGTGTACGCGGCCAGAGCGCTGCTGACATCATCCAGGGCCTGCAGCACGGTCTGACGATAATTCAGAAACGCCTGGATGCGGATGGCCTTTTGTTGATTGATGTTGGACTGTACCTGCCCCCAATTCAGGATGGACCATGAGACACTCGGGCCGATGCCATACGCCAAGCTGCTGGTATTAAACCATTTCGTGACATCGGAGGCGGCATATCCCAGATTGCCGTTGATCGTAAACTGCGGAAATAAATTGCCTTCTGCCACTCCAACATTAGCGGTGGCGGCAGCATACTGCTCTTCCGCTTGGCGCACGTCGGGTCGCCGCAGTAACAATGCACTTGGTAATCCGATGGGTACCACGGGCGGTACCGATGGAATGGGACGGGGAACGGATAGTTGCTTTTCCATCGCCTGCGGCGGCTTTCCGAGCAAAATGCTGATGGCATAAATGAGCTGTTTTTCCTGAATGCGCAGTTCCGGCAACTGACTTTCCGTGGTAGACACTTGCGCTTCGGCCTGCGCCAGGGCCAAGGAAGTGCTTAAACCGCCACCAATCTGCTGCTCTAAAATCGTTGCGGTATGCTGCTGCGTTTTCAGATTGGCTTGAGTCACGGCAATTTGCCGCTGCACGCCACGCAAAGTCATGTAATCATTGGCCAACTCGCTAAGCAACGTAATCCAAACTCCACGCTGATTTTCAATGGCGGCACGATAATTGGCATTGGCGGCCTGCACGCCCCGGCGAATCTGTCCGAAGAAATCCAATTCCCAGGTGGCGTCAAAACCGGCCTGATATAAATCGCTTTCCGACGGGCCGAAATTGCCGCCGTTACCAATATTTCTGCTGGTTCGGCTGTGCTGATACGAACCGACGGCGTTGACAAACGGCCCCAACGTCGCGCCGGTGGCGTCGCGGACTTCACGGGCTTCAATAATTTGCTGCGCGGCTTCCTGCAGCGTGAGATTATTACGCGCCGCCTGATCCACCAGATCCGTTAACTCCGAGTCGTGGAAATTTTCCCACCACTGGGCCAGATGCGCCGGGGCATTGGTAACTTTGCTCATAGCGGCCGGAGCGGTAGTGCCAGGCCGCGGCTGCGCGGACTTAGCCCAGTTTGCGGGCATAGCTGTTTTCGGCTGGCGTACACTTGGCCCCACCATGCAGCCGCCGAGCAGAGCGCAGCCAGCGACTACAACGCCGGCCAGTGACATATTGAATCGCATGTTCATTCTCCAATTCGGGCCAATATCATTCATACCGCAGGGCTTCAATCGGGTCGAGGCGCGACGCTTTCCAGGCGGGGTAATAACCGAAAATTAATCCCACCGCCACGGAAACCGCCACTGAAGCAATCATGGCCGGAGCGGACATTTGAATGGGCCAATGCAGTACCGACTTAACCGCCATGGAAAGCGCCTGGCCAAATAAGATTCCCAGCGTACCGCCAAAAAGGCACAATACAATGGCTTCTAAAATAAATTGACTCAAAATATCTCCGGGCCGCGCACCGATCGCCATACGCAGGCCGATTTCCCGGGTGCGTTCAGTCACCGATACCAGCATGATATTCATAATGCCCACACCGCCGACCATAAGGGAAATCAAGGCTACCCCGGTCAGCAGGTTGGTCATCAATTGCGAAGTATGGCCCAACGCATTGAATATTTCCGTCATGTTGCGAATATTGAAATCGCTGGGCTGGTCCGGTTGCAGGTGGTGGCGTTGCCGCAATAACGACGTAATTTCAGCAATGGCTTGTGGAAACTGGGACGCCGACGGAACGGAAACCAGAATGGAATTAACGTTTGGAAAACTTACCGGCTGCGGCAGATCCTGCTGTTCCGTCGCGGAAGGAACGGGATAAAGGCTCTGGGACGTTTCCGGATACAACTGATCCGTGGAAAACGTGCCGGTACTGGAAGCTGCCGCGCTTTGGTTCTGGTTCTGCAACGAGGTTCCGGATACCCGGTATTTCATCGTCGTCCAGGGCATGATGATAATATCATCCTGATCCATGCCCATCATATTCGCCCCCTTTTTGGTCAATACGCCAATGACACGCAATGGCACGTTGTTGACCAGAATTGTTTTCCCCAGCGGTTTCCCGCTGAGAAAAAGTTCTTTGACATCGGTTTGCCCCAAAATACAAACTTGATCGGCTCCGTCCACGTCATCATTGCCAAAGGCCCGGCCTTCGGCGATCGGCCAATCCCGGATTTTCAAGTACGTCGGCGTGGTGCCAACAAGAAATTGCGGAACCCAGTTTTGTCCGCCACGCACCACCTGCATGCGGCCATTGACTACCGGTGCCGCCCCCGAAACCGACGGGCAGTCGCGGGCAATGGCCGCCGCATCCGCGGAAGTCAACGTCACCGAACTGCCACCGCCGAAGCTTACCCCCGCGCTGACCGCCTGTCCCGGGAACACAATCAACTCATTGGCCCCCATATTGGCAATGATTTGTTTGATCGCGGCGGATGATCCTTCGCCAATTTGCACCATGGCAATAACCGCCGCGATGCCGATGATAATGCCCAGCGTGGTTAGCGCCGACCGCATCGGATTACGCCGCAATGCCCGTAAGGCGGTTTTCAGCGTGGTTCCCATTTTTAACATGACGTCACCTCAGGCTGATCCTGCTGCGCGAATTGACATTTCCCCGGCCCGCAACCGCCAAACGCCATATTCAATCGCATGATAATTCTCCAATTCGAGCCACTATCATTCATACCGCAGGGCTTCGATCGGATCGAGGCGTGACGCTTTCCATGCCGGGTAATAACCGAAGATCATCCCCACCACCACGGATATAACCACTGAAGCCACCACCGCGCCCGGAGAAAACCGCACCGGCCAACCCAGAACATGCCGCACCGCGCTGGACAGTATCTGTCCGGCCAGAATTCCCAATACTCCACCAAAGAGGCACAATACAATGGCTTCCAGAATAAACTGGCCCAAAATATCGGCCGGTCGGGCACCCACGGCCATACGCAGCCCAATTTCGCGTGTGCGTTCCGTAACGGACACCAGCATGATATTCATAATTCCCACACCACCGACCATTAACGAAATGAGCGCCACATTGGTCAGCAGATTGGTCATTAATTGGGTGGTGGATTCCATAAATTTGGATAATTCCGTCATGTTCCGAATATCGAAATCCGACCGTTGGTCGGGCAGCAAATGATGCCGCTGCCTTAACAATGCGGTAATTTCCCGGGTCGCCTGGGGAATGACTCTGGCCGTGGGAACCGCCACCAGTATGGCGTTGACGTTCGGCAACTGTACCGGCTGTGGCGTATCCTGTTGCTCAAGAGGCGAAAGCGTTGGATATAAATTCTGCACGGTTTCGGGATAAACCTGATCCGTGGAAATCGTGGTGTTACTGGTGCCGCTGGAGCTTTGATTCTGATTCTGTAAGGCGGTGCCGGAAACCCGATACTTCAACGTGGTCCATGGCAATATCATAATATCATCCTGATCCATGCCCAGCATGTTGGCACCCTTGCGGACCAACACGCCGATCACCCGCAATGGTACATTATTAACCAGAATTTTTTTGCCCAGCGGCTGACCACTGATAAAAAGTTTTTTCACCACGGTGTAGCCCAACACACACACCTGACTGGCCGTCCGCACGTCCTGCCGGTTGAAGGCTCGCCCCTGCGCAATAAACCAGTGGCGAATCATCAGATATTTCGGGGTGGTACCTTCGATAAATTGCGGAACCCAATTTTCGCCTCCGCGGATCAATTGCAGACGCGCGTTGACCATTGGAACCGCCGCCGTCACCGAAGGACAATCGTGCCCTATCGCCGTGGCATCCTTCGCCGTCAGTGTCACCGAGCTTCCGGTTCCGAAATTAACACCTCCGCTGGTCGCCGCCCCCGGCAACACCAGTAGTGTATCCGCCCCCATATTGCGGATTGTTTCACGCAAAGCCGCCGCGGCTCCAGCGCCGATTTGCACCACGCCAATAGCCGCGGCGATGCCGACCACAATGCCCAGCGTCGTCAATATGGAGCGCATGGGGTTGCGGCTTAAGGCCCGTGCCGCCGTCTTAAACGTTGTGGTTATTTTCAACACTTTCGTTATTCCTTGACATCAAAATTCGGACTGGATACCACCGCGTGCATTGGCGCATCGCCATCGGCAATCAGCCCATCCTTAATACGAATAATTCGTTTCGCATGACCCGCCACCGTGGCGTCGTGCGTGACGAGCAAAATAGTGATGCCTTTGTCGGCGTTCAACTGCTGGAACATCCGCAGCACTTCCTCGCTGGTGTGTGAATCCAGATTACCCGTCGGTTCATCGGCCAGCAGCAGACGCGGATTATTCACCAGCGCCCGGGCAATGGCCACGCGTTGTTGCTGGCCCCCGGAAAGTTGGGACGGCTCATGGTCCATCCGATCCCCCAGCCCCACCTGGTCGAGCAATTCCATCGCCCGTTGCCGGTGTTGTTTGTGGGACAATCCATCTTCCGCGTAGGTTGTCGGCAAAAGGACATTTTCCAGCGCGGAGGTGCGGGCCAACAAATTAAAATTTTGAAAGACGAAACCAATTTTTCCGTTGCGCACCATGGCCCGCTGATTGACGGACATACGAGAAATTTCCTGTCCGTCAAGCAGGTATTTGCCGGAAGTGGGACGGTCCAGACAGCCGAGAATATTCATCAGCGTGGTTTTGCCCGAACCCGATGCTCCCATCAGTGCGACCATTTCACCGGGCATAATACTCAACGACACGCCCTTGAGCACTTCCACATCCGAGCTACCGAGGTGGTATGTCTTGATGATGTTTTCTACTTTTATTAATTCCATGCGTCGCACACTCCGGTTCAACCACCGTGTTTTGCCCACACCTCAGGATTTACTCTTATGTTTGAAAGGCTGCGGAAGGAATGGATTGGTACCACCGGAAACAGTGCTGTGATGAGCGCGTTCACCGATGACCACCAGCATTCCCGGTTTAATTTCCGGAGATTCGATTTGTGTATCATAATTATTGGCCAATCCAACAGTGACGGTAATGGGCCGCACATATTTACCCGCCGTTACCCAGATAGTCCCCTGATTAGCCGCTATGGTTGCCGTTCGGGATGTAGCGGAAGGATGTTGACCGGCGGTCGCGGGAGCGCCGGCGGGCAGAATTTCCGAAGCCAACGGCACCCATCGCAGAGCCGCATTCGGCACCATCATGACATTATCACGTTTGGCCACCAGGAAATCAGTTTGAGCGGTCAGATATGGCAACAGTTTTCCACCCGGATTATCGGTATCCACAACCACCGTATACGTGACAACATTTTGCACCATGGTGGCATTGAGACGAACTTGGGATACCACTCCGTGAAATATCTGGCCGGGGAACGCATCCACGGTGAATGTAGCCGGGTCGCCGACTTTAATGCGGCCAATATCGGCCTCATTTACCGAAGCCCAGACTTGAATTTTTTCCAGATTTTTCGCCAGCAGAAACAAGCTGGGCGTATTAAAGCTGGAAGCCACGGTCTCGCCAATGTCCACCCGACGGTCAATGACCACACCTTTCACCGGTGACGTAATGGTGCAATAAGCCAGCGTGATTTCAGCATTATTCAAAGCCGCCTTGGCGGCATCCACCGCTTTTTGAGCCTGCACCAATGAGGCCTGCCCCAGCGCCACGTTCGCTTTAGCCTGATCATACGTGGATTTGTAGCCATCATATTGGGTAATCGCCAAAGCGGTTCCGGAAGCCCCGAGTTTTTCCGCCCGCAGCCAATCGGCCCGGGCATCCACATAGGCCGCCTGATATTGCTCAAGTCTCGCTTGCGCAACTTCCACATTGGCTTGCGCCTCTTCCAGAGAAGCCTGGGCCAGGGCCACCTGCGCCTGATAATTGGATGGATCAATCCGGGCCAGCACCGTGCCTTTATTCACCGGGGAATCATAATTAACCGTATGGCCATTGGCGTCCTTGCCAAAAGCGATAATCGTTCCATTGACCTGGGCACCCACATCCACCACATCACGTGGTTCCAGCGTGCCGGTAGCGCTGACCGTGGCCGCCAGCGTGCCTTTCTTTACCAGTGCGGTCTGGTAGGCTACCTGTTGACTGGATGCGGCGGCAAAGTGCTGCCATGCCCAGTAGCCCAGAATAGCCACTATCAGCAGGATCACCACGGTAGTAATCGTATTTTTCATCTGCAAACTCCGGAATCTTTTCTTCCAATAATATCAGTGTGAGTTTTTTTCATCCTCTTGGACAGTTCCGCCGGTTCGCTCGCAACAACGGAACAGGGGGCGCAATGTCTCCGCAGCGCACAGCAGAAACGCCCGCTCCATGGGAGTTAGGGGTTCAAATATAGCCGCAAAATGATCTTCCGCGGCCTGTTGCACGGTTCGCAGCACGGCCCCACCCGCCGGTGTCAAAGACAACAACGCCCGCCGCCGGTCATTGCGGTCTTCCCGCCGCTGAATAAATCCCTCCCGCACCAGTTCATCGGCCACCTTGGAGGCGGATGGCAGCGTCAAACCCATCACCACGGCGGCATTGCCGACGGAGAGTTCCGACTCCAAGGCAATGGCCATCATCATACGAAACTGCCCCACACGCAAATCACCGCCTTCCGCTGTGCGTAAATGCCGCCGCAGCGATCCCATCATTTGCGGAATCAGGGACACAAACGCCTTGGCTAAAGCAGCCGCGTCCACCGTCGAAGTTACAATCTCGGCAACCGCTGGCATGTTCTTATTATTTCGTTTCTTTTGCAAAGCAGTTTATACCGTACTATCATCCAATTCCATGCATCCGCCCGCTCCGCCGGGGAGCAACAATACCCTTACATTATACTTTCCTGTTGGTGGCAGCATAGCAACAACCCAACCGCACCGTCGTATCCGCGTCCTTGCTAATCCTATTACGCATAGAAAAGTGAATAGTTGCATTATTAAATTAAAATGTTCGATTTAATATGCTATAATGTTTCGCTATGGAAGACGAAAAAAGTCCAGACGTTCCGGATCGCGCCGAAAACTTCTTCCCTCATTCGGTGCGGGCAGCCCGTCGTAAAAATCATCGTGGCAGTCTGGCGCTGTTGATCCTGTTTCGCGTCACCCGCAGTATTGCCGGCGGCATGATGATCGTGGCGCTGCGCTAATCTCCAAAAGGCGGTTGGTTTTGGGATTCCACCGCGCGAAGACCTTTTCACCAATTTTGAACGGCAGGGGACCGACTTTGAACCAGCTCTGATCCGACCATAGTTTTCCCGTGGCATCCCGCACCACTGCAGGTTCCCCCAATGGCCGTGGTGGTTGGCCCGCCAGCGTGACCAACGGCAGTGCATACGGCGTTAAGGGTGTCAGATGTACGATTCTTGCTGTGGCCAAGCCCCTGCGGGCAAGGATACGTATGGCCACAGAATTTTTTATAGTTATCGTCAAATCGTCGCCAAGAAGCAGATTGGCCAGCGGAAGGGATACCTCCGATTGACCGTTTTCTTCAATGGTAACGCGCGCCTGTAGACTAACCGTTATTGGTGGAACCGCAATGCCATCATAGGGGTCATAGTTGAGTTGTCCGCCGTTCACTCCGCGGCATTCGCCCGTTACCGTTCGGTTCGCTGGCTGTAGGAGCCACTGCGCCGGGGGCGGTTCTGCCGGAAGTACATGCCGCCGCCAAATAACTTGCGTCAGATCATCAGCTTTTCGGTAGGATCCGGAGGTAAACAATTGTTGAGCCTCGACCAGTTGTCGACGGTCTTCGTCGCTGAGTTTCCGGCGCGGAATTGAATTCGCCAGCGTGCGACTCCAATGCGCATCGGCCCGCCAACCCACCAGACTGGCCTCCGCCCGTAAGCGGTCGCCCCCATAACTGCGATTAGATGCCACGAGGTCTTCCAAATTCCCCGGCCATTTTTGTTCCAACGCCACAGCAAACAGGGATACCCAATCCGGCAAGCCGGACGGGTGAAAGTCAAATGCCACCCACAATTTATCAGAATTTCCAGCAATGTTGCTTAGATCCACCTGGCGGGTGACAATTCCACTGTTGACCATCTGGCCAACCCTTTGCAGGTTTTCACGGTTTGTTCCGGCGTAAATGGTTAGACGGCTGGCTGTACTGTCTTGGTGAAAAACAAATGCCCTTCCGGTGTACGAGAGAAATATTTTCCCAAAGGTGTCCCGACCTGTCAGTTGTTGGCTCTCAAAACACAGCAGCAGGCGGGTGGTCGCGTTTAACCGTGTTGAGAACAAGTGGTTTCCGCCTCCGGGCCATCCCCGCACTACCAGGCCTGGCCCGGTTTTAGACAAAACAGCGTGTACATTGTGGTCGTGGCCAGCATTGCGAAAATCGCGACGGAAAAGTGCCGGCCGCCACGGCTGCGGTCGAAATTCTCCCCAGCCATTGGCCAACGACGGTGTGATCTGACTAAGTTGCGGCACTGACGCATTAAACAATGTCAGATAGCTGCATCCACCGGCATACGCGGCGTGGACATCCTCGACGACTCCCGACGCAAGGCTTCCGCCACATTCTCGATTCACTCCCGCCGGGACACCAAGTTCCCGGAACTGTTCCAGCAATGCCATGTCCTTAAAAATATCCGCCCATTCGCCACCGAACCGCCCATATTTCAACACGCCAACCTTGGCCGCGTCCATAAGGTTTTCAAATAATCCACCGGTCTGATTTATAAATGTATGCGTGTAGACGCGATCCGCCAACGGGGATTGTCCAAGCCCTTTCCGTATGGCCGCGTTCATCTGACCATTGTAATATAACAAACTTTGCCGCAGGAAATGCTTGGCGGCATGGCTTTCGCCGTGTTCCGGATTTAAGTCAACGCCGACCGCTTTCGCCGCCGCCACCATGCATGGGTTAAAATCACCTTCGACTCCAGCTGGTTCACCAGGATCCCCGGAGCACCAATACGTTACCTCATTATCCAATACCACGCTGAATATACGCTGGGCGTCAGCGTCAGGCAGCCCACAGAGCATAGTGCCGAACTGCCAAAAGGCACTGGATTTATAGGTGTTCAACCGGTCATTGCGCACGGTAAGCCAAGGAGTGTTGCCCCACATATTTGGCACCGAGAGTCCATATTCGTTCTTTTTTGGCCAATAGGTGACCTGCTGATAAGTTGGATCGTGCCAGCGCCCGCCCACGCCATCAAATCCTGAAGGCGTGCCAGCCCACCAGGTGATCGCCTGTATCTCCAGCGGCATATCAAAACGCTGTGACATCGCAATCGCCTGCTTCAGGTATGCCAGTTGGTCGGCAGGCGGCCAATCGGCCACGGCTAATGTCGGCACACAATAACCCAGCGTCATGTCCTGACGCTGGGGGAACAGGCTGCGAATTTTAGCGAATATCTGCGTATCCAAATCCTCAATGGTAGGGGCCAGATACATCGGCTGCACAAGCCCTTCACGCCGGGCAAACGCCTCCACATCGGAATATAAGATAGCCTCGGCAAAATGGATCGGCACATCGCACTTATTGATTAACTTTACATGCAACTCAGATGGGCCGACCAATTCATTTGGAATGTCGATAAACACGGTCGTAGGGCCGGCCCCATAAAATTTCCGATTACGAAACGCAATGATCTGCCCATTCACCTCAGCCAGATATGCGACATGGCCATCGCTCTGGGTCCGAAACTCCCGCAGCACCAGCGTCAGGGCCTTGGCACAACTGTGGGTATTAAGCACGAAGGCCAGCGGTGGCCCGCTTTGTACAATACCGGGGCCGCGCATGGGAATAACGCGTTCGCCCATTTTCCAGTTGTAGTCAAGGATAAGCGTGCCGCCGGTGATGTGCCGGGCATGCCAACTGCGAGGATCGCCCAAGTCGATGCGATCAACGATACCCGGCACCGAGACTGGGGGGAGTTTCTCTGATACTGTACATCCCGGCACAACCCCCAGTGTCGCCGCCGCTGCTGTCATCAAAAGGAAACTTCTCCGGCTTGTGCCGCAGCCTGTGGGTGGTGTCCCCACCGCTTCCGCCGCCACCACACCTCGGCCGTCCACACTGTGCCAACCGAACATTTTCCAACCTTTCAACATGCCTTTTTTACGCCTGATCCCGCACCTGTAAGCGGTTTATAAACAGCTCAGTTTCTAACGCGTGCCGCCCCCCCCCCCGTGGACATCGACCAGGGCCGAGCATCGCCAGCGGAACCCCATTGTTTATTCGGACTGGGACCCACCCGCACATCCCACACGCCACCGTTGGTAATCGCGGACTCCGACAGCCATGGCTGATTGACTTTCTTGCCATTGATCGTACACGATTGAATATACATATTTTTACCACCTGCGCCAGGCGCATTGATAATGAATTGGCGACCTTTAAACGGTGAGCACAGCCGGATGGTTATCTTCTTAAACTGCGGCGTGGAGATGACAAACTCCGGCCGCCCCGGAAATTCCGGATAAATACCCAATTGCGTTAACACATACCATGCACTCATTTCGCCACAGTCATCATTTCCGCCAGCGGCCAGACCGCCGGGAGCATCGGTAAACGCTTTTTCCGCCACTTTGGCGACATATTTCTGCGTAAGCCAGGGGCAGCGGGCGTAGTCAAATTCCCAAGGAGCCTCAAGGTCAGGCTCATTAGTGGGATCGTAATGGCCGGCGTTAAAAAAGTGTTGCAGCCGGTCCGCAAATCTTTGGTCTCCACCCAGCAACTCAATGAGTCCCCGGACATCCTGCGGTGCCAGCCATAGATATTCCCATGCGGAGCCTTCACAATAAAAGCTGAAGTCATATTGATCCCGTCGTTTCTTGGTCATTTTTCGCCAGGCTCCCATCGCCGTTTTCCCCTGCATAAACCCGGTGGCCGGATTATAGAGCGTGCGGTAGCCCAGTGCCCGTTGGGTCAGATACGCGGCGAGTCCAGGCCGGTGAAATTCTTTCGCGAATTGCGCCAGCGCGGCAAAGGCAATATCGTATTCCTCCGCCGTGGCGACATTGGTATTGGCGGCAATGGCCGCGCCATGCTTCTCCCGCCAGACCCCCTGGTACGGGCCGGGAGCCTGGTTGTCCCAGCGTGATACTCCGTTGGGGCTGTAGATATGGGGCCACAACGGCCCCTGCCCTTGGCCCACACACCAGTCGGCGGAGTTGCGGACCATGGTTTGCCGCAACATCGCCTTCCATGCGGTTTTCACATCAAAGTTATGGACGCCAGCGTTCCAGATACTCACCAGGGCAATCGTCAGCGGGTTGCCATTCATCACCCCAGTCGAGACGTTGGCCTCCGGCCAGCGATCAATATATCTCTGTTGTTTATACATTTCCACGAGCGACTGCGCCATATCCGCTACCCGTTGCGGCTCCAAAATGGTCAGAAGTGGAATTTCACTGCGGTAGATATCCCAGCCCGAAAAATTGGCATAAATGTGTTTATGGCCAGCGGGTACATGATGAATTCTATCGTCAAAGCCGATATATCGGCCATCGACATCATCAAATACATTAGGCATCAGCAGGGCATGGTACAACGCGGTGTAGAAAACAGTGCGGTGCGCCGGCGAACCGCCGCGCACCTGAATAACACTTAATGCCTGGTCCCATTTATTCAAAGCCGCTGCGCGGTAGACCGAGAATTTCCAGCCCGGCATTTCCGCTTTGAGGTTGCCCAACGCTCCTTGCGCGCTTACATAAGATATGCCCACCCGTACCCGAATGGTGGTTTGTCGGGAGACCGCGGGCCAAGATACATAGGCTCCGATATTACCGTGCTTGCGGCCTTGTGTTACAGAGGAATCGCCGTGCGCGACGGTGTGGTTCTTCCAGATCCCATGTGTTTCGAACGGGTGGCTGAACTGCATGGCGAAATAAACAGTAATATGTTTTTTGATTCCACAAAAGGCCTGTGAGGAAACGAATCCCGTTAACGTCCGATCACCGACGATTTGGACCTTACTGGCTGCAACGGGCGTATTGGCCAAGCCGATGGGAAGCAGAATGTTTCTCCGCAAACCGGCCGGAAAGGTGAACTTCACCATACCGCAACGTGTGGTTGCGGTAAGCTGAGCCTTAATGCCCCAAGGTTTCATAAGCACCCGGTAATAGCCGGGAATGGCCCGTTCATCCTGATGGCTAAATGTATATTCCCATTGTTTTTGCTGGATGCGCACAGGCCCGGTGGTCGCGGTAAATAGGACATCACCGTAGTTCAGACCTCCCGTCCCACTCATCATATTCATGGCGAAGCCACGGTATCGTTTCCGATTGTAACCATATCCGCCAATCATCAACTTGGACGCAATAGGATTGATCGAAGCCATGCCGAACGGCACCACCGCGCCCGGATAGGTGTTACCGCCATCGGCAGTGCCAATGAAAGGATTCACCAGCGCCGCCGGGCCAAGGTTTGTCGCCGCCAGCAGGTTCTGGCCGAAGAACAACAGACCAATACATGCCGTCAGGATAACCATCGGTGTGTGGAGAAAATTTTGGGGCTGGTGATTCGTCGTTACGGGAAGGCGCATAAAAGGTGTTCCTCAATGATTTCCGACATACGTTTTCTCGAAGAAGGCGGCCAACGCCTTGATTCGCCGAGGGGTAAGTACGCCGCTGTACACTCGCAATTCGGCGATGTCGCCGCGAAAGAATTCCGCTGGTGTTGCACCGGGACCGGTGGCGGCTGCTCCGATGAACCAGATGGACTGGGTAAAGGAATCGTGCCCGGAGAACGTTCCATCCGGATGGCCGTTGAGATAAAAAGTTCCGTTCCCGGTATTGTCCGTCGCCACGGCAACCATACTGAAAACTTTGGTCGGGACGGCGGAATGGGACGCTCCAAAGGCCGTGGTGGCGGTCTTAAGCAGAACCTGTTTGTTTCGCCCGTCGGACATTGTTTGGATTCGGTACTCCAAACTTCCCGGGCCTCCAGCCACGATAGCAGATGCCTTTTGGACATCCGTCCCCTTTGGTTCCGCGAACACCACAACCGTGTAGCCATGGCTAGACGGCAGGGCATTAATTATCTTCAGATATTGCGCTTTCCCGTTGAAGCTGACCGCCGATGAACCGTTGACCGTAGCCTTGATCTGCAGCGTTGGGGCGACAACTCCGGCAGGCCGAGCCGCATTGCTATGATTACCAGACGAATCGTCCCAAATGCCGGTTTTCGGGTGGTAATTGGCAGCCTTATAGTCGGCCAGAAGTTTAGGTTCCGGTTTGGCGGAGGAACTTTTTGCCACGACCCATTTCGCGGGTGTGACCGTAACCACCGCAATCATAACAGTCGCCAGGCCGAATCGAACTAACAATTCCCTGCAATTTTTCATTTTCCAATTTCTCCACGCGTAACCGCCTTGGTTCTGAGACGCCCTCTGCACTGGGAACTCTAATTATCGTCCGCAGCGGGGGATGCGGGGGCGGGGGAATCCGCACTCCCAAATTATTAGCCCACCACGCGTGGTTATACTCTACTCGCTGCATGGTGATACATTATGACGAGCGAACAATGAAACAAAAGGCTGATTTTTGCTGGTATAACACAATCTCCTATGTGCCATCAATTGCCGCGTTGAGTATATGGCTGCCATCGTTAACAGTAACGGCAGGATGCCCGTTAACGTTGCAAAAAATAGGTATAGTAGGCCATCTTTCCCGGTGAAGCACTCCAATAAGCGTCGGGATCGAGATAAAGGGTTTCATCCGTCGCTTGTGGCACCGTTTCCGCGTGGCCATCAAGGAATGTGACGTTCATGTCCTTAAAATTATCATGTACTGCGTTCCCGAATTGTCCAAATTTGTTACTGCGGTCCGGGATGTTCAAAGTAGTCGGTAGCGGCCAAATGGAAGAGCAAAAATCCAACGCGGACACGCCATCTTCCAACAGCATCGTTTCGCCCGGATTAGACGCAACATCTATCCGTGGACATTCATACGGGACGGATGGATTATTCGGGATGGGTCCCCATCCGTTGTTATAAGGATAATAGTTGGTGTTGTCATACAGGCCGGTGTTGCCTGCAACCTGATTAAATATAGCCGAGGTGGCGTCTCCCACAATACTCAAATTGAAGCGGTAGTCAACATATCCGAAAGAATCCGGTAGCCACGGCAGTTGCGTGGACATAAAGCCGGGAGCCCATAAGTTCGAGGTCGGGCAGATAAACACGTTCGGAGTTGAAACATACCCCCTGGTAACCAATACGCTCTGCCCGCGGTTTATAAACAGTGGAACACCACCGGTGCCCCAACCCCAGCCTTCCACGCCGGGCGGGTTATTCGGAGATTGCGGAGTTCCGGTCCGTCCTGGAAAATCGCCCCAAAGGTACTGCCCGATGCCGGCAGTGTTCGGGTTTCCATCCTCAAGAGCGCCGGCCACCGCGGAGCCAGGTGCAAATCCTTCGTGCTCATGCGACCACATGATGGTGGCTAAAGCGATCTGTCTTTCATTGCTGGCGCATGCTATGGTGTTGGCCAATTCTTTGGCCCGCGCCAACGCCGGCAGCAGCAGGGCAATTAGCAATGCAATGATGGAAATTACCACTAAAAGCTCGATAAGCGTAAAACCGCGACTGGATTTACGGGCCGACTGGAATAACCGATTGGTACGCATGATGATTCTCCAAACGTTGGGCACGAAGCCCGGTCAATGAAATACGTCTGCACCCTAATACAATACGGTATAAAAAGCGGCGGAAGCACCCCAGGGCCCCCGGAATGCTCCACACCGCCAACGTCGTGTTATGCAATCCGACGGGATAACCGTTTGCGCCCGACCAACAGCAAGCCCAGACCACCGAGACCAACCAGACCCAGCGTCGCCGGTTCGGGTATCGGGTTGACGTACGAGCTGGTGAATGACTGATTTACTGTCTGAACCTGGCTGGGCGTCAAAATGCCGCTGTAAATTTGAAGCTCCGCAATGTTGCCGAGAAAAAATTCATTCGGAGTTGCGCCGGAGCCGGTATCACTGGCACCAATGAGGTTGATTGCTGAAGTAAATGCGCTGCTGCCAGTGGTCGTTCCGTCGGTATTTCCATTTAAATAAAAAGTTGCGTTACCAGAGTTATCGGTGGCCACGCCGACGATACTGAAAGCCGTGGTCGACACGTTCGTGTTGGATGCACCAAAAGCGGTGGTGTCGGTATTAAGCAACACTTGTTTGTTCCCACCATTCGACATCGTTTGAATACGATATTCCAGTGCCCCCGGAGGGCCACCGACAATCGCGTAGGTGTCGTTGACGGTCGTTCCCGTAGGCTCGGCGAAGGTCAGCACCGTATAGCCACTGCCAGTCGGCAGCCCGGTGGCCATTGTGAGGTAGGAGTTGCTTCCACTGAAACTCACGACCGAAGAACCATTCGGCGTAGCGTCGGCCAACAGTGTCGGCGCGGTTACACCCGTGCCCACCGTGGCATTATCGCCATTACCCGATGAATCGGCCCACACGCCGGTGGCGGAGTTGTAGTTGACCGCCTTGTAATCCGCGAGCAGCATAGGCGAAGCCGAGGCGGAGGCGGCCATTGATGCGCTTACCACCGCAACTGCGAGCGCCGTGATCGCCAGGGAACAACTACGGGAAATTGATGAACTATTGAAAAACATAAACGACTCCTTCCGCTCCATATTGGAGCTGTGTGAACTGTCCATTGGCCGAATGGACGACAGTTTGCCGCAACAATCTGCGGTGGATGTAACGATACTGCTTTTGGGTTTCATACCAAACCTCCTTAAATAGGAAACCAACTTTGTTCTCCCACTCCACGCCAACCGCACGGTCGACAAAATGAAGTTGAGAACTCCCTGAAGAAAAACTGGCTGGCCCGCCTTGGCCAACGCGCCGATGTAATTCGCACTGCAATTACAAATAAGACAACTCATAATTTCACGCCGTACATTCATATTTTCACGCCGTCCGAGCGTCTTAATGCCATCAAATGACATCTATTAAAAATTAGTATAGCACGTCCCTGAACCTCATGTCAAGTTAATTTCACACCACAAATGAAATTTCACGTTTGCAAAATGTAATTACATTATTTAAGAATCCAGAAACATATCTGCCTTCTGCTTCCAGTTTAGAATCCATTTCATTTGTATCACTCGTCACGGCGGTTTGAGACATTTCAGACTACACGCTATTATATTAGTTGTTTGTGTCGCTGCGGAGTTTTATGGGACTGGGTGCGCCCATTATTAATAAAAAATCGGTATCCATGCTGGATGTCGCCAAGCGGGCATCGGTTTCCGTGGCCACTGTCTGTCGCGTGCTCAATGGAACTGCCGGAGCAACAAAAGCGGTACCGCGCGTTCGCAAAGCGGTTAAGGAACTGGGCTACGAGCATCTGGCTCGGACCAGCTCGCACAAGATTCGGCTCGCCGATCAAGCTTCTTCCATCGCGGTAATGGTCTGGGGCGATTATGAATTTTACCCCGACGTGGGTATGGGCCGAATTCTACGTGGTGCCCTTCCTGTTTTGGAGCAAAGTGGCTATCAGGCGGTGGTATGGCCCGCAAAAGACTGGCAGGAGGTGATCACCGGCTATCGGAAGAGGGGCATCCAAGGTGCACTATTTTGGAGTGCCACTCCACTGGAGACGGCGATGGCGAGAAAGTTGGCGATAGAGCTCACCACATTCCACGCCGTGTGGGTGCTGACACGTTTAGATTCCGCGGAACTGCCTTGGGACCAAGTTCTCCCCGATGACGACCGGGTAGGCGTACTGGCGGCGAGCTATCTACTGCGGCAGGGACACCGGCATGTCGGCTATGTGAACTGTGAAACGAAACATCTCGAGTATAGAGATCGGGCCGCAGGCTTTACCCGCACCATCACTTCCGCGGGTGGAAGTGTTTCCACTATTATTGCAGGCCCCGACGGCGGCTTATTACCGCAGTCGTTATATAGGGAGGCGTGGCAAACGATTGTCAGCCGCTTTTTAGCGATGTCTCCTAGGCCAACGGCTTTGTTTGCCCCCAATGACTATCACGCCATGATGCTCTACCAGGAGTTGACACGCCGGGGAGTGCTCCCCACGCGGGATGTAACGTTGGTGTCGGCAAATAATGATACGCATTATCTGGAGTTCATGACCCCGCGTATTGCAACTGTGGATGTCCGCTATGAAGCCATCGGTCGACTGGCCGCGGAATGGCTGATTCGCCGACTGCGCGGAACTGAAACCCTGCCACGCATCGTCAGTCTGGTTGATCCCGTACTCGTACCTGGGGAGCAGCAGGCTGGAATATAATGTGCTGGAATATAATGCGTGTCAATCAAATGCCCTTAGGTTATACTTTCCTGTTGGTGGCTGCATAGCAACAACCCAACCGCACCGTCGTACCCGCGTCCTTGCTAATCCTATCACGCATAGAAAAGTGAATAGTTGCATTATTAAATTAAAATGTTCGATTTAATATGCTATAATGTTTCGCTATGGAAGACGAAAAAAGTCTAGACGTTCCGGATCGCGCCGAAAACTTCTTCCCTCATTCGGTGCGGGCAGCCCGTCGTAAAAATCATCGCGGCAGTCTGGCGCTGTTGATCCTGTTTCGCGTCACCCGCAGTATTGCCGGCGGCATGATGATCGTGGCGCTGCCCTATCTGGTACTCAATACCTTGCATGACAGCGCTCTGGACTTGGGAGCCATTTATGTCATGGGCGTTATGTCCACAGCCGTGCTCGCCGTGGGCGCCGGGCATTTATCCGATCGGTGGGATCACAAGGCGACATTGCTGCTAACGGGAGCCATGGTGCCCATCAGCGCATTGATGGTGTATGTCAATCAATCGTTCCCCATGCTGCTGGCCGCCTCGGTGGTTGGGGGCTTTGCGGCCACCGGATCCCTCATCGGCGGTGGCGTAGGTGGCGCGGCGCAGCCGGTACAGACTTCCGTGATCGCCAGACTTTCCACAGCGGACAATCGTACCAGGTATTATTCCGTCCTGGCATTCCTGAGCGGCGTTGCCGGCGCCGCCGGAGCTTTGCTGGTGCATTATTTTTCCATTCGCAACACCTTTCTGGCGGCCTGCATAATTTCATTGGCGGGCATGGTGTTTTTGTCATTTCTGCGGATTCCGGAATATGTCGCCGCCCAATCCATCGCGCGGAAACAGTCGAATCGGGCCATTCGGCATTTCAGCATTACCGGTGCGCTCAATGGCTTAAGCCAGGGCTTAATTACACCGTTTTTGATTCCATTTTTTGTGCTGGTTTATCACCTGTCCAAATCCCGCATGGCCGTGTATACGGCAATCGGCAGTATTTTGGCGTCCATAGCTTTATTGGCGGCTCCCGCTTTGGAACAGCGCTTGGGTTTTGTCCGCAGCATCACGTTTACCCGGGCACTAGGTACGGCCCTGCTGCTCCTGATGGCGGTATGGCACAATCTGTGGATTGGCCTGATTATTTATTTGATCACACCAGCATTGCGCATTGCCGCCCTACCGGCGCAACAATCCGCAATCATTAACCGCGTAGAGGGCCAGAGCATGGGCCGAGCCTTGGCGATGAATCAGGTAACGCGGCTTTCGGCTTCCTCCATTGCGATGATCTGTACGGGCTTTCTTTTTGATATTTCCGAAATCGAAATGCCGTTCTTTCTGTATGCCGGCGTTATGGCGGTCAATATTTATCTTTATTACCGTTTCTTTGGCCATGATGGTCAAAATGGCGCCGTAGAGCCGATACCCGCAATAGAACATTCCGCGCCAGAGGAAAAACCGGTCAACGTGGAGGTATTGGCGGAACGACCAGCATCAGATTAAATCCGGAATGGATACCTGGCGGGCGTAAGCTGCTGAAAAATCCACGATTGTGGCGGATTTTTCAGGCTTCGCTCGACGCTATAATCGCGGTTGCAATAACGCGCACACTTACCACGTATTTGCACAGTCGTGCGGTGGGTTGGTGCGTAAACTTGAACACGCCACCTGTAAGTGCTGAATTTCATGGATGCCATTTGGCCATTGAGCATCCGGCAACTACAATAATATATTATTAGGTTTGTCGCGGGCGTTGACCAGCCCGTTGTGAACGGTTGCCAAGGGATATGCCATGACGGAAATTGAATTGGCCAGTTTGGAAGAATCAGCCATTATGAGCCAGATGGCCAAGGCGTTGGCGGACACCGTGATCAACCGAGGTTTGTTTCAATCTTGGGCCACGGATTCCTGGCGACCAAATGTGAATTTGTATGAAACGCACAGTGCGTTTATGGTATGTGCCGATCTGGCAGGCCTGGATGAAAGGGCGATTCAGGTTAGCGTAGTGGAGAATCAATTGGTGATTCGTGGGCGACGCATCTGCCCCATGCCCAGCGGCAGGGAAAAAGCGGTGGCGGTGCATTTAATGGAAATCGACCATGGAGGTTTTGGCCGCAGCGTGGAAATTCCGTCCAACGTGGATGAAAGTAAGATTTCCGCCCATTATGATGCGGGAATGCTCTGGGTTACATTGCCAAAAAGACAATGACGTTGCGTGCATCATGATGCGCCGGATGTGATGATATAAACAATAGATAATTGCAGGATAGCATGGCGGAAGAAAAGAAAGAACCATTAGATCAAACGACACGGACGCCAAAGCCGGTGCCAGCGCCAGAGCCAGCGCCAGCGGGACCACCTTCACCCGACACCCCATCTGCGGAAAGCACCGCCGAGGTCAGTGGACCGATGTTGCATCAGGTGCGGATACCGGAGGTGATAGCGATTCTACCGGTAAGGGATGCGGTGGCGTTTCCCGGCGCGGTAATTCCACTGACCATTGGGCGCGATAAAAGCCGCCGCCTGCTGGATGATATCATGCCGGGGGAAAAACTTCTTGGCGTGCTGACACAGAAAAATGAAAACGTGGAAAATCCGCAATCTACGGATCTGCACACCGTTGGCACCGTGGCGATTGTGCTGAAAATGCTGCGCCCGGCGGAGGGGCAGCAGAGCATAGTGGTCCATGGGCTGGTGCGTTTCCGGGTATTGGAATTTGTGCAGCAGGAGCCGTATCTTAAAGCCAGGGTGGAGGCCTTGCCGGATACGCCGATCAATTTCGGACCGGAAACGGATCTGCTCGTCAGCAGTGTCCGGCAGGCGGCCAAACGGATGATTGAGCTATCGCCGAATATCCCCGATGAAGCTGCCGGTATTATTAATGATATAGACTCTCCCTCCACGCTGGCGGATTTTTTGGCAGCCAATCTGCATGACGCGGTAGTGGACAAACTGGCGTTGCTGGAAGAAACGGATGTCGTCAAGCGGTTACAGAAGGTGCGCGAAAAACTGGCTACGCGCATAGAATTGCTGGAACTGGAAGAGAAAATTCAATCACAAGTGCGTTCCAGTATCGACAAGAATCAGCGGCATTATTTTCTACAGGAGCAGTTGAAGGCCATCCAAAAAGAACTGGGGCAGGCGGACGAACAAAGTCAGGAACTTTCGGATCTCAAAAAACGCATTGAGGAAGCTAAAGTGCCGGAGGTAGTGAAAAAGGAGACGGATCGGGAATTATCCCGTCTGGCTTCGGTGCCGCAGGCGTCCCCGGAATACGGCGTGATCCGATCGTTTCTGGAAACGGTAGCCGAGTTGCCATGGAGCCAGTCCACACAGGATGATCTGGATATCAATCGCGCACGGGCCATTCTCGATCGGGACCATTATGATCTGGAGAAAATAAAAAAAAGGATCATTGAATTTCTCGCGGTGCGCAAGCTCAATCCCGCGGGTCGCGGACCGATTCTCTGCTTCCTGGGTCCTCCGGGTGTGGGTAAAACCAGTTTGGGTAAATCCATTGCGGAATCACTGGGGCGAAAATTTGTGCGCATGAGTCTCGGCGGCGTGCGGGATGAAGCGGACATTCGCGGCCACCGGCGGACGTATGTCGGCTCCATGCCGGGGCGTATTATTCAGGAGCTGCGCAAGGTCGGCACGAATAATCCGGTGATGATGCTTGATGAAGTGGACAAGCTGGGAGCGGATTTCCGCGGCGACCCATCGGCGGCGCTGTTGGAAGTGTTGGACCCCCAGCAGAATAATACGTTCCAGGATCACTATCTGGGCGTACCGTTTGATTTAAGCTCCATTATTTTTATATGTACCGCCAATTATATGGAACCGGTTCCACCGGCGCTGCGCGACCGCATGGAGGTTATTGAAATTCCCGGGTACACCCAGCAGGATAAGTTGTTGATTGCCCGAAAGTATTTGATTCCGCGGCAGTTGAAGGAAAATGGAGTCAGCCGTAAACAATGTGACATTTCGGCGGCCACACTGGAAGCGATCATTGACCGTTACACGCGGGAAGCCGGAGTACGAAATTTGGAACGCACCATCGGATCGGTGTTACGCGGTGTGGCGGCAACACTGGTACAGAACGCCACCCAAGGGCTCCATTCGAAAGAATCCGGGAATGGAGCCTCCAATGGCGCCCCGGAAAAAATCGAATTGTTGTTGGCCAAAGCACCAAAAATAACCGTTAAGCCGGATGATCTACCCGATTATCTTGGTCCTCTGGTGTTTGAAAGCGAAGTGGCACTGCGCACCGCGACACCCGGCGTAGCCACGGGGTTGGCATACACTCCTGCCGGCGGAGATATATTATTTGTGGAAGCCACGCGCATGCCCGGCAAAGGGCGGCTGCGTTTAACCGGACAAATCGGCAATGTCATGCGCGAGTCGGCGCACGCGGCCTTTTCTCTGCTTAAAAACAATGCGGAAAAACTGGGCGTAAATCCCGGCATGTTTCGGGACATTGATGTACATGTGCATGTCCCCGCGGGCGCGGTGCCGAAGGATGGCCCCTCGGCCGGCGTGGCGATGTACACGGCCTTGGCGTCGCTGTTCGCCAATAAGGCGGTACGACCCGATGTGGCCATGACGGGTGAAATCACCCTGCGTGGACTGGTACTACCCATTGGCGGGGTGAAGGAAAAGGTCATCGCCGCCCAACATGCCGGCATTAAAGTGGTGATTCTGCCGGATCGCAATGAGAGGAATCTTCAGGAAGTCCGCAAGCAGCTGAAAAAGGACATGAAATTTGTGTTCGTCAAGACGGTCGATGAAGTATTGGCCGTCGCGATCAAAACCGACAACGGTCATCCGGTACGACCCGCGGGTCTTGAAAAACGTAATGGCCTGAAACACAACGCCGCGCGGCCATCGCGATCACGGAGAATCGCCAAGGAGAAACCGGCGCGATGAACGGTGTAACTTTCAGCGCTGCACTGGACCAAGGGCGGTTTGTCAATCCGTGTGCCCAGACTGCGGCCAGCGCCTGTAAGCTACCACTTTTGACAGTGGTGGACCTTGGCGTGATGGAGTACCGCGCGGCTTGGAATATACAATTGCAGTGGCATGAAAAAGTCCGAATTGGTCGGTGTGCGGCGGGCGTTTTACTGCTGGTGGAGCATCCGCCGGTCATCACCATTGGCCGGCATCCGGGAGCGGAAACGCATCTTTTGGCGGGCGCCGCGGTGCTGGCACAAAAGGGAGTTGCCGTGGAAACCACTGATCGGGGCGGCGATATTACGTTTCACGGGCCAGGACAACTGGTGATGTATCCGATTATTCCGCTCAATAAGTATAATTTAGGAATACATGATTATATGCGTATCCTGGAAGCCGCGGTAATCCGCACCTTGGCCGAATTCCATCTGCATGGGAGGCTGGATGCGGGAGCCACCGGCGTCTGGCTGCAATCAACACGCGGAGGCGCCGACGGTCTGGCCAAACTTTGCGCTATCGGTGTAAAACTTCGGCGTTGGATTTCCCTGCATGGGTTGGCATTGAATGTCACCACCGATCTTGCTTATTTTGATTTGATTAATCCATGCGGACTGGGCCGGCCCGTGACATCCCTGGCCGCGGAACTCGGGGCGCAATGTCCGCCTATCAATGCTGTTAAACCAGCGCTGGTGCGTGAAATATCCGCATTACTGATGAATTCCGATCCGGCATCCCGCGCCGCCGCGAAAACCTGATACTTTCCACAGTGCTTGCGACATTGGTGCTGATTATGGCCGGAGGGATGGTCACAGGCCTTAACGCCAGCCTGTCTGTACCGATTGGCCGGATACATTCAAATTCGGGATGTTCTTTTTCCCGTTATTCCACATGATTGAGGGCGTATTTTTTGAACATACGCACCGGCTGCCGGGCACCTTGGTAGGATTGGATCAAGCGGTTGGAAGTAAGCCATGCCTAAAGGGTGAAGGAGCAGTGAGTGGCGCGGCGGAGTTAATGCGTTTCCCAGCAGGCGGCCCAGTGTGTGGAATCACCACTTTTGATTTCCATGGGGGGTATTTCCTGTTTACAGTGTTCCCTGGCGATGGGGCAGCGCGGGTGAAACGGGCAACCGGACGGTGGATTGGCCGGACTGGGGACTTCGCCCGGCAAAACAATGTGCTGAGTTTTCCGCACCACTTCCGGTTGGGGTACCGCCGACAACAACGCCTGCGTGTAGGGATGTTTGGGATCACCCGTGAGCGTGCGGGCGGCGGCGGTTTCGACAATTCTTCCCAAATACATCACGGCGATGCGATCGGAAAAATGTTCCACCACGGCCAGATTATGGGCAATAAAAAGATACGATAATCCCATTTCCGTTTGCAGATCACTTAACAAATTCAGCACCTGAGCCTGAATGGACACATCCAATGCGGAAACCGGCTCATCACACACAATAAGCCTCGGATTCAAGGCCAAAGCCCGAGCAATGCCGATGCGCTGGCGCTGGCCGCCGGAGAATTCATGCGGATAACGGTTTATGACATCGGCGGAAAATCCAACCTTCTCAAGAAGCGCGGCCACGCGCGCGGGAATCGCAGCCGTAGGCACCAGCCGATGCACCAGCAGGGGTTCGCCGATCATGGAACCCACAGTCATGCGCGGATTTAAAGAGCCGATGGGATCTTGAAAAATAACCTGAATATGACGGCGTAAAGAACGCAGTTTGGCCGGGCGTGTGGCGTAAATATCCGTTCCTTCAAACAACACCTGCCCGGAGATCTCTGCGGCGCCAGACGGAATTAAACGCAAAATCGCCCGTCCAGCGGTGGTTTTTCCGCAGCCGGATTCCCCTACCAGGCCCAACGTTTCACCCGGTTTGATCTGCAACGATATATGGTTCACCGCTTGAATGCGGCCACTGATAGTTTGCAGCAAGCCGGAGCGGATGGGAAACGCCACCGCCAAATCTTTTACATCCAGCAGGACGACGCCGGGCGTCGGATTGCCGAAGCGTTCGGCTGGGACGGTCTCTAATTCCATGGGGCACTCCAAAGATTCAAATCAGCCAACTGTTAAAGTTTGACTTTATCACCCGCGCATGCCCGGTCATTTATCCGCACGCCGAAAAGCCGACGTCGGCGGGGTAACGGCTGCGCCATCGAATCCAACCGCGGAAAATGTGGCAACCCAGTGGCCGGGGGAAACCTCCTTCAGCGGCGGCATTTCCCGCCGACATCGCTCTCGCGCCGGCCCTTGACAATGCGTGCAGCGCGGTTCAAAGCGGCAGCCCGGCGGCCAATCCAATGGACTCGGTACTGTACCGGGAATGGCTGGCAGGCGTTCATGCGCATGGCCCAGGCGCGGCACACAAGCCAAAAGGCCGCGGGTATAGGGGTGCAACGGGTTGCCAAAAAGCTCCCCCACGGCGGCAAATTCCACAATCCTGCCAGCATACATGATGGCGACAATATCGGCATTTTCCGCCACAATACCCAGATCATGCGTGATCAGCAGGACGGCCATATTTGTGGCGGCGCGTACTTCATTGAGCAACTCCAAAATTTGGGCTTGAATGGTAACATCCAATGCAGTGGTGGGTTCATCGGCAATCAACAGGGATGGATTGCACACCAGCGCCATGGCGATCATCACGCGCTGCTTCATGCCGCCGGACATCTGATGCGGATAATCACGCAGGCGTCGGCCCGCGTCGGCCACACCCACGCGCGCCAAAGATTTCTCAGCAATGGCAATCGCTGCCGCGTTGGAAACCTTCTGATGCAGTTGTATGGCCTCAATAATCTGAAAACCAATGGTAAATACCGGATTGAGGCTGGTCATGGGTTCCTGAAAAATCATGGCGATTTTACCGCCGCGCACCCGCCGCATCTGCGACTCAGTAATGGACAGCAAATCCCGATTTTCCATGTGAACCTCTCCGCCGATAATGCGCCCCGGATCGGTCACCAGCCGCATGAGAGATAGCGCTGTAACACTTTTACCGCAGCCGCTTTCGCCCACCAGCGCCAGCGTCTGGCCCGGGTAAATGGAAAAAGACAGGCCATCAACTGCGTTAAACATACCGGCGGAGGTGTCAAATCTGGTCATAAGATTGCGGACACTAAGGAGCGGTTGCACAGCGGTATTAACAGGCGGCATATTCATCACAGTTATCTCCGGCCCATAGTGGTGGGATCAATAGCGTCACGCAGAGATTCGGCAATCAGGTTAAAAGCCAGCACGGTAAGAAATATCAGCATTCCCGGTCCCAGCGCCTGCCACCAGCGAAACACTGTTGCCGGATTGCCGGCGGCATTAAGCATGGCCCCCCACGATGCCGTCGGCGGTTGCACGCCCACGCCAAGATAACTCAAGCTGGCTTCGATGGTCACCGCGCCCGCCAGACCAAATCCCGCCGATACCAACACCGGCGTAACCCCATTGGGCAGCATGTGTTTGAAAAGCACCCGCCACAGCGGCATGCCCGCGCCGCGCGCCGCCAGCACATAATCCAGATTGCGGATACGAAGAAACTCCGCCCGCAACAGCCGCGCATAACCCGTCCAGCCGGTAAGGCCTATAATAACCATAATGTCCAATATATGGCGTCCGTAGATCGCCACGAAGATCAAAATCAGATACAGCAAGGGAATTGCTTCGACAATTTCCACCAGCCGCATACCGATGATGTCGAAGACTCCGCCAAAATATCCGGTCAAGGCGCCAACCACAATCCCCAGGCTTAGCGCGATAATTTGGCTTACGAACCCCACGCCCATGGCAATGCGCGCACCCCACAACAAACGCGAAAGTTCATCCCGGCCATCGCCGTCCGTGCCCAGCCAATGCCGACGTGATGGAAGCTGGTTAATGAGGTTTTGCCCCAGTGGTTCCATTTCGGCGTAGCCCCATGGTACGGGTGGAAAAATTGCCTGCGTAATGATTCCATGCCGCGCCAGGCGCTGATAATTCGTGGCATCAAGGCGATTATGATGCAAGATCGCAATGAGCGAGGAAATCACTAGGACCAGCACCGTCAGCAGCACCAGGCTCATACGTTGCCGCAGCCGACGCCGCGGTCGGGGATGCCGACGCGTGGCCAAGATAAAAATTCCCTGCGCCGCCAGGCCCGCCGCCACCACCAGCAGAATCCAATCCGCACTGCTGAGATCACGAAACAGCGGATATCCACGCAGCGCCGGACGCCCCGCGACCGCCGGTACGATACAGGTATAAGGGCGACCATTGGCTAGCAGCGGAACGAATAAGGCCAGCAGCACCAGCAGCACGAGATACGCAGTGCACAGGCGCACCAGCAGCGGGCGAAACAGCCTTATGCCGACCCAACCCCAGTAGGAGCGCGGGGCCGTCGGCAGGGTCTGATCCAACCGCGGCAGTGTCAAGTCAGTCATAGGTCACCCGCGGATCCGCAATGTGATAACATATATCCACAGCCAAATATGATAACAGGGTCAGCACGCCCATGATCAGCGCCAAATCCTGAATTACCGGTAAATCACTGGCCAGCGTGGATGAATAGGCCAGACGGCCCATGCCGTTAATGGAAAAAATCTGCTCCACGATTACCGAGCCGCTAAGCAATCCCGGCAACGACATTCCCGTCAGGGTAATAAGATTCAACAGACTGTTGCGGAACACATGCCGCAACAACACCGTGGATTTCGGCAACCCCTTGGCGCGGGCCGTACGCACATAATCCTGTTGCAGATTCTCCAGAATCGAGCCACGAATCTGTTTGCTTAGAAATGCGAATCCGCTATATACCAAACACACAATCGGCAGGACAATATGGTAAAAATAATCACCGAGGTACCGGAAGAACGTCATACTTTCAGTGTTGGTCGCATGCAAACCTGCGGAGGGAAACCAGTTAAAATATTGCGGATTGGCAAGAAACCCCAGCAAGGTGGACCCGACCCATATAACGGGAAGCGAATACAATGCCAGCGAAAAAAAACCATATCCCCGATCCAGTAATCTCCCCTGATACAACGCGGTAAGCAACCCACCGGGGATCGAGACCAGATAAATGACCGCCAGAGCGATGGCATTGATGGTCAGTGTTACCGGCAGCCGCTGTTCAATGAGCGTCAATACCGGTTCCTGATACACAACGGATGTACCGAGATGTCCTTCGCAGGTACTTGTCAGCCAAAGGATATATTGCATCGGCAGACTGATGGGATGACCGTTTTTATCCACCAGATGCAGCCGCCGCTCCATAATTTCCTGTTCCTGCTTTTGCGCCTGCCGGGATTGCATAACGCCGGCGGAAAATTGCCCGCCCGCAGTGGTGAGGCCCGGCGCGAACCGAACCACCGCAAAAAGCATAAAGGTCATACCCAACAAGGTTGGAATCATCAGCAGCAAGCGGCGAATGATATACGTGGTCATGCTTAAATTCCATCTTGTGGCCGCAGATTAAGCGCGGCGATTCTCAACGATAGCGCTGCAATTTTAAGGGTACAAACCAATTGCTCTCCAACGGACCGAACTGGCCCACCGGTGCGGTATTATGGAACCGCTGGTTGATAAATATCAACGCTTCAGGGGTAAACAAGAACATATACGGTTGTTCACGGTACACAATGGCCTGGAATTGGTGCCAAATGGCCATGCGTTTGGCCGTGTTCATTTCCCGCTCCCCTTCGGCAATGAGCTTATCCGCCTGCGCGTTGTCAAAATCACCGGCATTGCTCCCTTTATCCGCATAACTGGCGGAATCCCAGATCTGATACGGATCGCTTTCAATGCCGCCGGTCCAGCCCAGAAAAAAAGCGGAAAATTGGCGATCATCAATCTTCTGAATCATGACGGAGAACTCCAGGGGCTGCACGCGCATGGCAACGCCCGCCTTGGCGAACTGCTGTTTCATATAAACGCAGATATTCTCCATGAGGGGGTCGCGCGAAGGCAGAAGAATTTGAAACTTGAACGGTTTACCATCCCGCCGCACTATGCCATCGGGTCCCATTTTCCATCCGGCCCGACGCAGCAATATTCTGGCTTTTGCGGGGTCATAGGGGATGGGTTTAATGTTCGGATTATTTTGCGGGGAAAGAGGATTAAATGGCCCGGTCATGGGTTGGGCCAGTCCATGCAGAAAGGTCCTGATAATGGCGTTGCGATTCACCAGCATGCACAGTGCCGTGCGGGTGCGCCGGTCCTTAAATTCTGGTTTTTTGAGATTCCAGCAGACAAATCGGTAGCCCGCCGCTGGGGTCAGAAACTTATAGCAATGGTGTTTTTGGGTAAATCCCGGCTGCCGGGTATATTTAATCCATTGCGAGGGCTGCGGGGCATCGGTGTCGATTTGCCCGCCGAGGAACGCCTGCAAGGCGGCCTGCGGATTTTGGATAAAGCGATAAATAATACGATTAAATGTGGGTAAAGGCCCCCAATAACGCGGGTTACGCACCAGGACGATTTCGCCGCTGGTCCATTTATCAAATATATAAGGCCCGCTGCCAACCAGCAGCCGCCCACGTTTGTTAAATTCACTGGCTTTTTTGAATTTATAAACGCTTTCCGGAATAACGCTGATCCCCCCCACTGCTTCCAGCGACTTAAAATAAGGATGCTTGAAGGTGAAAATTACCGTGCGTTTGCCCAGCGCGCGGCAGGATTTAACATCATTGAGATACACCCGCTCAGGGGCATCATCGACTCCGGGATTCATGATGGTGTTGTAGCTGAAGACCACATCGCGCGCCGTTACCGGATGGCCATTGCTGAAACAAGCCCGGCGGCGAATTTTAAAGGTAATTTTCAGACCATTGGGAGAAATACGGTAACTGCGCGCCAGCCACGGGTCCCATTGCAATGTCAGGGGATCACGGGTCAGCAGTGATTCCTGCACCCAATTCTGAACGATGGCGGCTCCCTGATCACGCGCGACATACGGGGCCAGTGTATGCGGGTTTTCTCCGAGGTTTTCCACCAGCCAGCCGCCCCGGGCATAGTCCGGGCGCGAATAAGGATTATGCGGCAGCAGCGGCGGATTGGGGTAGTAGACATAGCGGGCGCCATCAGGCAATGTTTCCCGAATATCCTCTGGTGCGGTCTTTGCGGTTGTGCCGCCGCCGCCCGGCTGCAGCCGCAACCCACGCCGGGCAATTTGCTGGAGTAATTGGGTTTGGGCCAGCTGCTGCGCGTTGAGCATTTTAATGTCTTTGGATAACGAGATCACCTGCTCATTAACGTAATTGAACTGCGCCATGGCCAAGATTGCGGCGCCAATAATCAGTAATAATAAAACGGTGAAAATGAAATCTTTAAGCGTAAAGCGATTATCCATTCATGCACCCGTTTATATCGCGCCGACCGCAGTGGGAGGCGCATCCATTGTACGTCCGGAATTTTATCCGGTTCGCACCGCCAATGCATCACACCCATTATTGCGTTCGCACATCCAACGCATCACGCAGAGCATCTCCGAGAAAATTTAAGCATAAAAGCGCTAATGTCAAACCCACACAGGGCCAGGTAATCAACCACCATTGCGTATGAATCGGATTAATCGCTTGCACGCCCGAAGCCGCCAAGTTTCCCCACGTTGGAATCGGCGGCTGCACGCCCAATCCTAAAAAACTTAGAAATGATTCAGCGAGAATAGCACTGGGAACCGTCAAGGCCGCATACACCGCCACCGAACCAATGAGATTGGGCAGAATATGCCGCAGAAGAATACGCATAGGCCCGGCCCCGGTGGCGCGGGCCGCTTCCACATAAGGTTGATTAACCAAACTCATGGTTTGACTGCGAATCACCCGGGCCATGGTCAGCCAGCTTACGCCGCCTATACCCACCAGCAGCACCATAATACCCGCTAGACCTTGCGCTTGCGCTAAACCGGCGGCCGCCAGAAAATGCGATACGCGGCCCACCAAAGCCACGCGCAAGAGTATCACCAGCAAAATGTAAGGCAATCCATACAGTACGTCCACCGCCCGCATCAGCAGTGCATCCAGCCGCCCACCGACATAGCCGGAAATCAGACCCACCGTCAGCCCAATGCCCACCGCGACTATCGCGGAAAATACACCAATAAGCAAAGAGATCGCGCCGCCGAGTAAAAAACGTGAAAGTAAGTCGCGGCCCAAGGCATCGGTACCCATCCAATGCCGCCCAGACGGGGGTTGCAACGCCGCGCTGAGATTCTGCTGGTTAAATGAGTGTATCGTCCAAGGCAGTGTGCCATAGCAGACCAGAACAAACAGCCCCAGTCCGGCCATCCCCACAACCGCCAGTCGATTGGCTATAAAGCGATCCACCGCCATGCGCAGCGGTGAACGCGGCGTTATAATTACGCGGTGAAGCATGGGTAATTCAAGGCTGGTCATACACGCGCGCCGCGCCCATAAACAGGTTCCCTGGATCAATCTTCAGCGTTGCTTGATCGGCACATAATGGCGATTCACCGCTCCGGTGTAGATCTGCCGCGGGCGGGCAATTTTAGCGGTCGGATCATCGTGCTGTTCCTTCCAGTGCGCGATCCATCCCGGCAACCGCCCGATGACAAACATCACGGTGAACATATTGATCGGAATGCCAATGGCGCGCAGAATAATACCGCTATAAAAATCAACATTGGGATAAAGTTTACGGCTGACAAAGTAATCATCAGCCAGCGCCAGTTCTTCCAATTTCCGGGCAATATCCAGTAAGGGGTCCTGGCGGTTGAGCTTTTGCAAAACGGTTTCACAAGTTTTCTGGAGCATTTTGGCCCGCGGATCATAATTTTTGTACACACGGTGGCCAAAACCCATTAAACGCACATTGCTGTCTTTTTGCTTGGCCAGGGCAATATATTTTTCCGCGGTTAACCCGCCGTGGTGAATTTTTTCCAACATTCCAAGTACTTCCGCATTAGCTCCGCCATGCAGTGGCCCCCAGAGTGCGCAGACGCCGGCGGAAACACTGGCGAATAAATTGGCCTTGCTGCTGCCAACCATGCGCACCGTACTGGTAGAGCAATTTTGCTCATGGTCCGCATGAAGAATAAAAATCAGGTTCAATGCGTCTTCAATTTCCGGATCGGCCAGGTACTGCTCATACGGCTTGGAAAACATCATGTGCAGCATGTTGGCGCAGTAGCGCATTTTGTCATCAGGATAAATATATGGCAACCCGTTAACTCTTCTATAGGTAAACGCCGCAATGGTGCGAATTTTGCTGATCAACCGCGCCGCAACCTCCTCCAACTGCATTTCATCGGTCAGCGAATAGAATTCCGAATGAAAACATCCCAGGGTATTGATCATTGCCGACGTAATCGCCATGGGCGGGGCATTCGACGGGAATCCTTCAAAGGTATGCTTCATGGATTCATGCAGATGCGCATTGGCGGTCAACCGATCTCCGAAGCGATCTCTTTCGGTTTTATTCGGCAGGCGGCCAAAAATCAGCATCCAGGCGACTTCAATAAAGTCCGGGGCCTGTTCAAATTCCTCAATGGGGATGCCGCGGTAGCGCAAGATGCCATTATCGCCGTCAATATACGTAATGGCGCTTTTGCACGACCCGGTATTGCCGTAACCGGGATCAAGCGTAATCAAACCGGTATCGGATCGCAGACGGCCAATGTCGATGCCGCGTTCATTCTCCGTACCTGTAACCACCGGATAGGAGTAAGTTTTCCCGTTGCTGACAATTTGAACTGAATCAACCATGCGACACCCTTTCAAAAAAATAACTACATGTCACCACTTACCCATGGAGTATGCTACCGCGCGAACTGGGATTTGGCCAGCTATCTGCAAATAACTGCAAATGAATCTCCCACTCAAGAAGATGCGCAAGTTAGGGAGGCAAGGGGGCCAAGTTCGGCAAGTTGAGAAAAGCCTTGATAGCAGCGGATTTGGTTCAAGGGGGCCAAGAGGGCCAAGTTGTTTTGGGCGGCTGCGGCGGCGGCTGCCGCCGAGAGCAGGCGAAAAGTAGAGAGTTGAACAGTAGAGCAAATAGGGCTGGAATAAAAGAGTTGCTGGCGCTTGCTGGAAGACCCACCTGCGGTCTACTTTCTATTTTCTACTTTCAGGCCAAGCCGCCAG
>JBMFGW010000021.1:0-39710 GCA_049977145.1 Phycisphaerae bacterium
CAACGCAACGTCTTTGAGTTCCTGTATCAGACCGTCAACAACCACCTCGCCGGACGGCCCACACCTTCGCTTCTTCCATCAGGCCCGTGAACGGCTACGCCGGAGAAGCCCGTGTTGTTGCCGGAAAGAATGACGTTTTCGGTGGAACCATCGTTATTAATCGCCAGAGGAGCCGAGCCGGACAAGTTGCCGGAGATGGTCAACGGGCTAACAGCGGAATTCGTACCGGCGTTAATGGCATCACCACTACCAAGGAGAGTTATGCTGTTGGTGATGGGGAAGGAAACGCTATCCAAAGTTTCGTTGTTCGGACCGGTGGTACTGGCCTGGGTTAATGACGCACCGTCAAGCGTGATACCCACGCCGGTGGCCGGTAGATTTTCATTGGTGCTTCCGCTGACTTGCTGGTAGCCAAAGAGCACATTTGTCGCCAGCGAACCGTTGCCGATTTGCAACGTTCCTTTGGTGAAGGTGGTGGAATTGTTGGCGGTAAGATATATGGTGCCGTCCCGCAGGACAAACGTGTCGGCTCCGGATTGGGTGATGGTGCTCTGAATATCCTGTGATAATCCCGCACCGCCTGCGTCAAAGGTGTTCGTTACGGCACTTCCATTATCCGTCGAGATCACCGGCTGGTTAAATCCCATTCCGGTGTTTGCAAACTTAAAAGTACCGCTGTCAAAGATGATCTGGGATGGGTTGCCGGTTCCGCCGCCACCAAAGACGATTAGGGTTGGCACCGATGACGTGCTGCCGTTCCCAATTTGAACCGAATCTGTGCCAACGAAGCTCGTGTCACCACTCAATGTAAGCGCACCACTGCCCGATAGAGTGACGCTGTTGTTAAACGTTACCGGCGCACTAATGGTGGCGCTGGCATTCATGATAATGTTCACACCGCTGCTGTTGGCAAGGGTTAATGCATCCGCACCGGTGGCAGCGATGGTGTAGGAAGCACCAGAGCCCATCGCATTAAACGTCAATCCGCTGGCGGCGATGCCCGTGGTATCGATCGTCACGGTTTCCGAGCTGCTGCCACCGAGGCCGAAGGCGGCAACATTGGTGTTGGTCCAAGTCGTCTGCCCCGGATTCCAATTATTGGTAGTTGTGTCCCAATTGCCCGAGGCATCTACACCGCCCGGTGCCCAGGTTTGTGTAGTAGCGGCGTGGAGATTCGCACCGGCCCAGCCGCCGGCGGCCAGCACCGCTGCGGCGGCGAGCGCAAGCAGCCGTCGGGATATGGATTTCCGGTTAACCACGCGATTCATGGAGTTCAGCGAGTTGTTGTTACGTGACATGTAGACATCTCCTTATATTTTAACACCCGAAACCGGCCCGCTTTTTTACAATCCCAAAGAGCGGCAGCCGCTTTGACGCCAAGAAGTATACCGAGCTGTTTTTTTTGCACAATTCCTTAAATTTAGGGGATACGCCGTGGAGGCGGCGTAGAGAGTAGCGGGTTAAGAAAGTAGAGAGTAGAGAGTAGAGAGTAGAAGGGTGTGCCCATTTTTATCGGGATTGCGAGTTCCTCCAAGATGACGAGGGGCAGGCAAGATGCCTGCGTTACGTACCGCTGGCCTTGAACGCAGGCAGCATTCCTCCACGATCCGGCAATAACCGCCAACCAGCGCTACTCGGCTTGCGGCTTCCCGATAAAAACTGGCACACCCGAGTAGAACCAGTTTGGTTGTGAACTGGTGTCGGGGGTATATAATAGTTAATGATCTGTCACGCCCACAAATTAGCGTGAAGCTGATCATTTACTTAGTTGAGACGGAAAAAGCGAATGATTCCTATCGACAAGTTGCCGTTGGATACTGTGCGTGAACTGGTACGGCTGGTGGCGGCCATCGCCATCGACCAGCGGGCACGGCAATTTTCAGTGAAGTATCCGGTGGTTGTAAAAGTGATTCAGGAGGAACTGGCGCGATCAAATATAGCCACTGATGAGTCGCCCGTTTCTACGGGCCTCCCGCCACGGCTTTCGCGGGTATTACCGCTTCTTTTGCAGGGGATGGATATTCAGCGGATCGCGGAAATATTGAACCTAAGTAAGTATACCGTACAGGAGTACGTGCAGGATATTTATCGGCACTTTGGCGTATGCAGGCGTTCACAACTTCAGGCGTTGTTGGCCACTCGCGGCACGCGGAAGACGCCAGATCCAAGCGTTGCAGTCGGCACGCCGAGGTCGGAGCCGCCCGCGCAATGATAGCCTCTCGGCATGACGCCATTTTGCTGAATTTACTGCAGTAAAACGCCGACGTGGTGGGTTTATCGGCATGACGGCTGCCTTTCCGGCTGTGGGACGGTGGCAGGCGCGACGATAAAATGGACGGCACGTTATACTCCGGTCCATGAGCGCAGTGGCATTGGGTCGACGGGACTACGTGCGGCGTGTATGGATTTCCCAAGGCGCAAGGGCGGATGCGAAATGTATAAAATCCTGATAGTATGATAGTCATGAAGGAACAATCTGACAGCACCCGCGACGCGCAACGTCCCATCGGGGTATTTGATTCAGGCTTGGGGGGACTGACCGTCGTGCAGGCATTGCATCGGCAGTTACCGGCGGAATCACTGATTTATTTTGGGGACACCGCACGGCTGCCTTATGGCACCAAGTCGCCGCGCACCGTGCTGCAATTTGCCCGGCAATGCCTGCGATTCCTTATGCAGATGAAGCCCAAGCTCCTGGT
The DNA here is from genome assembly GCA_049977145.1 of Phycisphaerae bacterium. Classification (GTDB taxonomy): domain Bacteria; phylum Planctomycetota; class Phycisphaerae; order WQYP01; family WQYP01; genus JAMDCX01. The sequence goes on from JBMFGW010000021.1 coordinate 2,700, forward strand.
GGTGGCGTGTAACACGGTCAGCGCGACGGCTTTGCAGCAGTTACATGAGGAATTTCCCGTACCGCTAATCGGCGTACTGGAACCTGGCGCCGCGGCGGCGGTGCGTGTGGCCCGCCGCCAGCGGCCCACGGGGGATTGTGCTGTCGGCCTGCTGGCGACCGAGGCCACCATTGCCAGCCAGGCCTATGTGCAAGCGGTGCGGCGGCGTGATTCGGCGGTACACCTGGTTGGGCGGGCTTGTCCGTTGCTGGTGCCCATGATTGAAGAAGGTCGGGCGGAGGACAGCCCCATTGTGCAGGCGGTATTGACAGAATATTTAACGCCGCTTAAATCGCTCAATCCGCCGGCGCTGATTCTCGGTTGCACGCATTATCCCATTTACGCCAAAACCATCAGCCGCCTGATGGGGCCGCTCACGACGCTGGTGGATTCCGCCGAGCAGACCGCGTTGGTGGTTCGGGAAAATCTCACTACAATGGCGGCACTGCGTGGCGCTGCGCCCGAAGGCGGTACACTGATGTGTTATGTCACGGATCAGGGCCAGCGTTTTGAAAGTCTGGCCAATCGGTTTCTTGGTCGGTCCATTTCCCAGCCGGTATGGGTCGACCCGGAAATTCTGGAAACGGTAACAACGGAAGCATGATGAAACAAAGCACAAACCCGGGGCCGCACGCCGCACGCCGACGGTCGGCTTGGAGCATAATCACGGCAGTCGGCGTCGGGCTGATGTTGTTGGCGGGCTGTTCATCAAGTAACAGCGATCCCCAAAATTTCAACACCTTGGTGCAACATTGGCTTAAGCGGGTGCAAGGCGGACATTCCGTGATGAATCAGGCCCGTAATCTTTTCGCCACGGATAATCCTGATACCCAGCGCGAAGCCATTGCCTGGATGTCCCAACAAAAATGGGGCCACGAAAAGCCCTATATGGATGCTTATCGCCTGGCGGAAAATTCTCCCTCGCCGTTGGTACGCGGGCAGGCGATGCTGGCTTTGGGTACCTCCGGGCAAGCGTCCGTGGCGCCGGATTTGGAACGGGGCCTGACCGATAAATCCAAGTTCGTGCGTTGGTGCGCCGCGATGGCCGCAGCGCATGTGAAAAATCCGGTTTTGATTCCCGATTTAATTAAGTGTCTGCAAAATGATGCCGATGCGCAGGTGCGCATTGATGCGGCCAAAGCCCTCCAAGCCTATAAAACACGGCTGGTTATTGAAACGCTGATCAACGCGCTCGATGACCGTAACGTCGCGATTGTGCAGGCTGCTTGGAATGATTTAACCATTCAAACCGGCCAGAAATTCCCGCAACACTCAGGCCCTTGGGAGCAATGGCTCCAAACGCATCGGAAGGAATTTAGCGGGACAGGATAAAACGAGGACTGAAAAAATCAGGTTTCGCAGCACCCGGCAAGCCGGAGGTTTTATCTGTAAAAATACGCTACGGCGCAGTTGGACCGTGTGGACCGCCGACATCCGGTCGGCACGGCGGGCAGGCGGGACGTCTGCGGTCCGGGGTTCCGGTGACCATCGATCATATAGTCGCATATACCCGGAGCGGCTCCTATGCGGACAGCAGGTCGGCCAGGCGGTCCATACCCTTGTCAATTTGTTCCATGCTCGTGGCGAAACTCAAACGGACATGATCGGAAAATCCGAAATCGTTGCCCGGTACCAGCGCCACATGCGCTTCCTCCAGGGCCACACGCGAAAATTCAATGGCATCTTTGGGTTTGACACCGCTTTTTCCCAACGCTTTACCCAAGACGCCCGTGATGCTTGGGAATACATAAAAGGCCCCGGTGGGCCGCACGCACGTAATGCCCGGCAAGGTATTGAGCCGCCGCCAGATATGCTTGCCACGGGTCTCGAAGGCCTGGCGCATGTTTTCCACTTCAATTTCCATAGCGGGATTGCTTAACGCCTCCACAATGGCCGGCATACAGAAACTGGTGATGTTGCTGGTCATTTGACTTTGGAGCTTGTTCATGGCGGCAATAAGGGGTTTGGGGCCGCCGGTATACCCGATGCGCCAACCGGTCATGGCATAGGTTTTACTTAAGCAGTTACAGGTAATCGTACGGTCTTTCCACGCGTCCCAATCCAAGGCTGCCCAAGAGCAGGTTTTCTGATCCCCAAATAATAATCGCTCATAAATTTCATCGCTGCACACCCAGATGTCCGGGTGCGGCTTGATCACTTCCGCCAGCTTTTCCAATTCCGCAGGCGTATAGGTATGGCCGCCGGGATTACTCGGGGAATTAATAATCAACATTTTGGTGCGCGGGGTAATGGCGGCGGCGAGCTGCTGCGGCGTGATTTTGAAATCCCGCGCCGGTTCGCCGCGAACAATAACCGGCACGCCACCGGCAAGTTTGACCATTTCCGGATAGCTGACCCAATACGGAGCCGGAATGAGGACTTCATCGCCGGGGTTCAAAACCGCCATGAACGCCACGTATAGCGAATGTTTACCGCCGACGGATACGATAATCTGTTCCGGCGAATAATTTAGTTTGTTAAAGCGGGAAAGTTTTTCGGCAATGGCCTGGCGGGCTTCCGGCGTACCGACGGTGGGTTCATATTTGGTTTTTCCGGCGCGTAAAGCCACAATGGCGGCCTCTTTGATGGCAGAAGGGGTATCAAAATCCGGCTCGCCGGCCCCAAAACTCACTACATCCACGCCTTGCTTTTTGAGCGCCTTGGCCCGCGCGGTTACCGCCAGGGTTATGGATTCACTGATCTGATCAAGCCGTTGTGCTAATTGCATAAGAAATCCTTTCAATTTACAAGTTGCAATTGTATCACATTATCCCGCGGAGCCAAGGCGTACGCATCGGCCTTTAGTGCGCATTGGTTCCGGGCCGCCGGGGCTTGACAATTTTCCAGGCCAGACCACAGACATGCATGAGCAAAATGGTCAGATAGGTGACATCAAGTTCATACCAGCGCATACCATGGGCGGCCGAGCGCTGCTGGGCGTGGTGGTTATTATGCCACCCTTCGCCGAAGGACATCAAAGCCACCCACCAGTTGTTGCGGGAGTCATCCGTGGTTTCAAAGTTACGGTAGCCCCAACTATGCGCGGCCGAATTGACAAACCAGGTGGCGTGATACATGACCACGGTGCGAACACATACCCCCCAGAGGACCCATGATACCCCCCCCATCGCCGAGCCCAGCCACTTCCAACCGAGGCCCAATAAAATAGCCGCGAGAATAAATTGCGGCACATACCAGTAACGATCAATGAAGCAAAGGACGGGATCGCGTTGAATATCTTTGGTGAGCTTCAGTGGATCATCTCCGATGCGGGAGGAATGGATAATCCAAAGCAGATGGGACCACGAAAAACCATCGCGCGGAGAATGCGGATCTCCAGGTTCATCGGACTGCGTATGGTGCAGGCGGTGCGTACCCACCCATTGAATCGGACCACCCTGCCAGGAAAGACAAGCAAAAATAGTCAGCATATATTCTATGGGTTTATAGGTCACAAAGCTGCGGTGCGTAAGGAGGCGGTGATAACCGAGCGTGATCCCCAGTCCGCCGGCAATCCAGGCCATCACGAAGAAGACCACGAGCGAAGACACATGAATAAACATCGGCAGCAGCGCCACCAGTGCCAGCACATGGAGAATGGCGAAAACCGTGGAATAGAACCACTTAAAATGAACCCTTTGACCGTCACGCAATTCACGCACAAGAAGATTCTTTTTCGCCGCCATCTGCCGCCTCATGATATTCCTTACCCGCCGCGGGGACAGTACCAGCAACACATCTGTCATCACAGGTTGCAATCATCTAAATCATTATAGCATGAGCAGGCCGAATGACAGAATCTGTCATATTCTTGACAATTTGTCCGGATTGTCCGTAAGATGATGGTCTCTGGAAAGCCCAGGGGACGTAGCTCAATTGGTTAGAGCACCGGATTGTCGATCCGGTGGTTGCGGGTTCGAGCCCCGTCGTCCCCGTTGGCTTAATAGATAAGCGTTTCGTGCATCTGGTGCGGGTTTTCTTCACCTCGGCTTGGCGTGGCGCACGGCGCTACCGTGCGTCACTGTTCCGTACACAAAAACGCCCCATTGCGCGCCATACGATTTGCGGTTGCATCGGCGGTGCCGGTGGCCCGTTGTAGTACTTATTAGCCTGCGGGTACTTAGATCGCTTCGCCGCCAAGAGTTCCATCGCTGACCCGGACGACATTGTCCAGCGGCAAGACAAAAATTTTCCCGTCGCCCACCTGTCCTTTGCCGTTGGGACCACTGCGGGCGGCTTTTACAATCGCGTCAATAGTGGGCTGCACAAACGCTTCGTTGACCGCTATTTCCAGACGGACCTTGCGAATCAGATTGACCTGCATCGCCTGGCCGCGGAAATACTCCGTGTGCCCTTTCTGCCGACCGTAGCCCTGCACATCGCTGACCGTCAGGCGAAAAACTTCCACATCGGTCAGAGCCTGTTTGACGGCATCCAGACGAAATGGTTGAATAATAGCGACAATTAACTTCATTTGTTACTCCTATACAATTTACAATATCAAAAATCGTAACCATTCACCAGTAAACTCTAACTCCGGCATTCTTCTGGTGGGGTACACTTTCCTGTTTGCCACCGCACCAAAGGCATGGCCAAAAGCCTGCCGCAGACATTATTAGCCTACCATCCACGAGCCGTTAGCCACACCTTCAGTTGGTGACGCTCGATCCGGATGGGGTATCGGACGGAGCCATGATGGCCATTTCCGGCATAGCCCCAATATCCCAGCCGCTTTCGCCATGAATTCCCTGATCCAATCCTTCAGTCTCTACGATTTCCGAAACGCGCAGACCAAAGGTCTTATCAACAATAAATCCGACTACGGCTGTGCCCAGCACGACATACAGCGCTGCGGCCACAGCGGCGATCAGTTGCACCAGCAATTGATGGTCATTGCCAGCCACGATTCCGCGTACACCATTGACGGCGGCCACCGCAAATACCCCAGTAAGCAACATGCCCAAAAAACCACCTACGCCATGCACGCCAAACGGATCCAGCGAATCATCATATCCCATGATACTCTTGAACTGCACCGCCAGATAACATATCAACCCCGCCAATATGCCAATAATGGGGGCCGACCACAGCGCCACAAAACCACACGCCGGTGTAATGGCCACCAGCCCCGCCACAATGCCGGATGCCAGGCCCAGTGTCGAAGGCCGACGATGATGCACCCACTCTACAAAATTCCACGTCACACCAGCCGCGGCGGCCGCGATGGTGGTATTGAGAAATGCCGCACCGGCGACCGTATTGGCGGCCCCGGCGGAACCGGCGTTAAAACCGTACCATCCGAACCAGAGAATTCCCGCACCAGTCAGCGTAAGCGCCAAGGAACTTGGTTGCAGCACCTGCGTGGGATACCCTAACCGGCGGCCCAGGAATATCGCCATAACCAGACCGGAAAAACCCGACGCAATTTCGACCACGGTGCCGCCGGCAAAATCCGCAACGTGCATGGTATCCAGCCAGCCACCGCCCCAGACCCAATGCGCCAGCGGATCATAAACCAGCGTACTCCACAACAGTAAAAAAAGGACAAACGATTTGAATTTCATACGTTCGGCTACAGAACCGGCGATCACCGCGGGCGTAATCATGGCGAACATGGCCTGAAACATGCAGAAAACCGTTTCCGGAATGTACGTTCCACCCTGGAGCACCAGATGCCGGGGATTCATCCCGATTAAGAAAATATCGCTTGGCTGCCAACCAATAAGACCATGCTGATCTTTACCAAATGCCAGCATATAGCCTACGACAATCCATTGCAGACACACCACCGCCAGGGCGGTATATGAGTGCATCATGGTAGCCAGCACGTTTTTCTTCCGAATCATGCCGGCATAAAACAATGCCAGCCCCGGAATCATAAACATCACCAATGCCGCTGATACCATCATCCACGCGGTACTGCCGGTATTCAAAACCGGCCCGGTCGGCATGGTCACTGCGGGCACTGCCGCGGCGCAGGGATGCGCCAACATCATAATCGCGGCCACCGCCAAACCAACCGGTACGCTACGCTGCAATCCATGCCCCGCATCACCATACCACCGCCGAGCCGCCAAACCCATAATTTTGTTCCTCCATGGCAGGCTGCCGCCCATCTTCAGCCTACAGAGTTTTCCACCCGTTCCATCAAAACGCGCCATATCTATTCGCAGTCGTAGTTCCGCCAACATTACGACGCGCCGAAAAGATTACTCATAAGACGGTAAAGGTGCAACTGTCATGCACAGATGGCGGAGCATCCGTGGTGAATTTGAGCGCCAAGCACGTTTGATGATACAGTACCCAACAGGCGAGTCCAAGTACCGCCGCTGGTATCGTTGGAGTCGTCGCCGCGAAAGACAGAGAAAAATAGAGCAGTTACCGCTAACCGGCGTGGATTGGGCGGTACGGGAAGCGGAAGCCGGATGGTGCCGCGACCTGCAACCTGACGTTAGAAGGATGATAGCCGCATGGATGATCGAACCGCATATCTGCTCAATGGATTGGTGGAGCGGCATTATGATATTGGGCGGGTACTGCGCTTCCGCAAAATTACCCGGGGGCGACAGGCAGAATGTTTTGAAATTCTTACCGTCGGCCAGAGGGAGTTCCTGCTTTTGTTATTTCCCGCGACCTTTGACACCGCCGTACTCCAGTCATCCGGCGCCTTAACAGCGCGGCTGGGCGAGGCGGGATTTCCCGTGGCCAGGGCGCTCCATGCCAGCAGCCCGGAAACCCAATGGGTTGCCGCCGGCCCGCAAGGATCGCATCTGATGATCAGTACACAACCGGCAGGGCAGGCTCTGGCCGTAACAGGCTGGAGTCTTCAGGATTTAAGCCATTTGGGATTACGTTTGGCATGGCTGCATCGACTATTAAGCCAAGAGCGGCCCGCCAAGACGGTTACGGCGCGCGAATTGGCGCAGCGGTTGCAGTGCTTACTGGCGCACCCCGCACCGGGTTATGATGTGGTGAAACAAGTGCTCAAAGCGGAGCAAATCGAAAAATTGATTCAACAATTGACCGATATTTCCGTGGAATGCACCACCTACCGGCATGGGGCATTAACACCCGATGCGGTGTTGACGGATGCGGACCATCAAATTGTATCCGTGTTGGATTGGGGCTATTGCCAAGCCGGCTTTGCGCATGAAGATGTGGTGGACGTATTTTTGAACTGGTGTGTGGATAACGACGGGCAGATTCGTTCCCCGGAGGCGCAGGCATTCCTGCAGGCCTATTTCTCGCTGCACAGCGTCAGCGACCCCGGTTGGCATCAGACCGTGCTGGTGTGGACCGGACACCGCCTGATTGCGGCACTTTCCGGTTGTGCGCGGTTGCCGCGCGGCTTTGCCACCATTCTGGAAAATCCGCATTTTCTTTCCGCAGCCATCACGATTTGCCAAAGCAAGTTATAATTAAATTCATAGCGGGCCAAGAGTGCCCTGTATTGTAAGGCGCGCCAAAACGCATGGATATACGCAACTTTTCGATTGTGGCCCATATTGACCACGGTAAATCAACACTGGCGGATCGTATTCTGGAACGCACCGGCGCCATTACCCAGCGCGATATGCAGGCCCAGTTTCTGGATGATCTGGACCTGGAGCGCGAACGCGGCATCACTATTAAGGCCAGCGCCGTAACCGTACCATACACCATGGATGGCCGCCTGTATATGTTCAATCTTATTGATACGCCGGGGCACGTCGATTTTCATTATGAAGTAGCCAAGGCCCTACAAGCATGTGAAGGGGCGCTGTTGCTCGTGGACGCCACCCAAGGGGTGCAGGCGCAGACCGTAGCCAACGCCTATGCCGCCATTGAAGCGGGGCTGGAAATTGTTCCGGTGATTAACAAAATTGACCTTCCCAGCGCCCGGCCCGATGAAGTCGCGGAGGAAATGGAGCACGTACTGGGAATTGACGCGCTATCCGCCGTCCACATCAGCGCCAAAACCGGACTGGGCGTGGAAGAATTATTGCGCGCCATTTGTCTGCGGCTTCCGGCCCCGCGGGGACATGCCGAGCAACCGCTGCAAGCCTTAATTTTTGACAGCAAATATGATGATTATCGCGGCGTTGTTGTTTACATCCGGGTCATGAATGGGAAAATTATTATCGGACAGAAAATCCGCTTGATGGGCGAGCAGCGGATTTATCAGATTACCGATCTGGGTAAATTCGCCCCCCGCCCCACGCATGTTGATTCTTTGGAAGCTGGAGAAGTCGGATTTCTGGTCGCCAACATTAAAACCCTCAGCGATGTAACCATTGGCGACACCATTACCGATGCCAACTCCCCGGCCGCGGAAGCGCTTCCGGGTTATCGCCCGCCCAAGCAGATGGTGTATTGTGATTTTTATCCCGGCCCGGATACCGAATATACCCAACTGCGCGAGGCCCTCGAAAAACTCCGCCTCAATGATTCTTCATTCACCTTTGAACCGGAGACCTCCGATGCCCTGGGCTTTGGATTCCGTTGCGGCTTTTTAGGCCTCTTACACATGGAAATTGTGCAGGAGCGCCTGGAACGAGAGCAGCATGTGCAGGTCGTGCAAACGGCCCCCACCGTTCCCTATGAAATTTTACTCAATGACGGCACGGTCAAAATGATTGACAGCGCCTCGATGCTGCCGGATTTAAGCAAGGTGCGGGAAATCCGCGAGCCGATGATTCGCGCCAGCATTATTGTGCCGGCGGAAAACATCGGTGATATTTCCAAATTATGTCAGGATCGCCGGGGTATATATAAAAAGACGGAATATCTCGGCCCCAGCCGCGTCATTATTGAATACGATATGCCGCTGGCGGAAGTGATTTTTGATTTTTTTGACCGCCTGAAAACCGCTACCCGCGGCTACGGCACCCTGGATTACGAACTCACCGGTTTCCGCGCCGATGAACTCGTGAAGATGGATATTCTAGTTAACGCGCAGGCCATTGACGCTTTGAGCCTCATTGTTCATCGCTCCAAGGCCGAATCGCGGGGCCGGGCCATTATCCGCAAGCTTAAACAGGAAATCGGTAAGCATTTATTTGAAGTGCCCCTGCAGGCGGCGGTCGGGGCGCGCGTCATTGCGCGGGAAACCATCAGCGCCATGCGTAAAAATGTCACAGCCAAATGTTACGGCGGCGACGTGAGCCGCAAACGCAAATTGCTGGAAAAACAAAAAGCCGGTAAAAAACGCATGAAACAGGTAGGTCAGGTGGAAATCCCCCAGGAAGCCTTCATGGCGGTGCTGGAGCCTGGAGATTAGCGGTCAGCCGCGAGGGCGCCACAAAGGAAAGGGTACCGTGGTAAAAGCCATCGTTAATCAAAGGAGAATAGGAACTATGAAAAAAATAACAATTAAAAAACGGCCGGGAACCTCTCCCAAGAGACAATCCGCTTTCGCCGTTACCACCCCGGTTAAAGCCTGGCAGACGCGTATTGGTAAGGCGGCGGATCCGTTGGCGGAAAAATTTGTGGAATCGCTGTCCTTTGATTACCGCCTGGCGGAGCAGGATATTCGCGGCTCGCTGGCACATGCGGAGATGTTACGTTCGGTCGGTTTAATTTCTCCCGCGGATCTGGCCGCCATTCGCAAAGGTCTCAATAGTATTCTTGATGATATACGGGCGGGACGCTTCCAATTTGATCAACGGCAGGAAGATATTCACATGGCGGTCGAGGCGGCGTTAATTCAACGGGTGGGTGATCCGGGACGGAAACTGCACACGGCGCGCTCGCGCAATGATCAAGTGGCGCTGGATATCCGGCTCTGGTGTGTGGCGGCTATTGATACCATGGAGCAACGGCTTACCAAATTACAGAACGCCTTTATTGCGCTGGCACAACAAGATGGGGATGTGGTTATGCCCGCGTATACACATCTGCAACGTGCGCAGCCTATTCTTTTCGGCCATGAGCTCCTGGCGTATGTGGAGATGTTGCAGCGGGATCGGGGACGTCTGGCGGATTGCCGCAAGCGTACCAATATCAGCCCGCTGGGATCCGGCGCGGTGGCTGGCAGCACGCTGGCCATTGACCGGTTGCAGGTCGCGCGGCAATTGGGCATGACGGATGTAACGGCGAATTCTCTGGATTCCATCAGTGATCGGGATTTTGTCGTGGAGTTCGCTTTTGCGCTTTCCATGATCGCCATGCACCTGTCACGTTGGGCGGAACAGTGGATTTTATACAGCTCCACCGAATTTAATTTTCTTCGCATTGCGGATGAGTTCACCACCGGCAGCAGCATGATGCCGCAAAAACGCAACCCGGATATGCTGGAACTCATTCGGGGTCGCACTGGCGGAGTTTATGGTCAGCTTGTGGCGCTTTTGACCATGCTCAAGGGTCAGCCGCTGGCGTACAACCGTGACATGCAGGAGGACAAACGCTGGCTGTTTGCGGCCTTTGATGCGGTCGAATTGTCATTGCAGATTGCCGTCCCGATGGTGCAAACCGCCGTGATCAAAGAGTTTTTCATCGCCCAGCGGCTGGAGGAGGGATTTTTGGATGCCACGGGGCTGGCGGAATATCTGGTACAAAAAGGCGTGCCATTCCGTACCGCCCATCAGATCGTCGGGGCCATGGTGAAACAATGCGAAAAACGGGGGCTTAAAAAACTTATGGACTTGCCGCTGGAGGCCATGCAGCGACTAGCGCCGCAGATCGGTGCGGATGTGCTGGAGATTTTGGGGGCGAATCATGTTGTGGCGGCGTATCAATCGGCTGGCGCCGGAGGAAAAAAACAATTGGAGGCGCAACTCAAATACTGGCAAAACCACCGTTGCTAATTAACTCTTGCTACTTTTTACTCTGAAAACAGTTATAATCCGTCCACGGATACTGTATGGGTGCAGGGTTGACATTCCGGCACGCCCGGAAAAGGACCTGAACAACGTGTATTCCGGCGCGCCGCGGGCCAGGCATCATGAGCGATGGAGCCAACGGGCGAATGCCATGGTGTAAACGCGGTGGGTGCAAATTGGAGTGTGGAATGCGATGCGAGTGATCCCGATTGTCCGGGCGGATCAGGCCGATGGACAGGAAAAACTTTCGCACATCAAGGAACGCTTATCGCTCACGCCGCTGCTTTTGGCGGGGCTGGATGCGACGCCGGAGAGTTTGTGCGGCCAAGTGCGGCACATTATTGCGGATGTTCACCGGCGCGGCGATGCGGCTATTGTTGAATATACTCGGCGTTTTGATCATCCGACGTTTGCGTTAGACGATCTGCGGGTACCGGAGCGGCAAATTAATGTAGCCCTGGCGCAGGCGGATATGAAATTTATTGCGGCTCTGGACATGGCCATTGCCAATGTCCGCAGATATCAGCAGGCCATGCTGGCGGCGGCACCGGCACCGATTCGCCCCATGGGAGCCGGCAGTGAAGCGGCCCAGTTAGCGGTGCGCTATGAACCGTTAAAACGCGTGGGAATCTATGTTCCAGGCGGTGCCGGCGCCTACCCGTCAACGGTGGTCATGAGCGTAGTACCCGCACAGGTAGCCGGGGTGGAGAGTATCTGTATTTGCAGTCCGATGCGCAGCGGCGCGATTTCTCCGGCGGTGCTGGCCGCCGCCGGGCGGCTGGGTATACGGGAAATTTATGCCATCGGAGGTCCGCAGGCGGTGGCGGGAATGGCGTTTGGCACGCAGAGAATTCCGGCAGTTGATAAAATTGTCGGGCCGGGAAACAGTTATGTGCAACTGGCCAAAAAGGAACTCTTTGGCATTGTGGATATCGACAGTTTTGCGGGTCCCAGCGAGGTCATTGTACTGGCGGATGATACGGCGGACGCACGCGTTGTGGCGGCGGAACTTTTGGCGCAGGCGGAACACGCGCCGGGAAGCTGCCTGCTGATTACCGCCAGTCTGGATTTGGCGCGCCGGGTGCAACTGGAATTGGAATCGCAGTTAGCGGTGTTGCCACGGCGGGAACTCACTACCAGGGCTTTAGAGTATGCCAGTGCGCTGATTGTCACCACGGATATGGGCGCGGCGATTCGACTGGTCAACGATTTTGCGCCCGAACATTTGCAGGTCACCACGTATAATTCCCATGACGTTGTCGCCAAAATACGCAATGCCGGCGCGATTTTCATCGGGCCGCATACGCCCGTTGCCGCCGGGGATTATCTCGCCGGACCGTCACATGTATTGCCGACTTCCGGCACAGCGCGATTTTTCAGTGGACTATCAGCGGAAAACTTCCGCAAACGCATCAGCATGGTGGAATTGGATGCGGCATCTTTGCGGATACTCGGCGGAGCCATTTGTGATTTTGCCCATACGGAGGGATTTGACGCGCACGCCCGCGCGGTACAGACCAGATTGAAGGACAAGGGGGCACATGATGTCGTCGGCTGACGCCGAACCGATCGGCCTGATCGCCGGCCAGGGAACGCTTCCCATCGCGGTCGCCCGCGGTTTGAAAGCGGCCGGGCATCCGGTGATTTGTCTGGGGCTGTCCGGTCAGAGCCGGGAAAAGGAATTAGCCGCGATTTGCGATGTATTCAAGCGCGTTGGCCTGATACGCTTGAACCAGTGGATTCGCGTATTGCGCCGGTATCACGCCGCACGTACGGTGATGGTCGGACGGGTGGCCAAGGAAAGAATGTATGCGCGGTTTCACATGGTCCGATATTGGCCCGATTGGCGCTCGGCCCGGCTATGGCTGGTGCGGCTGCGGCAGGATAAGCGCAGCGATCGGCTATTGCGGGCGGTGGCGGATGAGCTGGCCAGCGGTGGAGTGGAAATAATGGACGCATTACCCTATATCCCCGAACTGCTGGCTTCCCCCGGTGTGATGACGCAATGCCAACCCGGTCCGGATGTGCGCGCCGATGTGGAGTTCGCCTGGCCGCTGCTGCGGCAGGTCAACACGCTGTTGATTGGTCAGAGTTTGGCCTGTAAAGACCGGGAAATTATCGCCGTGGAGGCGGTGGAGGGCACTGATCGCATGATTGAACGCGCCGGTACGCTCTGTAAGCGCGGCGGATGGGTGCTGTGCAAGGCCAGTAATCCCAATCAAGATATGCGGTTCGATGTTCCAACCATTGGCCCGGCAACGATTACACGGTTAAAACAGTTTGGTGCCGCCGCGGTGGTGGTGGAGGCGGGGCGAACGATCATGCTGGAAAAGCCGGAACTGCTGCGCGTGGCGGATGCGTTGGGGATAGTGGTTATTGGGCGTGCGGCAGCGCGGATATGATGCGGAACGTTACCACCAGCTCCGGGCTGGTTCGACGTTGGCCGGATGCGGCCCGGTGTGTTATCGGCGCGCATTTGACATATAGATGGCCGTGATTACTATCATCCTAATAGAGGCCGCGTGTTGGATGGGCGGTGAATGGTATGAGTGAACGCGAAAAATTCGGCGCCGAAGAACTCGCCGTGGTGCTTAGTCACTATGACTTGGGTGTTATTAACACCATTAAAGAATATGCGCGCGGCTCGCGCAAGGCTCCGAAATTGCTGATTCGCGCGGAAAAGGGGGACTACCTGCTTAAACGCCGGGCACGCGGCAAAGATGATCCATTTAAGGTAGCTTTTTGCCACGCGATACAACTGTATCTATCGGAAAAGCTGTTTCCCCTGCCACACCTGATCGGCACGAAACGGGATAATAATTCCATGTTGCAGATTGACAGCTCCATCTATGAGCTTTTTGAATATATCCGCGGCACCAGCTATGACAGTTCACCGGAGGCCACGCAGGATTCCGGACGAATTTTAGCCCTGTACCATAAGTTGCTGCGCGACTACACGCCGGAATATGAGCCGCCGGTCGGAAGTTATCACAATTCCCGCCATATCGGAAGCAGCATTGATCAGATTCCCGTTACCTTCAGTCGGGAAAGTGTGGTATCCGCGCAGGCCGGGCCGGTGGCCGCTACGCTTGAGGTACTGCGGGCGGCGTATGTTGAAGCCGCGCAAAAAGTCAATGCGTTGGGCTTGCCCGACTGGCCGCTGCAAATTGTTCACTGCGATTGGCATCCAGGCAACATGTTGTTTCGGCATCAGAAGGTTGTGGCCGTCATTGATTACGATTCGGCCCGTTTGCAGCAGCGTGTCATTGACTTGGCCAATGGCGCTTTACAATTTTCCATTATTGGCGGCGGCGATGATCCGGGAACCTGGCCCGATCAAGTCGATGAGACCCGCTTTGCACGCTTCATGCACGGATATGATTCTGTTGATATCATTAGCATAGCGGAAGTCCAGACGATACCATGGTTGATGATTGAAGCGATGGTCGCGGAAAGTGCCTTTCATATTGCGGCCACCGGTTCATTTGGAAGGATCGAAGGATTCGGGTTCTTGAAAATGATTGAGAGAAAAGTAAAATGGGTGCAGGAACATGCGGATGGGCTGGCGAAATTGCTGCACAGTTAGGAGTCTGTCGGGTGAAATTCCTACGGCTCCGGCGACGCGATACCAGTTGGTGCCAGACCTGTGAAGTTCCGTGTTCGGGGATGAAAATTGAAAGTTTTTGAAATATGCCACAGAGTGGTGTTTCACCCGGCTTACCGGGATCGAAGCGAACATGCAAAATTATTGCGGCGGAACAAGATGATTCAGACCTTGTGATTCGGCTTGCTGCAAGCGGAGATGAAAAAGGAGTGTGCTATGAATGTGCTGGTTCCACAAACGGCTCTGCGTAGTAATTATAATCTGATCTGCACACGGCTTAGGCAGGTGCGCATACAGGTTTGTGGCCGCCGCGGGCAATCACGATTCGCGTTTCTGCTGGGTTTGTCACCCTCCACCTACAATTATTATGAGAAAGGGCGGGTGCCACCCGTGGATGTGGTGGATCTGGCGGCCAAGGTCAGCGGCGCCCCGTTGCTTTGGCTCATTCGCGGCGAGCCTGAGGATTTTAATATTGCGACTTTGAACGATATTATTGGGGAGATGCCGGAAAAACAGCCTAAAACCCCCAGTCCGAAGTCGGATTCCAATGGTCCGTCATGAGACGCCCAATACGCCGCCCACCAGTACTGTCGGTACCGGCCGCCGATGGATGGGAAAACATTGCCAAATGTTGCGGATCGGCAAAATCAGGCGCCTTATTTTGTTTTTACTCCATTTTTCAACATTGATCCGTCATTCATTGCTATGACAGAAACAACGCAGCGGTCGTGAAAAACGAGGATTGGTCTTGACGCTTTTCGGAAATTGCCTAATATATCTTTCACAATAATAACGTGCGGGTCCGCACGACCGTCGGCTGTCGGCGGAAGTCCCAGGTAGTTTTTCGCAATCCGTGGTCTGGAGAAATGAGTCGTTATGAATACCTTACTTGCCGCTGTATCCATAGGGCTGCCGCACTCCGGCTCGCTTATTCATCTGCATCCGATTGATGTGGCCATTCTCGTGGTTTATATGCTGTTCGTCATTGGTATCGGTATTATTACCGGGCGCGGCAGCAAAACCAGTGAGGACTTTTTTCTCTCCGGCAGAAGTCTGCCGGCCTGGATCACGGGCTTAGCTTTTATCTCGGCTAATCTTGGCGCTCTGGAAGTCATGGGCATGTCCCAGCAGGGTTATGAATACGGCATGATGACCGCCAATTACTATTGGATTGGGGCCATTCCCGCCATCGTATTCATGGGGATCGCAATGATGCCATTTTTTTATGGCAGCAAAGTGCGCAGTGTCCCGGAGTTTCTTAAAAAGCGTTATAATGAAGGCGCTCGTTTCATCAACGCCTTTACCTTTGCGGTGTTCACTCCGGCCATTTCCGGAATCAGCATGTATGCTCTGGCGGTGGTAATGCAGGACTTTCTGGGATGGCATTTTGGTCCCAGCGTCTGGATATCGGCGGTGGTGGTACTGGTGTATACATTCCTGGGAGGATTGACCGCCAGTATCTACAATGAAGTGCTGCAATTCTTCCTTATTGTGCTGGGTATCGCACCAATGACCATCATTGCGCTGATCGCCAATCATGGTTGGGGACACTTCAAAAAATGGATTGCGACACATCAGCTTCCTTTCCTGACGCCCGACCAGGTAACCGCCGCCGCCGCCAAGCCGGGCAGCGTTATACATCGACTACCGGCCAGCCAATGGATGCACACGTTTCAAAATACCATGACCCAGAATAATCCCATGCACATTACGTGGCCCGGCGTGGTACTGGGGTTGGGTTTTGTGCTTTCGTTTTCGTACTGGTGTACCAACTTCCTTGTGGTACAGCGGGCTTTGGCGGCCAAAGACATGAATTCGGCCCAGCGCACGCCCCTGCTGGCGGCGTTTCCCAAAATGATATTCCCGTTTATTGTCATTCTGCCAGGACTGCTGGCTTTGCCGTTGCTTCCGCATCTCTTTCCCGGAAATACGATGGTGCATGGTCACCTTATTCCGGCCACCGAGTCTTTTAACAACGTCATGCCATTGATGATGGCTAAATACTATCCCGCCGGATTGCTGGGGCTGGGGTTGACCGCGTTAATGGCATCTTTTATGTCCGGCATGGCGGGCAATGTGACCGCATTTAACACGGTGTTTACTTACGATTTATATGCGGTATTTGTCAAGTCCAACGCTTCGGACAAGCATTATCTGTGGGTAGGCCGCATTATGACCTTTGTCGGGGTCATTATCAGCGTCGGGTTTGCTTATGTGGTGCGCGGACAGTCCGGCATCATGGGTTATACGCAAACGATTTTCGGGGTGGTCAATGCCCCGCTGATTGCGGTATTCCTTCTGGGCATGTTCGCCACCTTCACCACCCCCGCCGGCGGTTTGTGGGGATTGCTGATAGGTACAGCCACCTCGGTAACACTCTGGATTTTCCGATCATACCCCGGCTTGCCGCTATGGCATCATTACAATAACAACACCACGGGCGCTTTCTGGGGCGCGGTTTGGGCATTTTGCGCCGGGGCCGGTGCCACCATTCTCGTAAGCCTGTTTACCAAAAAGAAGAAAGATGAAGAACTGGTCGGACTGGTCTATCAGCTTACGCCCAAGCCAGAACAGGATCATAGCTTGCCCTGGTGGAAAAAGCCCATTGTTCTGGGAGTATTGGCCTTGGTGCTGACATTAATTATCAACCTGCTATTCTGGTAAATTCGGTGGATAAAAAGCGGCGGTTGGCCGCACAGGAGATTATTTATGATGGATTTAAGATTACCGATTGGCATTTTTTTTGTGCTGGTGGGCTGCATCATGGTCGGTTATGGAATAATATCGCCCCACGATATTCCTAACATCAGCGAAAAGATCAACATCAATTTATATTGGGGAATTCTGCTGCTGCTCTTCGGCTTGCCCATGGCGATATTTGGTTGGAAAGCGGAAGCTCGGGCCAAGGCGGCCGCCGCCAAGAAAAACAAATAAGCCGTATTTATGTTGCCGGTAGGGTTGGTACCGGCAACATTTCATGTTTAGGGCGATGTTTCCACCGGCGGTGAATCCACAGGTACTGCGTGGGGTCTTCGCGCACAAAGGTCTCAATGCCACGGGTATACCGCTGGGTAATATATCGCAGTGGTTCATCCTGCGTTTGCCAATCTTCGGGATAAATAATATCCGTTACGCCAATGTCAAAATCAAATAAATCACCGCGCCGGCGCGCATAGCCGACAATCACCGGTACCTGATGCTGCATGGCCAGCAATCCAATACTCTTATAAGTACTGGCCAGGCGGCCAAAAAAGGGCACAAACATGCCTTTGGGACCCGCATCCTGATCCGCAATAAATCCTAAGACCCCGCGGTTTTGCAAAATATCCTGCGCGGTAGCCGTCACACCGCGCTTTGATAAGATAATCTGTCCGCGTTTTTCCCGCACGCCCAGCAGCCACGCATCAATAAGGGGATTGTCGATCGGACGCGCCACGCCATAACTCCGAAAACCTAATGTGGCCATGGTGTAGCCCAGAATTTCCCAGTTGCCATAATGCCCGGTGAGCATAATGGCTCCCCGGCCGCGCAGCATAATGTGCATCGCTTCCTTAAAATTATGAAAATGCGCGTATTGGTGCCAAGTTCCCACCTGGATGATCCGCGTAGAAAAAATGACATCCATTGCCAGTTCGCAAAAATGCTGAATAGAGCGTTGCCCGATACGCCTCAATTCCGGTTCCGGCAATTCCGGAAAACTGGCCCGCAGATTTTCCAGCCCGCGCTGCCGGTGCTTTTTATCCAACGCCCACAGCAGCGAACCGAATCCGCGGGCAGTGCGTAAGTTCGCATTGACGGGAAAAAATCCCAGCATCATCGCGGCGCTGCGTGCCGCCATGTAAGTGACATGATCCAAAATGGGTGACTGATGGCGCATTGGGTTCCATACCACCTGCGCTGCGGTCAGGACCAACGTCTTGTGATCAGGCCCAATTGCTCCCGCGGCGCATAGTATTAAAAATTCTATCCCCACGCCGGCATCTCAACAACACGCCAAACGATTATCCCACCATCCGCCACACCTTATGAGCCGCCGGTGATCCATCCCATCATGGAATGTCACCGCAGTCTGCGATAACATATAATGCTTGAATGATGGCGGCTACGGTTGGGTAGTGGTGGCGCCGGGCGGTTAACGCGAGGTTTGAACCAGCGCCATTTCGCAGGAGCATGGCCGGGAAGTCGATGGAATGTGGTTATGTTATGCGAGGAGCCGGTCCGAGTAATGGCCGGGATGGCGATGGGGCTTAAATGTCCCGTAGGCGCGGCGGAGCATTGCGCCGACTGAAAAAAAGGAATGAACATGAACGAAAAAGTATTTAAAGCCTACGATGTGCGGGGAATCTATCCCGACCAGCTCAATGAGGAAATGGCGTGGAAAATCGGTTACGCCTGTGCTCAATTCATGCGGATGAATTTAACCGGTCTCGATAAGGCCGATCCGCGAAAGAATATGGTCATTGTTGGCCGCGACATGCGCCCCAGCAGTCCCGCGCTTAGCCAGGCCCTGATTGAGGGAATCCGTTCGACCGGTACCGGCTGCATTGATATCGGAATGATTGATACGCCGCTGATTTATTTCGCCATCAATCATCTGGGATGCTGTGGAGGAATTCAGACCACGGCATCACACAATCCGATCAATTACAATGGATTTAAGATCAGTGGTGTGCATGCCCGGCCGATTGGGGAAAACACCGGCCTGCAGGAAATTAAACGGCTGGTATTTTCCATGCGGAAGAATCCACCGGCCCAATTTGGCGCCGTCGAACATATTGATCTGAAAATCCCGTACAAGGGTCATGTGCTGCGCTTCCTTAAACTCGCCCGCCCCCTCAAGGTGGTGGCGGACGCCAGTAACGGCATGGCGGGCAAATTTATTCGCGATATTTTCATGGATCAACCCAATGTCAATATCATTCCAATTAACATGGAAATTCTGGGTTCTTTCCGGCATGACCCCAATCCTCTGGTGGATGCCAATCTGCGGCAATTGCAGGAAGCGGTGCTTTCCAACGCGGCGGACCTTGGCGTTTGCTTTGATGGCGATGCGGATCGTTGCGTATTTGTCGATGAACAGGCGCGCATCATCCGCTGTGACATCATCACCGCCCTGTTGGCCAAGGATTTTCTCCGGCTCAATCCCGGTGCGACGGTGGTTTATGATCTGCGCTCCAGCCGGGTTGTAAAAGAGGAAATCCAAAACGCCGGCGGTATTCCACGGCGCGAGCGAGTGGGCCATGCGTTTATGAAAAAGGCGTTGGCGGACAGCAAGGGCGTTTTCGGCGGCGAACTGTCCGGACATTTTTATTTCCGCGATAACTTTAACTGCGACAGCGGCGTCATTGCATTGGCCTGTGTGCTTTCCGTACTTGCTCGTTATGATACGCCCGTAAGCCATGTGCTTAAACCGCTGCTGCGCTGGCACAGCAGCGGGGAAATGAACTATGAGGTTTCCGATAAAGATGGAACCATCGCCCGGCTGGCACAACGCTACCCGGATGCCGCAATTGATTATCTCGATGGAATTACCGTGGAATATGACACGTGGTGGTTTAATGTGCGTAAGAGCAATACCGAGCCCTTGCTGCGGCTGAACCTGGAAGCCAACACCGCGGAAACCATGAAGAAAAAACTTGATGAGGTGGGACAGCAGCTTGGTGCACCAATAACGCACTAACGTCGCGTGCTTGGCGTATAGTACCTATTAGTTTGGAACCGCGCGTGGGTAATGGCTGCCCATGGATGTAATGGATGCCGAACTCCCTGATTGTTTGGCGGTTTTTTTGCAGAGTGTGCATGGATGTGCCGAAACCAATATACCGTAAAGACTGTTTTTTTTTGTCTGGCCGCAGCGCTGCTGCTGTCGGCATTATCAGGCCGGGCTGGCGCGCAAACGCTGGCGGGACGAATGGCTGGACTGCTGCGGAATCCGCAGTTGCGCGGCGGGCAGGTGGCCATCAACCTGGCGGAATTAAAAAATGGACGGGCCATCCCGGTATACAGCTATAATCCCGATTTACCGCTGATGCCGGGCAGTTGCGGTAAACTGCTTACCACCTCCGACGCTTTCGATCATCTCGGACCGCATGGAGTACTGCAAACACGCCTTTACCGTCTGCGTAACAGCCTGGTGGTGGTGGGAGGCGGTGATCCAGCGCTGGGAGACCCGGTGCTGTGCCAGCAAGTGGGCTGGAAAGTCACCACCGCCTTCGACAACTGGGCCAAGCACCTCAAGGCGATCGGCGCCACGGCCTTTCATAATATTTATGTTGATGATTACATTTTTAATCATCATTTTCATAACCCGCTCTGGCCGGGGGATGGCCAGAGGCTGGATTGGTATGAAGCCCCGGTCGGCGGGTTGAACTTCGCCATGAATTGCGTGCAGTGGGATCCTGTTATCAATGGCAACGGAAGCATCGGCGTATCCCTGACCCCGGATACACCCTATACACCTGTGACCATTGCAGCGCAGCGCGGAGGATCGCAAAGCGTCTGGCTGTGGCGTTCACCCGGCAGCAATCATTTTTACATGCACGGTACCGTGCAACAGACCGGGCTGTACCCCATGCAGGTAACAATTCATGATCCGGGTCTGTACACCGGTACGGTGCTGCGGCAGGCGCTGGTAAATCATGGCATTACCATTTCGGGGCAGGTTTTACGCGCCCCCCTGTCAGCCTTGGCCGCCCGCGAACAGGCCCAACCGGAATTGCTGGCCACGTATGAAACGCCACTGACCGCGATTCTCTATCGTGCCAATACGGACAGCATTAATTTGATGGCGGAATGTCTGTGCAAGCTGCTGGGGCACGACGCGACCGGACAGCCGGGAAGCTGGCATAATGGAGATCACGCCATTATGGCTTATCTTGCCACGCTGGGTATTCCGGCCAACTGGGTCACGATGGTCGATGGCTCCGGGCTTTCCCATCATGATCATGTCGCGCCGGCGGCCTTCACCACGGTGTTGGCACATATAGCCTCCGAACCGGACGGTCGTGTATTTATCCAAAGCCTGGCCCGCCCCGGACATGGTACGCTGATTTATCGCCTGCGCGGTTCCGGCATTCGGCGTTATATCCGCGCCAAAGACGGTCATGTCACCGGCGCTTCCACCATCAGCGGATATATGTTTTTACCGCACCGCCATTTTGTTTTCTCCATTATGGTCAATCATTATCGGGGCAACGTGAATGGCTGGGAGGATCAAGTTATTATCGCCTTGTATCAATGGGCGGTCGGCAGGTTGCAATAGTCCGCGGGCGCTGACCGCGGTTGCAGCTATGGCCAATATTCGCGTGGACCGGGGCTATGACTGATTTCATTGTGCCAGATCATTCAGTCATGATTTCAAGCGCGGCGGTATTGGTTGATTCCTATACTTTAATTCAACATGGCGCGGTGGTAATCACGAATGGCGTCATTGCGGCGTGTGGCACCCGCGCCAGCCTGCGGCGGAAATTTCCAAACCTTTCTGAAATTCGTGTCGAACCCGGCGTGCTGACGCCGGGGTTTATCAACGCGCACAGCCATTTGGAACTGACCTTTCTGGCCGAAAAAATTCCCGGTCCGACTGATTTCCCAACCTGGGTTGTACAACTTCTTAATGGCTATCCCGAAGCGGCGGAGACGCCACATGTGTTTGCCGCGTCGGCCCGGCTGGGCGCAAAGGAATCTTTGCGTTTTGGTGTGACCACAGTGGGAGACATTACCCGACAGCACGCCATTGTGCGGCCAGTCCTGCAATTGCAATCCGCGCTTCGGATCGTAAGCTTCGGTGAAATTACCGCACTGGGACGCACGCGTGCCTATCTGGAGAACCGGCTGGCGGCGGCCCTGGAGTACCAATCGGTACGCCTGGATTTCAGCATAGGGTTGTCGCCACACGCGCCATATTCGGTAGAAGGCCCGGCTTTGAAAAAAATCGCGGCGGCAGCCCGGCAGCACAAACTGCCATTGTGCATGCACCTTGCGGAATTGCGGGAGGAAAAGGAATTTCTGACGGATTTTTCCGGCCCGTTAGGATCGAACTGGTCGTTGATGCAGCGTCTACATATTATGGATGCAAAAGTGCCGCGCTTTGCGCAGGGGCCGATCCGCTGGGCGGCGCACTATGGTTTGTTCAAGCGGGGCGTGCCGGTGATTTTAGCGCATGTTAATTATGCCGATGACGCCGAATTGGATATTCTGACCCGATCCGGCGCGGCCGTGGCGTATTGTCCGCGCACCCGCCATTATTTTGGTCATGATGACGTTAGGCCGCACCGTTGGCGGGAGATGCTGGCGCGGGGCATAACCGTTTGTCTGGCCACCGATTCCAAAGCCAGCAATCCAGATTTGTCGGTATTACGGGAGGCTCAGTTTCTAAAGCGCAGGGAACCTACCGCTGATCCACAACAATTGTTGGCAATGATTACAACCCAACCAGCCGCAGCCATGGGGCTTTCCCACCACGTTGGCCGTCTAATACCGGGATTGGCAGCGGATGTTCTGGCGATGCCGGTACCCTCTGAATATGCCAGAACCGCCGCATCCGCAGCGGATTATCTCATTGACTACGCCCCCCTGCCGCAACAGATTTGGATTGCCGGCCAAGCCATGCCAGTGGTCTGAAAGCATGGGAACAGCTAAAAAAATAAACAAAACTCCCGCCGCCAGTAAAAGCGGTCAGGAGTTCTGTTTTAAGGCGTATAATCCACGAACGCGCCCACACTCCATGCCGACACGGGAAAGCGTCAATCCGGCAGTGCCGGCACTAGAGTCCATGTGCTTATTTTCCACCGAGGATCGCATCCTTGGCGGCTTTGGCCACACGGAACTTAACCTTGCGGCGAGCCGGAATTTCAATTGGCTCGCCGGTCTGGGGATTGCGCCCCATGCGCTTCTTGGTGTTCACCAGCACCAGTTTTCCCAAGCCGGGGATGGTGAACTTGTTCTTGGCTTCCTTATACGCAAGTTGAGCCATGCAGTCGAGCGCGGCGACGGCCTGCTTCTTGGTCATTTCGGAGCCGGTTTCCTTGGCGACCAATTCCGCGAGCTTCGCGGCGGTCTGGGACTTGGTGAGGGACTTGGCCATAAAGATCTCCTTACTATGGCGGACCGATTTGCGGGATACAGCCGGACATCCACATCCGGAAAAACATCCGCTCCCGCAATACGATTAAGTAATAAAATAGCCTCTTCCCGCCATTATGCAACTGAAATCCGTTTTTTTTTCGCTTTTATTCCGTTCGTCATACGTCCGGGAGTTTTTGGGGGACGGCGCGGATGCTTTCAAACGCACGGGCGGGTATGCTATATACTCTTATGTTTTTTGGAGGTTTGCAGCAATGGCCCATCCCTGGACGACTCCGATTCCCACGAAGGTATTTTTTACCAAGGGGGTCGGCCGCCACCGCTATAAAGCGCAATCACTGGAACTGGCCTTTAGACATGCAGGTATTGAGAAGTATAATCTTGTTCAAGTGTCGGGAATTTTCCCGGCGCGCTGCAAAATCATTTCCGTGACGGAGGGCATCCGCGAGCTTTCTCCGGGCCAGGTCGCTTTTGGCGTCATCAGTGAATCGAGTTCCGATGAACCCAATCGGCTGCTGTGCGCCGGCATCGGCGTGGCATTGCCCATCCGCGATCAATACGGTTATATCAGTGAACATCACGGCTTCGGCATGACCGAGGAAAAAATCGGTGATTATGTTGAGGATATGGCCGCCACCATGCTGGCCACCACACTGGGCATTGAATTTGATCCGCAATACAACTATGACGAACGTAAGGAAATTTACCGCATGAGCGGAAACATTGTCCGGACCCGCAACATCGTGCAAACGGCGGAGGGGGATAAGAACGGCCTGTGGAACAGTGTCGTGGCGGCGGCGGTATTTCTGATGTAATGACGCGGCGCTGGCTTGGACGCTCTGAACATTGCGGGGCGTGGAAAACATTTCTTTGGCGAGAAACGCGGAATCGCGGAACCCACGCCGGAACGGAAGGTTCTCAAGGCCCGGAACCGCTGGATTGATTGCCCACAATCCCTTGCACAAATATTTCCTGTATCGCCTGCCCCAGATTTTTGAATACCACCGGGGTTGTGGTTGGATGGGTCCAGGTGCCGCCTACTTGAACGCTGCTGACGCTGGATTCCAGGGCGTTGAGAATAGCCTTGGCCTGGGGAACAAACGGAATGTGGAAATGCTTGAATGGGCGCACCGTCCCGATCACGTAACCTTTAATGCGACAGTTCGGCATCTTCCAGAGATCGTCCATCTCACCAGCCCCCATTATTTCCACCCCCCGGTCGAAATAATGCAGGTAGGTAATTTGCGCATTGCCGCCGTCGATGCGCCAGCGGGCTTCACCCGTGCCGCTGGGAGGACGGGTTGACAAGCGAACATTCATAAGCCGATAAATGGCTGACATGATGCTGGATCCGGTCAGGTTGGATTGGGTAATGCGCAAATCGCCCGAACCGATGGCATTGCGCCAATTGGTGGATAAGGCCACGGCGGTAAGATGCCCGGACAGTAAGCCGGGGGTCGGTTGCGCCTGGGGGCTGATTGTGTGTGTGAGTTGATCAAGATTGATGTTATCAAAGGTGAGGCTCGTGTCCGCGGAAAGCACGCCCGCGTTATGGTGGGAAAAGCGCGCCCACAGACGCATCGTGCCGCCCGCAAAAGCTAATTTGGAACGATCCAGCAATATCGCATCTTTACTGATGAACGCACGCACATTCAGAGAACCCAGTTGAATAACATCCAGGACCGCCTTCTGGGCCGTGAGGTTAAGCTGCAATTCCAACGGCGCCAGGGGATGCGCACCGGTCGTGGGACCAAGAATAATGTTACCCGCAAACGTACCTTGCAAGCCATCAGCCCAGGAATATCCTTGTAACAGTGGCTTGGGATTGGGCAGGCGGCATTGAAAAGTCGCAGAACTGGCCAGAGGATGATCTATATTCCATATTCCCTGTCCGGTCAGAGTGTTGCCCATTAATTCCAATGAGGTGTGCCGCACGGAAATAAGCCGGCCCACCGCCAGTACATGGGTATCGGCCAAGCCAACTGGAAGTAGATGCCGAAAAATTGCGGCTTTCAAATTGCCCGTACCGTGCAGCGCCGTGCTACGCCAATTGTATCGTCCGGCACACTTGCCGGAAGCCAGAATATTCAACTGCAAGGCTGGTATATCCACCGGCCAATTATTGAATTGGCTCTGAAGCGCGATGTCAGCCGGGCTGGATTGCTTCCAACCCACACGGGCGGAAGCATCTCCGCCAGCACCTGTAAGGCTTATCGGGTCCAGCGACACCTGGCCGTTGGCATAGCTGAGCGTAGCGCTGCCGCGCAGGATATGGATGGGGGCGGTCAAGGCTTTGGGGGATGGAATTACCAGATTTTCCGCGGTGAGTGTTCCGTGCACCACGGTCTTTTGCATATTACGACCCGGTACATTAATTTGCAGATTCAGATTCAGGTAGCCATGCAGCCCCACCGGGGCTTTAGGAAAAAGCAGGCCCGCCACCGCCGCGGCGGAAATATGTTGGGCATGCAAAGTCAAACCCGCCAAGAGACCTGAGATATGGGCATTAAAACGCACCAAAATCAGCCCCTTGAGCAACGAAACCGGATCGGCCGCCAGGATAATACGGCTTTTGCTTAACTGACCCACCACATGGACTGGCGGCATAGCCAATAAATGATGATTCACCGTGAATTGTGTGCCGGCCAGCCGACCATCCAAGTGCAAGGCCATCGGCATCATGCTGCCGCCGGCGAGCAGCTTACCGGAAATTAATCCCCCCAACGCCCAGCCGGTATTGGTTTTATTAGTTTGATTCACCAGCGGAATACCGGTAACCGTGAGCATCAGGTGGGTAGGATAGCGCCCGGCAAAAATACAATTACCGCTGGCGGCCAAGCTCCAAACCGGGCTTTTCACCAGCAGGTTTTCCAGTTGCATACCCCCGGCGTTACCATAAGCACTGACATGCAATCGAACATTGGCGGGTAATTTCAGAAGCGGAATGCTCGCGGCGGTAGCACGCAGGTGTACGCGCCAAAGCCCCAGGGCAATGTTGTATAATCCGCGGATATTCAGGTATGGGTCCGAGGCCAGCGTACAGTTTGCAACGGTGATCTGCTGATGATCCAGGGTACCCGTGGCGTGCAAACCCTTGAGCGTCACGAGCCGACCACGCTGCCAGGAAAATTGGGGTATCGTAAGCTGCCAGGCCATGGCCCCATGAAATCGCCCCTGCGCGGAAAGTGTTAGCGCCGAATTCCAGGCGCCGTACTTACATTGGCCTGAACTCGTCATATCCAACGCGATGATACGCCGGACCGGCCACGGCGAGCTTACCGAACCAGAGAGTGTACCATTTTGCATTTCCGTTCCAAATAAGGAAATACCGTGCCACGCGGCCGTCATGGAAGCTGATTCGTCCACAGGGTTCATTACCCCGGAGAGATGCAAACCACCGCCTGCCAAATCCGCCCGCAGGCCCTTGACATGAATGCCCTGGCGGTCGGCCCAGATTTTTCCACGATAAATGTTAACCGGAAGACTTAGATAGCCGATTTGAATACCAACGTTTTCCGGATCGATCTGCCAGTGATTGCCGGCATATTGAACCTGGGCACTGCCATGCAGAGCAAAATCGCCAAGTTGTATGCGGGCATCATTCAAATGTTCATTAAGCGTATTATCCAATAATCTTCCACGCAACTGGGCACTGACTACCGCCGCGCCTTTCCAGGTGGGCCACACCCGCGTAAGCCACGGCCCCAACCCTTTAGCCCGCACATGAATGCTGTGCAGCCAGGATTGGGTGGGTACCACGACGCCTCGTGCCGACAGACCGGCGTGTGGAAGCTGCGATGATGCGGCATGGACTGAAAACCGCCACGTAATGGCACTGGTAGGCGCCCCCTGGAAATGGATATTATCGATAGACAGCTCCGGCTGCCCGGCTAATTCCACCAGCAGGGCGCCATGATGAATGGTGATCGCCGGTAGGCCGACGGAGGCTAAATCACCGCCGGGATGATGATGCTTCCAGCTTTGCCAGTTGCTGTGAATATCCCACCAGGCGGCGGGCAGATTCCAACTTCCGGCATTGTCCTGATGAAGAATCACCCGCGGACTATCGGCAACAATATCGGTAATGCCAAGGTTTCCGGTCAACAGCAGCCAGGGAACCGCGTTGTGCTGGATGGTCATTTTTGGAATTTGGGCAAAGGGCCAGTGGCGTAAGGGCAGCCCGATCCGAACATCGGTCAAGGTGGTGGTGCCGGTAAGACCGATAGACATGGTTTTGACATCAATGCGCAACCCCAGTCGCGCCTCGATTTTGTTGAGAACAAAGCGATGAACCTTAGCTGTGTTCAATAAGCGCGGCGCGGCGATCCAGCCTCCTACGATCACCAAAACCGCAAGCAGCACCGTGACTATGGCCAGTATGCGCCATCCCCGGCGCCGCGCCGGAGGGAAACTCGTGGACATAGTTGGTGTTACTTCGGTCATTGGATTGTCTCAGCGCGAGTTTTTTATTCCCATCTTATTCTTCCATAAGCCGGTAACGACAGTTCACTGCTGCAACGCCGGTGGTATATTACCGGAGGTCTCCGGCCCAAAACCTAAGAACCACCAATCATGGCGATACGTTTTCCCGATAAAAGGCCCGGAACTAGCGACAATTTCTCCGGTTTTTTTCCAGTAGGCCACATAGGCCACACTGACATAACCCTTTTGCGTGGTATTTTGCAAAATGGAAATTTGCGGCAGTACCACTGGCAATGAGAAATTGGAAGACGCATTGTAATTGCCAAACGCGATTGCGGGAATCCCAATAAATGAATTGGCCTGGTTAATCCCCAATGCCCCGCAACGCACCTCCATGACAATTTGTGCTTTGGCACGGGTATTGGTCAACCGCACGCCGCTTTTGAGCAGATGCGAACGCAAATCCGCTTCCAGAAAGCCCTGGCCGGGGAGCATCTGACCGGCGGGGCGCAGAAAATGCACACTGACATAGACCAGCCGGTCACGCAGGTTGGCTACGGAAATTTTGCTGATCGCCAGAGAATCCGCGCGCGAAAGAAGAAATTGCTCATCCGCCGTTTCCGGAGGTTGTGTAACCCGCAATGTTGCACAGCCGGTCAAGGCTAACAATGTGGAAAATAAAACGGCACTGCCCGCACGGGTAATACACGTAAAAAAATCCATTTGCACCAACCCTGAACTTCCATATCCAGCCGCACCATTCGCCCGGCTTACCTATATCAACGCTCACAGGCTGCAAATATTACCGGGAAACACCACAATCGGCGTGCGCTTCAGGAGTTTATTGCGGCATTGTTAATCCAGCGCTCCATTGCTTCCGCCGCCTGCGCATCGGGGTGTTGCACGGGGGGATGTTTCATCAGGGCCGCGGAAACATCTTCCAGGGCGCCGCCGGTCTTACGGGCCAGTGCCAACGCGGCACAGCGAACCGCGTCCACCACAACGCCCGCGCTATTGGGAGAATCTTCAACCGATAATTTAAGGTCCAGTTCCATCGGCAATCCGCCGAAGCCGCGGACATTCATACGGATATAGCAGACCTTGTTATCCGCCAAAAATGGAATGTAATCCGAAGGACCGATATGAATATGCTCCTGATCCAGGGCGGTTTTCAACTGACTGTTGACCGCTTCGGTTTTGCTGACTTTCTTGCTGCCCAGACGGGTACGCTCCAACATGTTCAGGAAATCCGTATTCCCCCCCACGTTAAGCTGATAACTGGAATCAATCGTGAATCCCCGGCTTTCCGCCAGTGCCATCAACTGACGATGGACAATGGTGGCTCCAAATTGCGACTTAATGTCATCGCCGATTAACGGCAGCCCGGCGGCCGCAAAGCGTTTAGCCCAAAGCGCATCGCTGGCGATAAACGCCGGGATGCAGTTGACCATGGCAATGTGCGCATCCAAACACGCCTGGGCATAGAGTTCCGTGGCCTTTTGCGATCCCACCGGCACATAATTTACCAACACGTCAGCGCCGGTATCGCGCAGAATTTTTATGACATCGGTCAGCGTTGCGGTATTGGCCTCTGTACTGGCCGCAATACGGTGATTTTCCTCAAAATTCCCCAGATGTCCGGCCACACCATCCCCCACCGGGCCGGCGAATACACGTGCGCCATGCGCGTCGGGATCCGTACAGAAAACGCGCGCGTTGTTAGGTAACGCAAAAATCGCTTCCGCCAGGGGTTTACCGATTTTCCGCCGATCCACATCAAAAGCGCACGCGATCTGGATATCGCCTACCGCGATGCCGGCTATATCCGGGTGCATCAGGCCCACGGCAGAACCGGTACGGCGATACCAGGTCAGACCCTGAATAAGTGAACTGGCGCAGTTACCCACGCCGACAATCGCCAGACGCGGCGGAGAAATAGACATCGAAACTCCTGTCGTTACCGATCCACCGTATCCAAAATGATGCACGCATACGTAGTGACGAGCACTGGGCTGAACTCCAGCCAGCGCGGACTCCATTTGTTTTTCCAGGAGCCATTACGATTTTGGAGCGATTTTAATTTTGCCCGCATTTCCGCCCGCCAGTGATGCACGATACCGTTGTCATCGGTGATGGTTTTAACATGCAGGGCATGCAAGGCCCGCGTGAACATCAGATAATAATAAAATAATCCCATCCGGCTGCCGCCAGTGCCGGGATTGGAATTCAAGGTCCAATTGGCCCGAATCCATTTGACCGCGGCTTTGACGCGCGGATCCTTTTTTGTCAGGCCCGCGTATACCATGCTCTTAAGCCCGGCGTAGGTCATCGTGCCATAGGCGGTCAAAGTGCTGCGGCTGCTTAAATGATCGGTATCACCAAATTGCGATTCTCCACCATTGGCCGCCGTATAAATAAATCCACCGTTGCTTAGGCCCTTGGCAAAAGGCTCGGGATTAGTTTCGCTGTTTTCCTGGCAGCGGGTGACAAATACCAGCGCCCGTTGAATGGCGGGGCTGCTGGCCGGCATGCCGCTATGGCGCAACGCGGAAATAAAGAAGGACGTGTTGGACAGATCAGGCCGCCCCGTGCCATACCCTACGCCGCCATACCAGGAATTATCTTTGGTAATTAATTTCCCCTTGGCGTCCCGCATCGGCGCCACGCGTTGAATGGAAAGCAGAAAATGCTGCGCCGCTTTGATTTGGGATTGGTATTGATCGCCAGGCAGCAAGGCCAGTGTGCGCAGAACAATACACGTATTATAGTTGGCAAACGCCAGATGAAAAAAACCGCCATCAGGCCGCCGGAACTTTTCAATAAAACCCATCGCCTTGGTAATGGCCGGAGAATTGACCGGATAACCCGCCCGTACTAAAGCCCGCACCACCATGGCGGTAATCGCCGGTCCAACCTGCGGCACCCAACTGCCATCGGGAGCCTGATGGGCCAGAAGAAATTTTAGACCTTTATCCAGAACTGGATGGGTTTTATACAGCGGTCCTGCAGCGGCAAATATCGGCGAGCCGCCACCCATACATAATACGCAAACAAAAACCATCGCCAAGGTTTGATACCGCACGATAAAACTCCTGTCAATTCCAACATACACGACGGCGTGCCCAATAAAGCCCCTGCGCCAGGCCGGATGGCGGCGTTACGTTATCCCCTGTCGGCAAACAGGTAACCGTTCACGCACGATGTTTTTGGCGTACCTACCACGCATAACGGCAGGCTGCGCCGCGACCATAGTAGTACCGCCGTGCACGCATACCGAGTTTGGAAGGCCGAAAGGCCGTGAACGGTTACGCAAACAGCCAACCCGCTTAGTTTGAACCGCACCCGCAACTGCCGCAGCAGCAGCTTCCGCCGCTGGATTCAGGCGCGGATCCGCTCGGTTCCGCATTGGCAACCGCAAAAACAGAAACCTTGCGCATGGTATTTTTGGATTGGCAATGCGGACAAACAGCCTTTTGCGACTCCGCGTGCATGTTGGGCGCCAGATGGTCAAAGGTTTTCCCACAGGCTTTGCATTCAAATTCATAAATCGGCATAAACGAAACTCCTTAATAAAAACCATTTCCAAAACATGCTTAAGACCACGACCATCGTCGCCTTAACCATGCTCAAAATCTATCCTTAATAGCATAGTCACGGTTGTGGGTAGAAAGCAAGTTCACGTTCAGGGTCTCGGGTTTACGATTGGGTAATGGACCACATCGCAAATGCGATGGTTTGTCACCGTCCGCGGATCCACCACCGGATTGCACATCCGGTGCTCCGCGAGCGCGCAACACAAATCACGCGAGCACATCGCGGAAAATCAGGATTCTGGAACGGTGGGTAAGTCGGCTTGCCAACGGGGAATTCATCCCGCCGAATTCTTTGTCGCTGTCGGCCGATGTTTCCATTGGCTTGAATACCCAAGGTGCCCCAGATCATGCAACAGCCCCAGCGCGGGCAATAACCACCATAACCCCGTCAGGCCATGGGCGCTCCAATTCATCGCCAGCTCATATCCCAGTGTGGTCGTGGGCAAAAATAAAAATCCCAACAGAGGAAATAACATGCCTTGAAAAGCCCGCTGCGGATAGTCCGAAAACAGCCAAAGCAAAACCAGCGCCACCCGCGGCCAGAAGAACCCGAAGATAATGACCAGACATCCCATAGCGGCACCCACTTTCAACTTTTCATTATAGCCATTGCGGACATAATGTCCGCATCACCATGTCAGTTTTTCAGCCGCTCCACCCGGGCGATGAGTTCCTGCGCTGTTTTGTCATCCGCCGCCTCGGCTATGACGCGGGCGATCGGTTCGGTGTTACTGGGGCGGACATGCACCCAGCCTTCCGGCCAATCAATCCGCACGCCGTCCCGCGGGTCCAACCTCTGCGCGGCAAATTCCGCTTTCACTTTTTCGACCAGTGCCTGCGCTTCCGGCCGCGCCGCCGAAAATTTTGTTTTTATCATCGCGTACTTTGGTATGCTGCCGACGATCTGGGAAATACTTTTACCCGTGCGGGTCATAAGATCCAGAATCAACGCCATACCAATAAGGGAATCCCGCACCGGCCCGACACGCGGATCAATCACCCCGCCGTTGCCCTCACCGCCTATAACCGCCTGATGCTCCAGCATGGCCGCCGCCACGTTGGCTTCCCCAACCGGGGTGCGAATGACCGTGGATTTGAATTTTGCGGCAATGTCATCGACCATGCGACTGGTGGATAAATTACAGACAATCACCCCCGGTTGGACCATCACCCGGCTCAAGGTCGCCAGCGCCAACGTATATTCTTCACCAACATACACGCCGCGTTCGTCCACCACGGCCAGGCGATCCGCATCCGGGTCCTGGGCAAAACCCACCACCGCCCGATGCCGCGTTACCTGGCGGCACAAATCGGTGAGATTTTCCCGCGTCGGTTCCGGTGCATGGGCGAAACGCCCCGTGGCCTGATTGTTGACGTGCGCCAGCTCCACGCCAAGTTTGCCCAGTAACATCGGCGACGGCGCGCAGCCCGCACCGTTAATACTGTCGAGCACCACCCGGTAACGATGGGCACTGATGCCTTTACAATCGACCAGTGGCAAAATGGCCTGCACATGGTTGGCGTGCGCGCGACTGTCCATAGTCAGAGTTCCAATCCCGGCGATGGATTCCAGATTCCAGTTGCGGGCCTCATACAGTTTTTTCAGCTCATTAATGACCGTGCCGGAAAAGGCGATGCCGCCCGGCGATATAAATTTTATGCCATTATATTCGGCCGGATTATGCGACGCGGTAATCACCACCGCCGCATCGGTTTTGAGGAATCGGCCCATCAGCGCTACGCTGGGCGTGGTGGTAATTCCCAAATCCACCACATGGACTCCCACCGCCATTAATCCCGCGGAAAATGCGGACTGAATCATCGGACCGGAAATGCGCGAATCCCGTCCAATGGCCACTTTGACCGGCGCAACACGCCGGGCATCTCCCCCCGTGTGTTTTAACCATGCGCCAAACGCCTGGCCGAGTTCCATGGCCGTCGCGGCGGTTAGTGAATCCCCGATAATTCCCCGCACTCCCGAAACACTGATAATTAAATCACTCATAACCATACCTTACCGCAGACGTACATAAAAGGTCCGTAACGCCGGACCGGAAATATTGACTGTAAAGGGCGGGCTAACGGCACCGCCGGCCGCGACTTCCACGCTACTGTCACCCTGTGGCAACCTGGCGGGAATGACATAAACCGTGCGCGGAAGCATTTCCCAATAGCGGGTATCCGCGTGCGAGGATGCCGCCAAAAGCGCCCCCGCGCCGGCCACACCTAAGCCGATCAGCGCTTCGGTGCCATTATTGTTATACGCCCCATTATCGGCGGCTGCCGCTCCGCCCAACATCATGCCGGTGCCGACAACGGCCTTGGCCTCGCGGATGGTATCCATGGTCAACCAGCGTTTGTCCTGCGCCAGGGCCAGCGTATCAACCATCTCGGAATTGGCGATACCGGTAATCGGGCGGCCATTATCCCACGCCGATACCGGTGGAATCGGACCGGCCTGCCACGGCGTGGGCGTAAAGACAGATTGTTCTCCATACCACCCGGCGGCCCGCCGGCGCGGCCCCAAGCCCCAGTCAACAAATATCAAAGCGTTAATTCCCGGCGTATACATTTTCTTGACTACCGAACTGATGTACGGATTCAATTGTTCGGCATGTTCAAAATTCGCCGCCGCGAGTTTCGGATCCCCCAGCTTCATATAACAAACACCCAGACCGAAATACCCCAACGCAAAATTTGAATCCACCCTGGCATATTGTTGCCCCGGCGGGAGTTTGGCCTTGGGGTTGGCATATTGACGGAGCCGGAACAGGCTGTTGGCAAATGCCGCCCGCGCATTTTCATAATCGCCTT
The DNA here is from genome assembly GCA_049977145.1 of Phycisphaerae bacterium. GTDB lineage: Bacteria > Planctomycetota > Phycisphaerae > WQYP01 > WQYP01 > JAMDCX01. Next base: position 37,052 of record JBMFGW010000021.1, read on the forward strand.
TAATTAAGAATATCAGCCCCAGATAATAATGCGCCATGGCCCGTTCAAAGGGCTGGCCTTTCCAGACTTTTACGCCCTCATATACCACCACCGCACCAAGCACCCGGCTGCCGGTGTTGGTGTTCACGCTGTCCATCACCCGATACGCCCGCAGAAAGGCCTGCTCGGCATTGTCCAATTGGCCCGCCGCCAGAGCACAGGAGCCGTAGCGGCAATTATTAAGTACATAATTTTTATTGGGCTTATGGATCAACGGGGCTAATTCCTGTGCCGCCGGGCCATATTCGCCGGTGTAATACAGTGCCACCGCGTCACGCACACGCGCGGAGCTTTCGCTGCACGCGGGCAGAAATAGCGCACTAAGCAACAACGTACCCATAACCCACTGCCGCCACCGCCGCGACGCTAACCCGCACGCCTTACCGCCGCGCGGCCCCACCGCCGACAGCTCCAAGTTTCGCCGTGCCGCCGCCAACACCAGCCAGCCGTATATCCGCCGGCTCTGCCGCTGCTGAAATGTCCAATGCTCATGCACCATCATGACGGAGGACTCCACCCGCGTTTTTGTTACCCGTACCCAACCAGTGTAAGCAGCGACCGTACCGGCAGCACTGCGGCGAAAAAAACTCCACAAATATTTCATAAATCAGTATTCTCCAGGCTCCGCCGGCCACGTGCCGGTTCGGAAATCAATCCAGAAATCCGCTGTGCACCGCTTTTTTGGTTTCATAGCTGCCTTCCCAGATTATCTGGCCAGTATGGATATTGGTCAGAAAAAATGTACACAGATAATAGGCGCTGCGGTATTCCGGGGAGACCTTGTTGTCCGAATAAAATGTCGCCTGCAATGCATAACCAGGCTGCAACCGCCTTACCTTCGGCCCCAGCGACGCGGCGCCAGGCCGTTCCCGCGCGGCCAAACGCTGATAGGTCGCACGGTTTAAGACGAAAATAAATTGGCGTCGCAACGATTGATGGGCGGTCAATAATGCCCGCAGCCGATGCAAAAATATATCCGCCTGGGCGCGTGGAATGATCTGATCGGTCTCATTTTTTACCGGCGTTAACACAATGGTAAGCGGCCCCTGGGCGGTCAGCCTCGCCAGAATCGGGTCCGTTGCGATCTGCGCCGCCATTTTGTCGGTCATCACCACCAGATCATGCGAATCTAAAAAAGTGTTGCGCATGTCCGGATTTAATGCCGGCCCCGCACAGCCAGCCAGTCCGAGCACCCAAAACGCTATAGCCAGGAATGCCGCCGCCATGTTGCCCCAAGCTCCCCGGACCTGCATATCGGAGAAATTATTCATGGTACCATGTCTCGCTGCCGGATTGGAATTTAGTACAAATTCAGCGTGCGGGTTTCATAATGCCCTTCCCATACCAGCTCACCGGTTTGCAGATTTACGAGTTGGAAGGTACACAAATAATAAGTGGTGGCGGAATTTGGCAGATCATAAAATACGCCTTTGAGCGCATATTGTGGAATCATCCGGGTATTCTGCGGCACTTGTCCACGGGTGGATTGGCCAAAGTCGGCCCCCCCGGTGCCGCCGAGTTCCTGCTGCTGCAGCTGCTGCAATTGCTGCGGCTGAATTACAAACGCGACGCGATTGCGGGCGTATTGATTCAACAACGCCCGCATGCGTGCCAGATAAATCTGGTCATTCTGCCAGGGCTGGCTGGTTTTATTGTCAATGCCGGTCATCACAATAATAACCTTATTGGGATTCTGGGCGATTTCCGGAATTTTAAGCAAATCCGCGGCCAGGCGGTTGGTCATATCCACGAGATCGCGTGATTGCAGCCCCTGATCTCGGGCATCAAAGGCCGATACTCCGGGACGATAGTAGCTATACCCATGCTGGGCGCAACCTGTCAGCAGCAACGCCCCCGCCAATACCACACCCGAACAAAGTCTCAAAAATCCATTCTTGGAAACATGATAACGCATAACCAATTAGCCCCGCAAAAAATTATACCATCCAGATAATTATACCCCGGACACCGTCAAATTATCCGCCCCTAGACAGCAATGGTCAAATTGCCGCGTGGCAACGCCCGGGAGCACCGCGCCCGGGAGCACCGGATGATAATCCGGTGGTTCGTCCCCTATCCCAAACCGACCACCGGGTTATCACCACGGTGTTCTATACCGCGCCGCCGCGCCCGGGAGCACCGGATGATAATCCGGTGGTTCGTCCACTATTGCCAACCGACCACCGTGTTATCACCACGGTGTTCTATACCGCTGCTAACTTTCGCGCGCACGCGTTATCCGCTGCGGCTCCGCCATGCCTTCACACCAATACAATCCGCCCTGCTGCGGAAGATATTGCCTCAACAAATAATGCAGGTGCTTGGAGTCTTTAACCCGTGTGGGCTGTCCGCCGCGCGAAAGCCAACGCTTGCCTCTTTTCCCGGTGCTCTCACTGAGCCGCTTCCCCAATTGCTGCTTCATGCGGCGCTGCACCGCAACAAGTTCCACTTTCTGGTGCATGCTGGCTACCGCATGGACATGCGTTGGTGTGACCGCGATCCCATGGAGCCGCCATATTTCCTTTACACACACTTCCGTAATCAAGGCGACGATCAGGCGCTGATATTGGTCATCCCACACCACGGGTGGCTGCGTGGCCAGGTAATCGCGGGCCTGGGC
>JBMFGW010000022.1:0-39175 GCA_049977145.1 Phycisphaerae bacterium
GCACCGTCTATCCGCATCCATTATATTATCGGACAGATTATGCGTGAATCATCACATTTATTTTGTCACAAGCCCTATGCGCGTATTCCGATGAAAATAACTTGTAAAGTCATGCTAGGGCGGCCGCATCCGTACGGTAGCTTAGCGTGGGCAGGCCATTCTCCAAGCCGACTTCCCAGCGGAACAGGCCCTTCATCCACTGCCGGGCCAAGGCCTGCCGCACCTGCTGGTGGATCGAGGCGACCGTGGGCGTCTTGCCGCCCTTGGTCCGCCCCTCCCGCCGCCGTCGCAAGACCTGCTGGATCTCCGCCAGACGCTGGCGGGTCTTCTCCAAGTTGCCGCTCAAGCCCTGCATCTGCCCGGCCAGGAGGTTCTCGTTGTAAGTGATCACGATGGTCCGCTCGTGACCAAAGATGGTCTTGCAAGTACGGTATGCCAAGCAATCCTTCAGCCGCTCTCCGGGCAGGGACTGATACTTCCGTAGCGGCACCTCCAGTAGGTCCGCGTGCTGCGTGGGTACCAGCGACCCCACGAAGTGGAACTCCGAGGCTGGCAATATCGACGGACTGGGGCGCGGGAGGCTGCTGGGCACCGCTTAAAATTTATGGAGCGCTGCGGCGGCGTTTTTTTTGTTATGGGGTGGTTTGTCGCTGGGCCGTGGCGGTTTGTGGCGGTGGCGTAACAGGGCATAATATCGAATGTGGTAACTTCGACGGGCGCGACCCGCGGTCGCGGCTTTATGGGGGGATGATGAAAACGATTGGGTATCACATTGTAAAAACTGCCTACGGCTTATGGTTGCCGGGCGATGATCGTGGATCGTGGTCCACGGCGTGGGATGCGGAAATCGGATTGACCGAGCCGCACACGTTGCAACCCGGCGATCCGGTACGGTTGCGCATGGCGGCGGAGCGGATGAAACACCCGCCAGTGCGCTGGACGGCATCTATGCTGGCGTGCATTGGAACAGCCTTGGCCCGGTGCATGGCCGAATCGGATTGGCGCATTGCGGCGGCCTCGTTGGAACCAACACATATTCACCTGGTGCTGACCTGCACCACCCGCGATATTGACAACACCAGCAAATGGATTGCGGATCAGTGCACCAAACGTATCCGGAGGGAATGTGGTTATGCCGGTCCGGTATGGGCCAAGGGAAATTGGCGCGGATTTATTTTCGATGGCAACGTTTGGGAAAGTACCATTGACTATGTGGAACGCCACAACATTCGCCGGGGCGTCGGCCCGCGGCCCTACACATTTTTCACGTAATTCCCCATGCCAACATTCCTCTATAAAGCCGCGACCGCGGGTCGCGCTCTCGGAAAATATCCTGAAGATCGTATCCGTCCTATGAACCCCGTCTTCCGCCGGGCGTCGGGAAGTGAATAATCTTTGGGAAGGAACGACTCTGACGCTTAAAACATTGATGATTCATCCACATATTCTCGCGGCACTGTGGCACGCGGGACATGGCCGTAATAGACTTATTTAGGCGCTATGGCTGGTTTACCAGCGTCTGCTGAAGGAAATTTTGCCGCGCCGCTGTAAGTTCCTGTTTTTTGGCGGCGCAGGATGATGTGGATGGCCCCGAGATGGCGGGTTTGAAAAAGGCGAATGGACGTGTGGGCAAGCATGGTGCAATCGGACAGACTCGCCGCCCGCGTTTCCCCGGTGGTGATGATCCAGTGCGGATGTCTCTGGACCAGCCAGTGTGCCAGTGACGCATGAATAGTGCCCGCCCCCAGCAGCACCACACCGGTAATACGGCCAGGAATATTGAGGCGGTTGAGTACGAAATCGACGCCCTGCGTGCGGGTGAGAAAAACCACGCGTTGTCGGCGGTGCCGCAGCAGGAGAATCAGGCCGCGTAACTTTTGGGGCGTCGGCTGGCTTTTCGCGGGCCATAACACCTTGATCCGGGTGTGCTTGCCGATACGCATCGTCTGGCCCCGCGTCACCGGCTGGAGCTTTAAGCCCGCCGCCGCAGCGGCCATCAAAAATCGAGTAGATGCCGTCGCGTGCGTTTTACAATCCATCGGATCGCACCAACCAGATAACCCGCCATGACGCCTGATAATAATCGGTACCGCCGCCGCATGGGTGGAATCAATTTGTGTAATAATGACCCGGTCCAGGCGCCACAATCCTAATTTCCGTAACGCGGTATTCACCTCTTGCGTCAAGCGGGTGGGCGAGCCCAAAGATCCGGCGTCCAGCAGTACGGTTTGTCGGGCATGGATTACCACCGCATCGCCGGTGCCGACATTAAGCACCCAAACATGCGCACCATTCTGATGCGCGCTGACGCTATACCAACTCACTAATCCCACCGTCCACACCGCGAAGGATCCGGCAATTATCCCGCGTCGCAGGTGAATATTTCTCCGGAACATCCACCCCAAAAGAATCAGGAAAAAAAACAAAATCAAAAACATCGGCGGTGAACGCACTATGATCTCACTGGCCGGCAGCGCCGCCAGCTTAGCGACCGTCCAAGCCAGCAGATGGGCCACCGGCCCGGCCACCGCAGCGGCGGCCCGGCCCAGCGCGGGCGCGCCGAATCCAGCGGCCATTTCGATGAGTCCCGCAAGCAACGCCGCCGCCACCAACGGCAAGAGAATCAGCCCATTGACAACCGCCAGGGGATTGAACTGATTGTAGTGATACGCCACCAGCGGCAAGGCTACAAATGATCCGATCATATTGGCAGTGATGATGGCGGTGATCCAGGCCAGGGCATGGACTTTGAACGCCGCCCAGCGTGTGCCGACAGCGCGCGCCAAGTCGCCCTTACGCGTCAGCCACTGGTGAAACAACGCCATATAAACACGGCGTGCCAACACAATCAATCCGAGTGTCACAATGAAGCTGAGTTGAAAAGGCGGCTGCCACAGCTCCGCCGGCCGCCACAGCGTCACCAGCAGCGCCGTGGCGGCCAGAATATTAAGTGCCCGCACCGGCCGGCCGAGCATCCAGGAAATCAGCACGAGGCTGGTTCCAATGGCGGCCCGCACTACCGGCGGTCCGCATGGCGTCATAAACATATACATTAATACAAATACCAGCGTCACCAGGGCGCGATAGCGCGGACGGGGGATGAATAATTTAAGAATCATCCAGATGGCGGCGGCAATGATGACCACGTGCATCCCGGAAAGGGCCAGCAGATGCGCCGCCCCGGCACGGGAAAAAGCCCGCGCCAGCGGGCGTATGGTGGGATCACGATAGCCCAATAGTAAAGCGATCAGCGCATAGCCATCGGTACGGTGCGCCTGGGAATGATCCGCAATGAGGCGCCTGCGAAGATGCGCGCGCCACGCATCAAGCCAACCGCCAAGAGGCAGCAGGGTTTGTTGATTGGACTGCACCCGGATCTGCTCAACTTGCGCTGCGGAAATCGCCGCAAACACCCGGAACGTGGTCAGATATTGCCGATAATCAAAACCGCCGGGATTGGCGGCTCTTGGGGGCCGCGCCAGCCAGCCGGTCAGTTGCACGTACTGATTATTCCGCAGCGCGGGCAAATACCCCGGCACCCGCACCACGGCATTTCCAGTGGTGTGAATCCAGCGACCATGGACTCGGCAGGCCAACACGCGGGCAAAAAAGGTGGTGGAGGGTTCCACCGCCGAAAATAGAATTCCACGCGGCGGCAGAGGATGAAATTCCGGTTCCGAGGTGATGAGCATTCGGGCCGTAATGAATCTACGGCCCTGTGCCGGCGCGGCACGGGCGATATCATTATCGCCCAGACGGTCCTGATTGATCCGCCATCGGCTCAAGCCGCAAAGCACCACGGTCAGAGCCAGACAGCTCCAGGCCGCATACAATGCCCATGGTCGATATCGGTACGGGTATTCCAGGGCCGGAGGCACGACCGCCCCACCGCCGGCGCCGCATGACGATGAAGAATTATGCATCGTGTTGTAGCGTCTGATGTGGGCCGCCGAAAACAGCACCAGCGAAGTAAGCCACAGAATGCAGCCGACAATCCAAACGGGCTCAGTCGGCAGGCTGGTATAGCGCCCAAGGATCACGCCACTGATAAACAACGCCGTCACGATGATCATGGGGTCGGTACGCAGCCACCGCGTCGGATGCAAATGATCTATGGCTACGTACTGCAATTTATCCATCATCGCCAACCGATATTCCAGTATTTATCGAGCAGCGACCATGTTGCCGTAAACACAAAGATTGTCAACCCCGCCGGTGTCGAAACAATGCAACAGAGCGTATCATTTGGCGATAGTGTGAGCTTGGAATGTTCCGCCGCCCGATGGTCTTGATCGGATAGTTGCCGGCCGCTTGAATTTTCAGGTGCTTGGAGGCGATAATAACAAAGGTTGGAAAAGGATTTGTTTAATGAAGTCAGGAACGGTCCGTGTACTGCTGTTAAGAACCGCCGGCACCAATTGTGATCAGGAACTGGCACTGGCGTTTAAGCGTGCCGGGGCGGCGGTGGAGCTGGTACACGTCAACCGGCTGTTGGCCGAACCAGGTCAACTGGCTGAATTCCAGATTTTGGGAATTCCCGGCGGTTTTTCTTATGGGGATGACATTGCCAGCGGAAAGATACTGGCCAATCAACTGCGGCACCATCTGCGTGCGCCGCTGGAACAGTTTGTACGCGATGACAAGATGATTTTGGGTGTGTGTAATGGCTTTCAGGTGCTGGTCAAGGCAGGATTGCTGCCGGGATCAATGCCGCAATTGGATCCCGATGATGTTTTTACCACCACCCTTACCTACAATGCCCAAGCCCGGTTTGAAGACCGCTGGATAACATTACAATCGCAATCCTCGCTATGCAAATGGATCGAGCCAAGCCATCGTCTGCTGCTCCCTGTGGCCCACGGAGAAGGGCGTTTTGTGGTGCGGGATCAGGCGGTCATGCGGGCTTTGACCACTAATGATCAAATTGTTTTTCGCTACGTGACGGCGGCGGGATTGCCGGCGGTTGATTTTCCGGATAATCCTAATGGCAGTGTCGAGGCCATCGCGGGAATTTGCGACATGACAGGGCGGATACTGGGACTTATGCCGCATCCGGAGCGGTCTAGTGATACCCTGCAGCATCCGTTCTGGACCCGCCTGAATGGCAAAGGCACACCCGATGGTCTGCAATTGTTTGAAAACGCGATAAAGTACATTCATACCGCCATGGCTGTAGAGGTCTGAATTTAAGCTCTGGCTATGGCGTGACACGGAGGTCCAGCACCTTGCAATCCTACAACGCGGAAGAACCTTGTAGCTTTCTCAAGCGGCGGTGGACGCTGGCCCCGACGGCAGATCGGACACAAGTCACCGCGCTGTCACAAGCCTTGGGACTCCAGGAGCTGACTTGCCGACTGTTGCTGGGCCGGGATCTGGGTACCCCTGAAACCGCCCGACAATTTCTACAGCCGGAATTCAAACATATTCTGCCGCCACACAGCATTCCCGGTCTGGAAGCCTGCGCGGAAATTATTGCCCGGGCCGTCACTGACCATAAAAAAATCACCATTTATGGCGATTACGACGTAGATGGAATCACCGGTACCAGCATGCTTTATCGATTATTCAAGCTCGCCGGTGCGGATTTTGACACGTATATTCCCCATCGTATTGCTGAAGGCTACGGATTATCCGTGGCGGCGGTTGAGGAAATCGCCCGGCGCGGCACGCAAGTGTTGCTGACCGTAGATTGTGGTATTACCGCCCGGCAGGCGGTGCGCGTTGGATGCCAGTGCGGCATGACCATGGTACTTACCGATCATCATGAACCGGACGGTGATCTGCCATTGGCACACGCCATTGCCCATCCACGTCTGCGCGGATCCACAACGGGAAATACGGATTTATGTGGGGCTGGTGTGGCGTACAAGTTAATTTGGGCGGTGGCGGCGCGGCTGTGCGGTTCGGAGAAATTATCTCAGACCTATCGCGACCTGCTAATAGAATTTACCGCACTGGTGGCGCTGGCAACCGTGGCGGATGTTGTACCGCTGCGCGGCGAAAATCGAATTTTAGTCAATTACGGTCTGAAACAACTGGCGCGTTCCGGGCTTATCGGTCTACAGGCACTGGTGCGTGCGGCGGGCTTGGAAAACCGCAGCCTTGACGGTACGGCGGCGGGGTTTTCCCTTGGCCCGCGACTTAATGCGGCGGGCCGAATGGGGCACGCCGATATGGCGGTCGAGTTACTGACCACTGAACATGCCGCCCGCGCTGCGGAAATTGCCGGATATCTGGAGGCCAAGAACAAAGAACGCCAAGGCACCGAACGCAAAATCACCGCCGAGGCTATGGAATTAGTGCGTCAGATGCCGGAACTTCCGTCTACTCTGGTGTTATGCCGTCCACATTGGCATGCCGGAGTGGTGGGCATTGTGGCGGCGCGATTGGTGGATCAATTCCATCGCCCCTGTTTTGTGTTGACCGATGACGGACAGACCATCAGCGGCAGCGGGCGCAGTATTCCCGGCTTTCCACTACACGACGCCATCACCTATTGTCGTGATCTGTTAATCAGCGGCGGTGGTCATGCGGCGGCGGGTGGAATTAAATTACGCACCACACAACTTAATGCTTTTATGGCCCGGTTGGGCGCCTACGCCGACGCTAAATTGCCGGTTGGCGGACTGGTTCCCACCCTTGAACTCGACGGCGAGTTGGAACCATCGGATATTGATTTTCAAGCATTTTCCGAGCTTGAAGCGTTGGCCCCCTTTGGGCATAGCAATCCCAAGCCCAAGTTTCTCCTCCGGGGGGCGGAAGTAGCGGCTCCACCGCGAAGAATCGGCCTGCGGGGTTCACATATCACCTTGCGTTTAAAAGTTGGGAGGCGAATTATTCGCGCGGTGGGATTCACCTTAGGGGAAGCGGAACCGCTGCTGTTTCCGGGCATGATGCTGGATCTGGTGGTTCATGCCGCCGTGGATCGGTATGACTATCAACCTCGGTTGGAACTGCATATCATTGACCTCGCCAGACAAGATGGTGGCCCACTGCGCAACCCGGAACCGACACGGGGAACTTTACTAATAGCCCAACAGTCCAACTAACGCATTGAGGTCGAAACCGCCGCCGATACCCAAAGTAACCGGCAAACCAGCCGCCTGGTCCTTGCCTACGGCTGTGGAATGTTGGCTCGCCTGAACTCGCTGCTTCTGTGTTTCCATACCCAGGCTGGCTAGAGCATAGCGATCTCGAATTTCAATAATTTTAGGATCGGTGCTGCTAAGAAGTTCATGGTAAAGGCGTTGCGTCATAGAGAGTTTACCGACATCCAACCAGACGTAACCACATTTGCCGCAAAACTGCATATCAATAGGAATCAGCGGATGCAGGCGATCCAAAATCATTTGCCGCCGACACTCCGGGCAGGCAAAAGGCCGTTTATTGTGACCTTCAACGACCAATGCCGCCAAGTCCCGCAGCGAAGGCGCATCAGGTCCGTTATCGGGTGGGTCAACCGCCCGGACAATGTGCATGAGACTCACACGGGAAATCCATGTACCGAAACAACTGTTACAGGTTTTGACAGTAACTCCACCATAATTACTTATGGTCAGCGGAACAAAGCAACCAGGACACCGCGGCATAACCGTTCTCCAATCGCAGTATGCGCTAAGCAGCCGAAAGGCAAAAATGTATTATCCTGTACTTTGACACGCATAGCAAGGCCACCGTGATCTTTGGTCACGCCAGAGGCAGGGTCGTTTAGTTTTCCGTTAAGCGGTCCTTATTCGTTTTTATGGAATTCTAGGCCGGAAGCATCGGCGTTGATACCAAAAGCAAGGCAATGCTGACGGCACTGAACACCGGCTTGACAGAGGTGGCAAAAATGGTCGCCAAACGCAAGGCCCTGGTGTTCACCAAGTCCCGCCAGACGCAGGAATATCTCAAAAACTTCCTTGAAGCCAATGGTTACGCCGCGCAGATTGTCCTGTTCAAAAGATGAATCTCAACGCCATGCCGTCGCCACCATCGCCAAATCTCGCTGGCAATTGGCCTTGACCCTAAAAATGGTGGTGGAACCGCACAAAACGGCATTAAAATCAACAGGCCCCGCGCCGAAACCAAGCGCTGCGATTTCGCCTCTGATTTAGCGCTATTTCGGTGCCGCCCGGAAAAATTACCACGCCCTTCCGCCAGGGCATGTCATTGCATTTGACAGAAATTACAGAATGGGTATACTAATGAATCTTGCCCTTGCGCGGCGGGCTGATGTCCGTGTCGGAGGGAAGGAAAATAGCGTGGCGAACCTTGTGTTTGCCGTTTGTTTGTAGTAACAATGACGCGGGTATAATGGGTAGTTAGGTATGTCAACAACAGCGCCACATGAAAGAATTCGCATCCGTATGGAAGCCTATGATCACCGGGCGTTGGACTCCTCCGCCAAGGAAATTGTGGATCATGCCAAGCGCACCAGTGCCAAAGTGTTCGGCCCGATTCCCCTGCCGACACGAATTGAGAAATTTACCGTTCTCCGCTCTCCGCACATTGATAAGAAGAGCCGGGAACAGTTTGAAATCCGTACCCATAAGCGGATTATCGAAATTATGGAACCCACTTCGCGGACCATTGAAGCCTTGAATCGGCTGGTGGTGCCGGCGGGTGTGTTTGTAAAGATCAAGGCGTAAAACCAGGCTCCTATCGGGAGCTTGGTGGCACGCGGCATGAACGGTTAAATTCCGTCGTTCATCGCCACCTGAGTGATCTCGGGCCAGCCGGTTGCAATGTTCTTGTGGAACATTCACAGGTCTTGCCTCGCGGAGCCAGTGTTATCGGGACGTGTCAAAGCGGCCTGATGCGACTGGACGGGATATCCGGGAGAACCTGACACCGCATTCGCGTGCGGACAACGGGTTCCCAGATGAGCGAAACGACGGCAGAGGTATGCCATGAGCGAAAATGGTGACAGTAATTTATTGGCTGCATTACTTGGCCGCAAGGTTGGTATGACGCAGGTCTATGACGCCGCCGGAACCATTATTCCGATCACGGTTGTCCAGGCCGGTCCATGCGTGGTAACACAAGTCAAAACCGAAGAAGGCAAGGATGGTTATAACGCCATTCAGCTTGGTTTTGAGGATATTAAAGACCGGCGCAGCACCAAGCCGGTTATCGGACACTGCAAAAAAACGGGTCAGACTTCCACTAAACGGTTTTTCCGTGAAGTACGTTTAGCAGGCAAGCCGACGGTGGTGGCCGGCGCCACGCTGGATGTGTCCACTTTTGAAGCCATTAAATGGGTGGACGTGATGGGAACCAGCAAGGGCAAAGGTTTTCAAGGTGTTATGAAGCGCTGGAATTTCGGCGGGCAGTGTGCCTCGCACGGTACGGAGCGCAAGCATCGTTCACCGGGCGGTATCGGTGGCGGCCAGGCGCCGCGCGGTCATGGCCGCGGTATTAAAAAAGGCAAGAAGATGGCGGGCCACTTGGGCATGGAGCAGGTGACGGCCCGCAATCTGGCGTTGGTGGGGGTGGACAAGGAAAAGCATTTACTGCTCATTAAAGGCGCGGTACCGGGCGCCAACGGGGGCTTGGTGTTTGTACGCCAAGCTAAGACCAGGAAAAGTCCGGTGGTGGTTTAAGACGTTTGCTAAATGAGGGGCGGCTGAAAAGTCCGGCCCCGGTTGAATCAGGTGATGGCTCATGATTGAATTGCCCATATATAACCAGACAGGCCAGGAAGTGGCGAAGTTTTCGCTGGATGAAGCGCTTTTGGGAGGACAGGTCCGCCCGGCATTGCTCAAGCAGGCTGTGGTGATGTACCACGCCAATCAGCGGCAGGGAACCGTCGCCACCAAGGATCGCGGCGAAGTGGAAGGCTCCACGAAAAAGCTTTATGCCCAGAAGCATACCGGAAACGCCCGGCGTGGTAATTTGCGGACGAACATCATGAAAGGCGGCGGCATGGCGTTCGGCAAAAAACCACGTGAATTCCGCCAGTCCATGCCGATTCAACAGCGCCGGCTGGCGCGTAATAATGCCATCCTCGCCAAGATTCAATCCAACACCCTCAAAATTCTCGATCAAATCAGCTTTCCAACCGGCAAAACCAAAGAAATGACCAAAGTGCTCCAGGCGCTGCGGGTGGAGCGTTCGGTTTTGATAGCCCCGGTGGGAGTGGATCAGAATTTGCTTCGGTCCACACGGAATATTCCGACGGCCACGATTAAACCCGCTGCGGAACTTAATGCCTATGACATTCTGCAATCGTGGACACTGCTGATGACGCGCGACGCCCTTGCGGGTGTTCTGGAGGCGGCAAAATTGGGAAAAAAGGATTTAACAGCCGCTGGCGATAGTCCGCAGTGAGCAAAAAGAAACGGGATGTGAATTATGGAACTTGAATTAACTGAAGTCGTCCGCCGCCCGGTGGTAACGGAAAAAACCGCCCACTTCGGCAATGTCCGCAACAGTTATACCTTTGAGGTCGATGACCGGGCGGACAAGGCCTTGATCAAGCAGGCCATTGAGTCGCTTTATCATGTGCATGTTGAAGCAGTGCGAACGGTGGTGGTGGCCGGCAAACCGAAGCGGACGCGCACGGGGCACAAAATAACGGCATCGTGGAAAAAGGCGATTGTTAAAGTACATACGGATGAAAAAATAGAAGTATATTGATGTGTCTTAAAGTACTAAAGTATGGAACGGAAATTTACGCCGTCCGTGAAGGCGGCTTGGATCAGCGAGTGAAACATGCCAATTAAAGTTTACAAACCAACTTCGCCCGCGCGGCGTTTCAGTTCGGTCAACGCGTTTACCGAGTTGACCCGGAATGAACCGGAAAAGTCCCTGACGGAACCCAAGGTAAAAACCGGTGGGCGCAACCATCGTGGCTGGATTACCTGTCGCCATATCGGCGGCGGGCACAAGCAACTGTATCGCCGGATTGATTTCAAGCGCAACAAGGATGGTATCGCCGCCAAGGTGGAATCCATTGAATATGACCCAAATCGCAGTTCTTTTATAGCGCTGTTGCAATATGCCGATGGTGAAAAACGCTATATCCTGGCGCCGCAGGGCGTAAAAGTTGGCGCTTCCATTGAAAGCGGAACGCATCCTGACATTGAAAAGACTCCTGGTAATGCCATGCCGCTGGAAATTGTCCCGGTTGGTATTGAAATTCACAATATTGAAATGAAGCCGGGCCAGGGCGGACAGATCGTCCGCAGCGCCGGCGGTGTGGCGCGGCTGATTGGTAAGGATGCGGGTACCGCCACGATTCAATTACCGTCCGGTGAAGTGCGGCAGATCAATTGGAAGTGCCGGGCTACCATCGGACAGATAGGTAATGCGGACTGGTTCAATATCCGCTGGGGTAAAGCGGGGCGCATGCGGTATCGCGGAATTCGTCCGACAGTCCGCGGCGTGGCCCAGAACCCGGTAAGCCACCCGCTCGGCGGCGGGGAAGGGCGGTCTGGCGGCGGACGCCATCCGGTAAGTAAATGGGGGGTCCCGGCCAAGGGAGGAAAGACCCGCAATCCGCGGAAGAATTCTTCCAGCAAAATTATGCGTCGCCGTATGACCGTGCGTTATGGTGAATCGGTATTGCGCAGACGTTAAGGTCGCAGTGCGATAAGGCGCCGGGTGCGTGGCCCGGATAGATGAAAGGTGCTCGATAGAGCGAGGAATTCATGAGTCGAAGCTCAAAAAAAGGCCCATTTGTTGCGTATCACCTTCTGGAGAAGGTCAATCGGCTCAATGAGCGCAGCGCCAAGGATACCATTAAGACTTGGTCGCGCGCCAGCACGATTGTTCCGGATTTTGTCGGACACACCTTTATGGTGCATAACGGCAAGACCCATGTACGCGTATTCGTGACCGAAGACATGGTCGGTCACAAACTGGGAGAATTTGCTCCTACCCGCGTGTTCAAAGGACACAGCATGGTAAAGAAGGAAGAGACGGAGGCTTGACACCGGCTTTAGCGTGGGCGGGCCGCTGGATACCATCTGCCGCCGCGGTGTATACGGCAAGGCAAAAGAGGATATGAATATGGCTAACTATGTATCAACATGGCGTTTCGCCAAAATCGCGCCGCACAAGGCGCGGCTGGTGGCGGATCTCATTCGCGGAAAATCGGTGGAGCAGGCCTTTAATCTGTTGAAATTCTCCAAAAAGAGGGCTGCGGTCATGGTGGATAAAGTGCTGAAATCCGCCGTGGCAAATGCTGATAACCAGAAGGTGGATGTGAATGATTTGTTTGTGGCGGAGTCATTTTGTGACGCGGGCCCGCTGATCAAACGTATGATGCCCAAAGATCGTGGAAAGAGCTACCGGATTTTGAAGCGAACCTGTCACATCACCATTGGTGTGGCGCCCGGCGCCGGCGCGCTGGATGAGGCGGCGGAAGAACGGAAGAAAAATAGACGCAAGGCGCGGCCAGCCAAGGCCAAGGCTGCGTAAAACTTGGATGTAAGCCTGGCTCCGGTTAGACCGGGCGGAAATACTCAATCCGAGTTGTGGGTGCAACCACAACCGGTAATGAAGAGGTAAACATGGGTCAGAAGATCAATCCAATTGGGTTTCGCACCGGGATCACCGAGATCGGGTCAAGCCGTTGGTATGCGGGAAAGAAGCTCTTCGGCGAGTTACTGGTGGAAGACTATAAAATCCGTGAATTTATTGATGCGCGGCTGAATCAAAAACCGCCGTATGCGGCCGTGGCGCGCACGGAAATAGAACGTACGCGTGAAGAATTAAAAGTGATTCTGCATACCGCGCGTCCCGGTGTGGTAATCGGCCCCAAAGGTGCGGAAGTTGATAAGTTGCGGGACGCGTTGGAAGAACTTACGCGGCGCAAGGTCAAAGTCGAAATCGCCGAGATCGGAAATCCCGATCGCGAGGCGCAGTTGGTGGCGGAGGGAATAGCGGAACAGCTTAAAAAAAGAGCGTCTTTCCGGCGGGTACTCAAGCAGAAGGCCGAAGGGGCCATCAACGCCGGCGCCTTGGGTGTTAAAATACAGATATCAGGCCGCATCGGCGGCGCGGAAATTGCCCGGGTGGAAAAGCACATTGTCGGAAGTATTCCGTTGCACACCCTGCAGGCCAGCATCTCCTACGGGTTGGTGCATTGCCAGACGCCCTATGGTGTCATTGGCATTAAGGTATGGATTTATCGTGGCTTGTATGCCGACCTAGACGCGGCGGCGGAAGCGGCAGGGGTGGGGCATGCTCCGCGGCGTCCGCGGCGTCGGTAGAGCGGAAGAAAATGGTGTGGTTGAACCTGTGTCCTGATGGATGCAGGTATTAGGAGATTCAAGCATGGCGATGATGCCGGCACGAGTGAAGTGGCGCAAACAGCAGCGCGGGGTGATGCGGGGCAATGCTACGCGCGGCAACAAGGTCAGCTTCGGCGAATACGCCTTGCAGTCCTTGGAGCCAGGGCGTATTACCGGGCGCCAGATTGAGGCTGGTCGTATGGCGTGCAGCCACTATTTGGCGCGTGAGGGCCGCGTGTATATCCGGATTTTTCCGCACAAGAGCTTCTCGAAAAAGCCGCTGGAAACCCGGATGGGCACAGGCAAGGGCGAACCGGAATTTTGGGCTGCGGAAGTCAAGCCCGGCACGGTTATGTTTGAAATCGCCGGAGTTGACGAAACTGTCGCCCGGCGGGCGTTTTCCCGTGTGGCGTGTAAAATGCCGGTTCGTACCCGGTTTGTGCAACGCCGCCACACAATGTAAGAGTTAAGCGGACAGACAAAGGTGACGCATGGCAACAAAAACCAAACAGATGCTCGATGAGCTGCGTAAGCTTGATGACGCGCAGTTAAAGGCGCGTGAGGCGGAACTGCGGAGAAGTGTTTATGATTTGCGGGTTCAACGCGTAAATGGCGGGCTGAAAGATACCTCCATGTTTCGGAAGAACCGGAAGGAAATAGCCCGCATTTGTACGCTGGCGCGGCAGCGGAGCCTCCCGGGGCGCACCAGTTAAGTTGTGATTTTGTCAGCAGGATATGTTATGACCAGTGAAAATAATACCACCTCAAAAAATCTCCGCAGGTTGCGGCCGCGCATCGTCGGCGTGGTGACGGAAGATAAGGTCAACAAAACCCGTAAAGTGGTTTTTGAATACCTTTCCCGCCATGCCATGTATAATAAGTACGTCAAGCGGAAAACCGTCTTGCATGTGCATGATGAAAAAAATGACAGCCATATCGGCGATCATGTCGAAGTCATGCAGTGTCGCCCGTACAGCAAGACCAAATCGTACCGGTTGGTGCGGATTGTCACCCGTGGACCGCAGATTGATCTCTCGGCGGTCAAGGGGGAAGCGTCGCAGATGTTTGAGAAACACAAGGAAGAGGTAACGGCCTGAGCCCCGGTGGGCCAGGCTTAAAGGATTTTTGAGGAACTGAAACGCAACGGAAAAATCCCATGCGGATAAACAGGCTGGTGCAAAGATGATTCAACAGCAGACAAGACTTGATGTGGCCGATAACACCGGCGCCAAGCAGGTGATGTGCATTAAAGTTCTCGGGGGTTCCACGGCGCGTGGTAAATTTACGCGCAAGACCGCCAATGTCGGCGATCTGATTGTGGTGGCGGTAAAAAAAGCCATGCCCAACGGTGATGTGAAAAAGGGGGAGGTGGCCAAGGCGGTGATTGTGCGCACCAGCCAGCCGATCCGGCGGTCGGATGGAAGTTATGTCCGCTTTGACCGCAATGCGGCGGTTCTGGTGGATAATGAAAGTGCGCCGCGCGGCACCCGCATCTTTGGGGCGGTGGCCCGTGAATTGCGGGAAAAAAACTTTATGAAAATTGTGTCTCTGGCGAGCGAAGTTGTTTGACGCGGCTTAAGAACGCCGTGGAAGGATGGTTTGAATTATGGCAGCGCGTATACGCAAAGATGATATGGTGGTGGTTCGATCCGGAGCTGATCGCGGTAAAACCGGCAAAGTTCTGGCGGTTTACCCCGATAAAGATAAAGTCTTGGTGGAAGGGATTAACGTGAAGTGGAAGCATATCCGTCCCTCGGATAAAAACCGCCGCGGTGGGCGCATTGAAAAACCGGCGCCGTTGCCGATGGGTAAAGTGCAGCCGATTGATCCGGCGACGAACAAGGGTTGTCGTGTGCGGTTTGTCATACGTGACGGCCAAAAATATCGCGTGGCGGCTAAAACGGGCTCCGATCTGGGCGTGGTGGGCCGGGCCTAGGTGCGGTGTCACGCCGGCAAGCAGGAAATTATTGAGGTAGGTTATTCATGGCCAAAGAAGAAAAAGAAAAGAAAGTAAAATCGGCTCCCACCGCGGAGCAGATTGAAGCCTCCAAGGCCGCCAAAGCCGCCAAAAAAGCGGAAAAAGCCGCAGGCGCCAAGGTTAAGACTGAGGACCCCGTTGCCGGTGGAATCGCCCAGGCGTTTCCACCGGGTTATACGGCGCGTCTTTTGAAAAAGTATAACGACGAAATTGCGCCAGCCCTGGCCAGCGAACTGGGCATTAAAAATCGCATGGCCATTCCGCGCATTACCAAGGTTGTCATCAGTGCGGGGCTGGGCAAGGCGATTACGGAAAAGCCGCGCTTAGAGGCCGCGCTTAAGGAACTAACACAGATTGCCGGACAAAAGGCGGTGGTCTGCCTGGCGCGTAAGAGCGTTTCCAATTTCAAGCTGCGGCAGGGGATGGAAATTGGAGCCAAGGTAACGTTGCGCGGGCAGCGGATGTGGGAATTTATGGATCGGCTTATTACGCTGGCGATTCCGCGGGTGAAAGATTTCCGCGGGTTACGTCCGGATGCGTTTGATGGCCGTGGAAATTACAACCTCGGTCTGACGGAACAGACCGTATTCCCGGAAATTCAGACGGATCGCATTACGTTTCATCAGGGCTTGGCGATCACGATTGTGACGACCGCACCGGATGACAAAGCGGGTTTTGCCCTGCTGAAGTTGTTGGGAATGCCGTTCCAGCGTAACGAGCCGGAACAGAAAGTGCGTAAAACGTTTTGACCCCGCGGCACCAATGGATTAAACAGCCGCCGGTGTGGGCGGTTATGAATGTGGAAAAGTATGATGGGTTTTAGGCAGGCGTAAATTATGGCAACAACAGCGTGGATAAACCGTTTCAAGAAACGTCAGGCCTTGGTGGAGAAGTACGCCGAGTTGCGGCGGAAGCTCAAGAAAGAAAAGGATTATGTGGCCTTGGCTAAACTGCCGCGCGATTCCAGCGCGTCACGGCTGGCGAAACGCTGTGAAATCAGTGGGCGCCGCCGTGGTTATTACCGGAAGTTCCGGGTATCACGTATTGTGTTGCGGCAATTGGCGTCGGAAGGCAAGATTCCGGGAATGAGAAAGAGTTCCTGGTAACGTGAAGTGTTATATTAAAGTTTTGGATTTAAACGGCGAAAGCAGAATCAAGAGGATATCATGACCGATACGATTGCGGACATGCTCACACGGTTGCGAAATGGCGCTCATGCCAGGCATAAAACAGTGGATGTAAAAAATTCACGTATCTGTGAGGGTATTGCGCGGGTGCTCAAGGAAGAAGGGTTTATTGTCGATTATAGCCTTCTCGATGATGGAACCCGTCAGGGGCTGATCCGTCTGACCGTTAAGTACAATACGGATGGGCAATCCCTGATCCGGCATGTGCAGCGTGTCAGCAAACCGGGATGTCGTGTCTATCGCGGCGTAACGGAATTTCCACGCGTGCTGGATGCAATGGGCATTGTGGTACTTTCCACCAGTCGGGGAGTGCTCAGTGACCGCCAGGCCCGGCAGCAGAATATAGGTGGCGAGCTTCTGGCGACCGTGTATTGATAATGGCGGCGCCAGCCGTGGCGCGTTTTGGAGTTGTTTTGCTCCGAAACTCCAGCGCTGTGGTTCGCCGCCCGAAATGACGAGGTTATTATGAGCCGAATTGGAAAATTGCCTGTAACTGTGCCGGCTAACGTAAAAGTGGCCGTACAGGGGTGTGATGTGCGTGTGGAAGGGCCTAAGGGCAAATTGTCGCTGTCGCATCATCCGAACGTCAAGGTAACGGTGGAAGCCGGAAAAGTGCTTGTGACGCGGATAGATGATGAGAGACTTAGTCGCAGCGTGCATGGTTTGACCCGGATGCTTATTGCCAACATGATCAAAGGCGTAACGACCGGGTTCACCGCTGATCTGGAAATTCAAGGGGTTGGCTATAAGGCCGAATTGCAGGGCAAAGTGGTGGCGCTATCCGTTGGTTATGCCAATCAGATTAATATTGATGTTCCTGATGGTATCGCGGTGAAAATTGAGGGTCAGGGCACGCGCATTAACATTGCCGGTGTGGATAAACAGGCGGTGGGACAGTTGGCTGCGGATATTCGCCGGGTGCGAAAGCCGGAACCTTATCTAGGCAAGGGTATTCGCTATGCCGGCGAAGTAGTCAAGCGCAAGGCCGGCAAACAGTTCGCCGGTGCCGGCGCCAAGTAAGCGCCGCGGTGCGGCGTTGGATAGCCGGCCAGGTAGTGTGCCGGTATGTGTGTAATGGAAGATATGGCGCGGTGAACCGCGTAAATTAAATCTAAGGTGCAGTCATGAGTTCAGTTAGTGCCGTGAAACTTAAACGTCAGGATCGGAGAAAGGCGCGCATCCGCGGCGTGGTTCGCGGAACCACGGAGCGTCCGCGGCTTTCGGTTTTTCGGAGCTTGAAAAATATCTCCGTGCAAATCATCGACGATACGACCGGGCGGACGCTGGCTTCGGCCTGTACCTTGGAAAAAACTATGCGCGGGACCACCGGCAGTGGTGGGAATGTCAAGGCCGCAGTGCTGATCGGCAGGCAGATTGCCGACCGGGCGAAAGAAAAAGGTATCAACAAGGTCGCATTTGATCGCGGCGGGTACCGCTATCATGGCCGGATCAAGGCATTGGCGGATGCGGCGCGCGAAGGCGGCTTGCAGTTTTGAGGTTGTGCCGTTAAGGCATTTTCGCCAATCGCGGCCGCTGGGGTAAGGGTTGGCCTAATGAAATACATGAGTTCACGAAACAGGATATATAGACGGGTTTGATTATGGCAGAACACAAGTTTGATGAAGATCGTGGCCTTGATTCCAGCACCGTTGGCGTCTTCCGAAGCGCCAAGGTGGTCAAGGGCGGAAAAAACTTTTCTTTCGAGGCTCTTGTGGCCACGGGCGACCGCAATGGCAGCCTGGGGCTGGGTTACGCCAAAGCCAAGGAAGTGCCCGCCGCAGTAGAGAAGGCCACCAAGGATGCGCGTAAGCACTTGGTGCAGATTTCACTCAATGGTGGAACGATTCCTCATGAAGTTCTCGGTCGTTTTGGCGCCAGCCGCATTAAGCTCGTGCCGGCACGCCCGGGAACGGGGGTCAAAGCGGGGCGTTTTGTGCGTCCGCTGTTGGAGTTGGTGGGCATCCGCGATGTGTTGACCAAGGCGTATGGATCAACCAACAAGAAGAATCTTTGCCGGGCGACATTGGCAGCGCTGGAATCACTGCGCACCAAGGAAGTCATTGAGCAAAACCGCGGCGTGACCATTGGCTGACGGCGCTGGAGTTTCATACTTTCGCGGATCGGTAAAATCTCTGATCCGCAGCAGGAGATAGTAACGATGATGATTCATGAAATTACCGCTTTGGCGGGTGCCCATAAAAAGCGCAAGCGCGTTGGCCGGGGCGAAAGCAGCGGACATGGCAAAACTTCCGGTCGTGGTACCAAGGGCGGCGGCGCCCGCGCGGGCGGCGGCCCGGCGTTTGGTTCCGAAGGTGGTAATATGCCCCTGTTTCGCCGGATTCCCAAACGCGGCTTTAACAATAACTATTTTGCGCAGAAGTTCAGTATCGTTAATGTTAATGACCTGAATCGATTCTTCCAGGATGGTCAGACGGTTGATGCCGCAGCGTTAATTTCCGCCCATCTGATCCGGGATGAGAAATTGCCGGTAAAAATTCTCGGCGATGGACAATTGGCGCGTAAACTGCATGTGATTGCCGGAAAATTCAGCAAGCAGGCGGAGAAAAAAATAACCGACGCGGGCGGCAGCGTTAAAACGCTTGAACTGGATCGGAACAAGGAAAAAGTCAATCCGAAAACCGGGCGTTTCCGTCCGCGGCATATTGCGGACGCTACAGAGAAGAAGGTCTGATATTTCCCGCCCGGCGCTGGCTTGGTATCCGGGGTTTGTTGAAGTATGCCGCGGACGCTTATAATAAAATTGCGCATGGCGGCGCGTAGGCCGCATGCGGCGGATTCTGATTTTTTAATGTCAGAACAGGCATTTTTGGCAGTGAGGTTGTTTTGTTTCGGACCATCCTGAACATCTTCAAAATACCGGAATTACGCACCAAACTGTTGTTTACCATCGGGTTGTTATGTGTGTATCGCGTCGGATTTTATATACCCCTTCCCGGCGTTAATACCCATGCGCTAAGTTCATTTGTCAGCAGTTCAAGTTCTTCCCCATTGGGACAAATCAGCAGTTATCTGAGTTTGTTTTCCGGTGGCAACTTGGGCTTAAGCACCATTTTCGGTTTGGGCATTATGCCCTACATTAGTGCCGCCATTATTTTTCAATTGCTGGGAACCGTCATTCCTTCGCTGGAGAAACTGCAGAAGGAAGGCGAACCCGGAATGCGGAAAATCAATGAATGGACCCGCTACGCCACCGTCGTGCTGTGTTTGATTCAGTCTTTTGTATGGTTAGGCTATCTGACGCGGTCTTCCGCCAGCAGTCCGCACGGATTTCTGTACGCCGACACCTATTACCACCATTATCTTCTCTTTTGGATTTCCGGGCTTGTCGCGCTGACCGCCGGCAGTATTTTCCTGATGTGGCTCGGTGAGCAGATTGATGCTTACGGCATCGGCAATGGCGTATCGCTGATTATCATGGCCGGTATTGTGGCCAATATGCCCGCCGCAATTGAGGATGTCTGGGCGCAGTCATCCTTTCGGGTTTCCTCGGCGGGAACGCATCCCTATGGGATTGGGACGGTGCTGTTTTTGATTGCCTGTTTTGTTGGCGTATCCGCCGGGGCCATCACTTTGGAACAAGGCCAGAGGCGCATTGGCATCCAACAGGCCAAGCAAATGCGCGGGCGTCGCATGTACGGCGGTATGAGTAACCAGTATCTGCCTTTGCGGGTCAACCATGGCGGCGTGATGCCCATTATTTTCGCCAGCTCACTGATTCTGATTCCCAATGTATTGCTGGGCTGGCTGGCCCCGCGTTTTGATCAGTTGTATGCCTTTCAGGTAATTCAGGAAGCTCTGGAGCCAGGCCATTATATTTACATTGTGATTTATATCATGATGATCTTTTTCTTCTCCTATTTCTGGAATACCGTGCAGTTTCAGCCCAAGGAGATGGCCGATCAGTTGCGCGATTATGGCAGTTTTATACGCAACCTTCGCCCTGGGCCGCGCACGGCCGAGTATTTGGAGCAGGTAATGACCCGCATTACCTATTGCGGAGCGGCTTTTTTGTCCGTGATCGCCCTGATGCCTACCATTGTCGCCCGTTATATGGGCGTAAGTTTCATGATCACGCAATTTCTTGGCGGAACCGGATTGCTCATTGTGGTCAGTGTATTGCTGGATTTTATTTATCGCGTGGAAGCCAATCTGGTGATGAGAAATTACGGCGGGTTGCTGGAAAGTGACAGTTCTGTGGCCTCGCGACGGAAACCATCGGCGGCCCAGGGATCGCTCAAATCGCTGGCGGGACGTGATAATATGAAAGGGTCCGCCACATGAGATTGGCCTTGCTGGGACCCCCTGGGGCGGGCAAAGGCACGCAGGCTGTACGTCTTGCGCACCGGTTGCGGGTCGCGCATCTCTCCAGTGGCGACATTCTGCGTTCAGAAAAATCAGCCGGCACCGCTCTGGGGCTGAAAATCCGGGATTTTATTGATCATGGCAAGCTCGTGCCCGACGCCTTGATGATCCGCCTCATGGAGGATCGAATAACTAAAGTTATCGGTGGATTTGTACTTGATGGCTTTCCGCGCACTTTAGTGCAGGCGGGTGATTTGGAGGTTTTTTTAGATTCCATCCATCGTCCATTGGATGTTGTCGTGAATTTTGTCCTTGATGAAAAGGTGCTTAGCCGTCGCTTTGAGGGACGCCGGGTATGCCCGGTGTGCGGGTCGGTCTATCACCTTGACACCATGCCGCCGGAAGTTCCGGGGTTGTGTGATCAAGATGGACAGGCTTTGGTAATCCGCCCTGATGATCAGCTTGCAGTGGTGCGAGAAAGAATTGAAACCTATCGGCGTAGTGTGGAACCGCTGGTGGTGTTTTATGATCGAAAAGGAATTTTGGTGACATTGGACGCTGCGGGTACTCCCAATGCGGTCACTTCCGCCGTTTTGAAGCTGCTGCAAGACCACGGCCATGGAAAAAAGGTTGACGGTGGTTAAAGCAAGGGGAACTCTGATGATTGTCATGAGTATGAAATCATGAAAATAGCATTAAAATCGCGCAGTGATATTGACCAAATGCGGGCCGCGGGACGTCTGGTCTTTCAGACGTTGTCACGCTGTCGGGAAGCCGTGCAGCCAGGACTAAGCACGGAAGCTCTGGATCACATTGCGTTGGCCACCTTCACCGCCGCCGGGGGGGAGGGGCTGTTCAAAAATTATCCAACCTATGAACCCGGAAAAGGCTTTCCCGGCAACACCTGCATCAGCGTGAATGAAGAAGTGGTGCATGGAATTCCCGGTCCAAGATTGTTACGCGATGGGGATGTCGTCAGCGTGGATTGTGGCATCCGCCTGCATGGGTGGTGTGGGGATTCGGCTCTTACCGTGGGGGCCGGAGTTCTGACGCCGGAAAATCAAAAACTTATTCGCGTGGCGGAGGAGACGTTGCAAATCGCCATTGCTGCAATCCGCCCGGGGTTGCCATGGTCGGCCGTGGCCCGAAAAATGCAGGCACATGTTGAAAACAATGGTTTTTCATGTGTGCGGGAATTTGTCGGGCATGGAATTGGCCGCCGGATGCATGAGGAGCCTAAGGTTCCAAATTTCACATCACGGGAATTTGAACGTCTTGGAGATTTTTATTTGCAGGTAGGAATGGTCATCGCGGTTGAACCCATGGTCATAGCGGGAGCGCCGGACGTAGTGGTCCTTGATGATGGCTGGACCGTGATAAGCAAGGATGGATCCCCGGCGGCACATGTGGAGCATACCTTGGCGGTGACTCCCGATGGGTGTGAAGTATTGACAGATGGTACCTGATCATGGAAAATGACGGGTTTGTAGAGGAATCGAATGTCTAAGGAAGACGCCATACGCTTGGAGGCTTTAGTTACGGAGGCCTTGCCGAATGCCATGTTTCGCGTAAAACTGGAGAATGGACATGTGCTGCTGGCGCATATTTCCGGAAAAATGAGAGTAAATTACATTCGGATTTTGCCGGGAGATAAAGTAACTGTGGAAATGTCGCCTTATGATTTGAATCGGGGGCGGATTATTACCAGAAATTAAACCGCGCCCGCGGGTAGCCATTGGATGGGCCCACGGTGATAGCGCAGGGATTCGGACGCATTGGCAGCATTCCTGTGGTTACCGGTAGCGTTAAGATACTGTGTGTGCTGGATTAATTCAAAATTTTCCGTATAATAAATGGCTTGGCACTCGGTTGGATAGTTCCTCCGGGTGGAAGCGAGTTTGGAGCATACGATGAAAGTGCGGTCGAGCGTTAAAAGAATTTGTGAACACTGTGTCATAGTACGCAGAAATGGTGTACTGCGCGTGGTTTGTAAGGCGGATCCGCGTCATAAGCAGCGTCAAGGTTGAGTTTGTGGTGAACCGGTCGAATCGACTGTGCCTGGGTTGCTTGGGCGGTGGTCGATTATCAGATTCCGGTTGCGGAAGAATTCGATAAATCTGTTGAGGAGTTTGTATGCCCCGTATTTCCGGTGTGGATATTCCGCTGGACAAGCCAATTCGCATTAGTTTGCGATACATTTATGGTATTGGACCGGTCAATGCTTTGGATATTCTCAAGGAGGCCAACATTGATCCGCAGAAGCGGGCCAAAGAACTTACCGAAGATGAAATTGCCCATATCGGTACCATTATCGACCGCAGTTTTGTCGTGGAAGGGTCGTTGCGCCGGCAGGTGCAGCAGAATATCGCCCGGCTCCGGGATATTCAATCTTATCGCGGCTCGCGGCATCGCCGCGGTTTGCCGACACGCGGGCAGAGAACACGTTCCAACGCTCGTACCCGCAAGGGGCCGCGCAAGACGGTGGCCGGCAAGAAAGGCGTAAAAGAACTGCACGGGTAATAGCTGCCAGGCTCCACTGGTTGGTGGTGTGGAGAGTGGAATTTTTTAATATTGAGGTAATATCATGGCGAAAACGGGAAAGAAAAAAATACGCAAAAATGTGGGGCGCGGCATTGCCCACGTCAAGGCCAGTTTTAACAACACCCAAGTGACCATCACGGATGTAAATGGGGAAACACTGGCTTGGGATTCCGCCGGTACCGTAGGCTTTAAGGGCGCCCGCAAGAGTACGCCATTCGCCGCGACCCGCGCTGCGGAAAATTGTGCGGTCAAGGCTAAAAAATTTGGCGTTCAAGAAATCGAAGTGCGGGTAAAAGGGCCTGGCTCCGGACGTGAATCGGCCATTACGGCATTGCAGAACAGTGGTTTAAAAATTACCTCCATAGAGGACAATACACCCTTGCCGCATAATGGTTGCCGTCCGCCGAAAAAGCGGCGGGTATAGTACCGGTGGCCGCGCCGGGCGGATACCGCGATTGCCGCCGATCGGCAATCGCTTGGCGGGTGGGGCCGGATTTCTCGGTTGTCTTGATTTTATTGTGTTTTATTTTTTTCGTGGTGACAGATGCCTTGTGGCGATAATCCCGCGGAATATCATTCAGGAGAAATGTTATGCGAATGCGTTGGCGTGGTCTGGAACTTCCGACGAAAGTTGATCTTGATAATTCCATTAGTACCGATACGTACGGTAAATTCGTTATAGAGCCATTTGAACGCGGTTTCGGTACCACGATTGGTAATTCTTTGCGGCGCGTTCTGCTTAGTTCTCTGGAAGGGGCGGCGGCGGTTTCCGTACGGATCGTGGGAGCGGAACATGAATTCGCCCAGATTCCCGGCGTGGTAGAGGATGTCACCGATATTATTCTCAATGTCAAGGGACTTGTCGTATCCTTGGAAGGCGATATTTCCAAGACCCTTAGCGTTAAAAAGAAAGGTCCCGGCACGGTCACGGCCGGTGACTTGAAGGGTGATCCCGCGCTGCAGATCCATAACCAAGATCTGGTCATTGCGACACTCAACGCCGATACCACGTTTGATATGGAATTGGAGATCCGCAAAGGTCGCGGATTTGTAACCGCTTCTGAAAATACCCCGGAAGAGCAGATTATCGGGGTGATTCCCATTGACTCCATTTACTCTCCCGTAACGCGTGTGCGTTACAAAACCGAAGATACACGCGTTGGTCAGAAAACCAATTATGACCGTCTGCTTTTGGAAATCTGGACCAATGGCACCATTTCACCGGAATTGGCGTTGGTGGAAGCTGCTAAAATCCTGCGCAAACACCTCAATGCGTTTTTGCTGCAATTGGATATCGGCTCGGAGATTCAGGCTCCCATGGAGGTCGATGCGCCGACCACACCTGTGCTCCTCAAAGACAGCATGAAAGGGGAGTTGGATAAGCCTTTGTCAGCGCTGGGATTATCTGTGCGGGCCACTAATTGTCTGGAATCCGCACGTATCCATACGGTCGGTGATTTGATTCAACTTGGCGATGCGGAAATAATGAAAGTCCGTAGTTTTGGAAAAACCAGCCTCCGGGAGATCAAGGCGAAACTTCAGGAATTCGGATTATCCCTCGGCATGGAGGTGCCGGAAGAAGAACCCGAGAAAAAGGAAGAAGAAGAGAAGGGGGAGAAGAAGAAAGATGATAAGGATAAGAAAGAGGATGGAAAAGAGAAAGAGGAAACTAAAAAGCCGGCAGCCGATGAAAAGGCTTCCTGACGTGCTGTGTTTAATTGGTTGTTAATTCGGCGGCTCCAGATGTTCGAGCCGCCTTTTACGCGAGGATATTTCCATGCGTCATCGTGTTGTTGGTCGAAGACTTTCTCGTACCGCGGCCCATCGTAAGGCAATGCTGCGAAATCTGGCACAATCTTTGTTTGAGCATGGGCAGGTCGAAACCACCTTGCCTAAAGCCAAAGAATTAGTCCGGTTTATTGAACCTCTTATTACCTTGGCCAAGAAAAATACGCTGGCCGCCCGGCGGCTGGTAATTTCCCGCCTGCATGATCGGCTCATGGCCGACCCCCAGGACTTGGACCTGCTGCTGGATGATAGTGTGGTCCAGAAATTGTTCAAGGACATTGCGCCGGTGTATGCCGATCGGCATGGCGGCTACACCCGCATTATTAAAACCGCCAAATGGCGAATTGGGGATGCTGGTGATATTGCGGTGGTTCAACTTGTGGACATCGCCAAAACTAAGGCTCGGTCATCCACACGGCCAGTTACCACCGCCACAACTTGATGGCCCCCGTGATCGCCTGTTTTATCCCAAAGTTAGCCCATCGGCTAACTTTGGACCAACGGTGAAAATATAAACACGCCACGCATCACGCTTCCTGCACCAGCGACTGATTGGTGGTCTCCACACGGAACAACCATGTCACTACGCCGCCTAATACCGATCCTGCCGCCAGCAGCAATAACAATTTAGGCGTGCCAATCGCCTTGCCCAATACCGGAAGAAAAAATGTGCTCGCCACCGCACCCAGTCGCGAAAACGCAGTGGCAAAGCCATGGCCGGCGGCGCGGACATCCGTGGGGTAAACCTCCGCCGCTAAAACATACGTGGTGTTTCCTGGCCCGAAAGCGTTGAAGGCCTGGGATAACATCATCCCCAGAAAAACCAGCGCCAGAGCCAGAGTACTGTACTGCGGCAGCCATTGCAGGTACCCCCGTACCAATACGTGTTGCAGCGGAACGTGCATGGCCGTCAATGCCACCAGCACCAGCGCGGCGGCGCTGCCGACAAAACCGATAATCTGCGGCCAGATGCGGCCAATGCGATCGACGGTTAAGGCCAAAGGGACATACCCCAGCAGAAAAGTCACAGACAGAATCGCCGAACCCAGTATCTGCTGATGTGCGGTCTTAAAACCCAAGTGACCGAGAATCAGCGGGGTATAAATGGTCAGGTAGTAACCTACCAGGTCCATGATAAACCATGGGATGCACACCAGCAGTGTGGCGCGAATAAAACGCTTTTGAAATAACACGCGCCAGGGTGTTCTGGGGGCTACCGCCTTCTCTTGTTCTGCCGCCACAATTGCAGATAGTTCATCGGGCGAGATTGACGGATCTACGCGTGCCAAGACTGCCGCAGCTTTTTCGGCTTGGCCGTGCCGCAGATACCACCGGGGTGACTCGGGCAAATTACGCCGCAACCAGATGACAAAAAGCGCCGGCACCGCCCCGATAAGTAACATAAGCCGCCAGGCAACAGGGCCGAGTGATAAAAGGCTGTATGCCACCAATCCTGCGACAATCGCACCGCCGGTCCACAAACCAAAAGTCCATGTGATCACGCCGCCGCGTTTGTTTTTCGGCATGAACTCGGCCATGTACGTGGCGCTGATAGGGTAATCCGCACCAATGCCCATCCCCAGCACAAATCGGAAGGCCACCAACGCATAAATATTCCACGCCGCACTGCAAAGAATGGCGGCGAAAAAAAAAGTGATCAAATCAATAAGGTAAATGGCCTTGCGGCCAAAGCGATCCGCAACATGGCCACCAATAAGTGCCCCGATAAACGCGCCGGCCAGCGCGGAGGTTCCCACCCACCGATATTGCGAAGGACCGAGGTGCCATTGTCTGGCCAGCAGCACCAACACCGCACCGACGATAATGGTGTCATATCCGTCAAGAAATATGCCCAAACCGGCTGCCCACGCCAGCCGCCGATGCAGCGGACTCATCGGGGCATTATCCATGCTTTCCAGCAGGCTGCTCATTAAAGTCCTTTCGTTAAGACACCCATCGCCACCGCATCATCATGGCGGTGTTCACGGGGCGCTGCGATTAACCGGAGCACCGTGATGGCAATCCGGTGCCGTTTGCATCGATCGCGGCGCGCCGGGACACCGCATTATCATGGCGGTGTTCACTGGTCCCCCGCATCACTGGCAATATAATGTGTCAGCGGCTGATGTTGAACCTTGGCCAGATGCCGCAGATAGGCCATGACCCGCAGATACGATGCTTTACCCTTCACCGCAATCCATTCCTGGCGCATCTGCTCCGGGCCGGGAACTTTCATCAGTTGCGTGGGCGTGAATTCGGAATCTGCCGC
Organism: Phycisphaerae bacterium; assembly: GCA_049977145.1. Taxonomy (GTDB): domain Bacteria; phylum Planctomycetota; class Phycisphaerae; order WQYP01; family WQYP01; genus JAMDCX01. The sequence continues at coordinate 27,307 of JBMFGW010000022.1, forward strand.
GCTCGCCGCCGTTGTGGGATGCTTTTTTAACCAGCGCGGAGAGAGCCAATGGCCCGTTTTGCCGGCTTTCCGCCGCAATTGTTCGCCCGGCCACATCCTGCCGGGATTATAGCGCGCCGGCACGCGAATATGCTGTAGCTTATAAGGGGCAAAGTTGGGGTGCTTTGTCCAGATCCCGGAAAGCACCTGAGCGTTGGCATCCCATTGGGACATGGGCGGCACATAAGTGATCGCCTCAATGGTACGCATCAGATTGACCTGGGAATAGCGGTGCGTAATCAACATGCCCGGTTTCATCCACGGGCTGACTATCACCGCGAAAGACCGATGAGCGTCAACGTGATCCGCGCCGGACTGCGCATCGTCTTCGGTGATAAATATAGCCATGTGTTTCCATTGAGGGGTGCGGCTTAATTCCGCAACAATCTGCCCGGTGGCCAGATCATTGTTCGCAACGTAGTACTGGGGCGTGTAATAGCCCGGTGTTCGTCCGGCGGTGTGATCATCGGGAAGCCAGATATACATAAAGTGCGGCAGATTATTTGGATGGGCGGCAATGAATTCATGGACAACATGGGACCGGTCCGTATCTAAAATAAAGCGATTCCATGCCGGGAAGTGTTTGCCAAGATGTTTAGCCATGTCCGGGCTGATCTGACCGGCCTGACTGCGCGATACAAATTCACCAAAATCCATAAATGAAACGTGATTGGTCAGCAGGTCATTAAAAATAAACATGCCGCCGGGATAGGAAATCCATGGATTGGACCAGTGCTTAAGCTGGCTTAAATTAAGGTAATCAGAATACGGATCATCAGCGCCACTGAACCCGGTATTGGAATGATAAGCTTGACCTTCCAAATTCTGCGACCAGCCCGGATTCGGTATGATGCCGCGGTTGGAATAATACATGGGCCAAGTACGTTGGACAAAATCAGAATCCTCCGCGGAAGTGGTCCACTGGTGGCCCTGGGCGGTGACTTCGCCATCCATGTAAAAATTCACGCACAAACCGTACTGATCCGCCAGGGCGTAGAGATTCGGCAGTTCCGTGCGATCGTATAAATCCAATTGCGGATCAGCCCATTTGCCGGCCCGTTTGTAAGCCCCAAATTCTTCATCAAAGGTTTTATTTTCCCGCAAAATAAATACCACATATCGGATGTGGTGGTGAATAAAGCGGGTGGCAATTTGGTTTTGTGCCGCCAACTTTGCCCGCTGTGCCCGCGAAAAGCCATCGTTGGCCAGAGCCGCCTGCGTCCATGCCTGCAGATGAGCCGGTAGATCAGCCAAGGCAATGCGTTGCACCGTGCCAGGCATGGAATCGCCGATCCATTGATGATGCAGATCCGATGCCGATCCCAACCCTTTGGCGGAAACCACATAGAGCGCGTGGCGATACACACATACATTTGTCGGATACCAGCCGGTGGGAATCAGTCCCTCCGCCTTCCCGGTTGTCGCATCAAAAATCGCCACGTCATCATTCCCGGCATTGCCAGCAAATACCTTGCCATCGGCTACAGCTAACGCATCGGGAAAAGTTCCTGGCGGCGCACCGTGATAGGGGCGGTCCATGGCCATGCCGCATATCGCCATGGTTTTGACATCCACCTCGCTGAGAATATCGGCATTGGCGCAGGCTACCCATACACGGGCGGAATTACCCACCGTCGCCAGTGCGGTGGGATGGATGCCGGGGAGCCGATTCCGTAGCCCCGTCGGCGGTCCGATGCGGATAAAACCCAATGATCGCAGGCTGTGCGCATCCAAGATCGATACGCCATTATCGCCCCAATCACTGACCACCAATCGGCGGCCATGATCGGCAGTGACCACCTGGAATGGCATGGCACCGGCGTTGGCGTAAACGGTATGACCCGTTTTGATATTAATGCGTGCCACGCTGTTGCTCAATAAGCCCGTGGTGAATATATGCGTGCCACCGGGTCCTACCGCCACGGAATCCGGATAAAAATCCCAGGCGCTGTGTGTTTTCTGCTTCGGCAGCGGAATAATTGACCCCTGGTTGCTGGGGCCATTCTTGCCTTTAGAATCAAACTGTTCGCCCTGATATTGATATGGGTACTGTCTTTTAGAAAAAGTCTGAAAAACCAAATGATATTTGCGAAGTAATTTAAGATGGCCATTCTCCAGATGCAACGCCAGCACATTATTAGAAACTCCACCGGCGGCATAAATCATGCCATCGGGTCCGGTGGCCAACCCTTGAAACACGCTCTGCTTGGAAATGCCGAGCACCAGTTTATTTCCCCAGGGCTTACCCTTCAGAAAGCCCAGTTGCGATTTCTCCGCAAGTTGCTTTGCATCCATGACCGTCAACGTTTGCCGAAATGCCGCCCCGGAGGCTTCCACCACCACATTGTTACCGCTGCCCACCACCCCTATGGCAAAATTAGGCGTCATGGCCACAGTACCAACCGGGCTGATGATACGATCCGTGGCGGTTTTATGGATGACCGGTGCGGTCTTTTGTGCTCTTATGGCGGAAATACCCGGCGTCAGCATCGCATACGTCGCGACCAACAGCATCCAACGCCGCGAAGTTCCACGGGCCGGCGTCGTGCTGACGTGTTTAGCACGTTGCTTCGTGGTGCCCCCGTCGATGCTTGACCGTTGGTGAAGCACCCTACCCGTTGAAAACTTTCTGGTGCCGCCGTGTATATGCAGCACTCGTCTGATCCGCAAATCTATTTTCATAACAATGAAGCCTTTTGTAAAAACCGTGGTGGCATGGCCGGAGCCAATGACCACCGAAAATCATAACATAAAAACCACCTCGCCGACGGTGGCGGTAATCACCGGCTAACAACCACCGCATGATTCTGTCTGCAGTCTAGTGCGCGACAATTTAGAATTGATTACGCTTACAATAATTTCTCATCAAGCGTGAGGACGTCTGTCGTAAGGTGTGGTGCAGCATGGAAAAAACATTTCCGCGCCCGTCTATCTGGATAAAAATGGGCACACCGCAGTCCGACCATAGTGCGGATCTCATGGAATGACACCATAGGACTGCCACGCTGAATTCGGGGTGTTTCTATGTTGCTGATACATAACTAATACTTATCGAATGTATATCAATTATTTATTTGCCTAATCCATCGTGAAAGCCGATAGTGTATTTGTGAGTTTTACATAAAGGAGCTCAACATGTTGTTTCAATATCTTATCAAAGTATCTCCCATACTAGGCCTGATTGTTATTGCAGGTTTGGTCGGTGGATGTAGTCAGCAAAGCGCCATGACGTCACGTCCATCGCAAGCCATCCGAACGCAAACGCGGAATGTCTGCCAGGTCGCGGGTCCCTATGCGCAAAACGTGCATTGGGGTGATGAGTTCACTCCCAATTAAGACATGGGAAGTGCCTCCTGGCTTAAAAGTTGCGACTTCTCGGTTGCTTTGTACCCATCACGGTCAACGTTTGCCGAAATGCCGTTCCGGAGGCTTCTATCATAACATTGTTACCGCTGCCCAGCACCCCAATGGCTAGACGGCATGGCCACCGTGCCAACGGGATCAATCGTCCGATTCGTCGCGGTTTTATGAATAACCGTCGGGATGTTATTCGCTTGGCTGGAAACCTCGGCGGCTAAGAGACAACGCGATCAGTACACACCGAAAAATAATAAGATAAAAACCACTCCTCCAGCGACTGAGGCGTTCGCTGGAGGAGGGTGGAACGGGGGCTTGCTCTCGTACTATTCTGCTATTCTCCCCTTTATTTCCGGCAAGCGATCACGATGACACGAAAAATACCGCGGGTTGCCATCGCCCGGCTGCAAGCAGGCGTGTCGCGATGGATTGTACGCCGCGGTTTACCGGCAAAGCCGTTGGCGCGTCGTGAATGCTTACCATTGATAAACCTTCGTTAAACCCGCCCCTCCGCCCGCCCCTCCAGCGGCGGTTCCGACTGGAGGGGTTGCGGGCGTGGATGGCGAGAGAACAGTCCTGCATTTTTTGTATGCGTTACACGTTGATTCGGCGGCGAATCGACAATCCTCCCATCATTACCAAACCACCCAAGGCCACCAGCGCCAGCGTGGCTGGCTCGGGAACGGAGGTGTAGTTGATCGTTGCGGGGTCGAAATTAACCGCATAGCCGTTGTTGGTGGGATCGAACTCACTGAACTGAAAATCAAGGGAGTTACTGGTAATGTCGGCAGGGGTAATTATGTCGCCGAGATTCCAAGTTCCTCCCGGATTGTAGTATCCACCATTTGCGAAGCCGGAGTAAACGCCGTCAAGCGCGTCGGCTCCCTTAGCGCTACGCCCGGTACCGAAGCCGGTAACATCCGTGAGGTTCGCGTACATGAGGCCACCGGTGGTGGATGTGATTTCCCAAGCATAAAATTGCGAATTGGGGTTGTTAAATACCAATATGGCGTCGCCCGTGGTGCGATTCACGGTGAGGCTTACATCGGTTACCGCTGGGGCGCTAGCTGCCGGGGAAGACATCACGGACATCCGTGGTGCGGCCTTCACAGTGCCCGCGGAAATCGCGGACTCTGTGATGCCCACGTTGTTGTACACGGTGGCCAAATCTCCGGTGCTCACATTACCAGTTCCAACAAAATCACCTTGGCTCCAAGTAGCACCTGAAACGATACCCACATTGTTATACACCGTTGCGAGATCACCGGTAGTGACGGAACCCTTTCCGGTGGTATCTCCGGCTATTCTCTGCATGACCGCGAAGTTACCGGTTCCATTGTTCACTACCGCCCACACGGTGTCGTTGGCGGTGTTGATGCCATAGGAACCCAGTGCGTTTTCACCTGCGGTGGCGGGATTGTACGCCCCGGTGTACTCGGTCGGCGTACCGCCGGTATCGCCGAAGTTAGCGGCCTGATAGATGGAGCCGTTGTACCAGGCCAGCGTCGGGCTATTGCTGCCGTTGCTAATGGAACTGGGATTGTAGCTCATCTGGACCACATGCGTGTCACTACCGGTACCGGTGATATTGGCGACGTCACTGACCACACTGTTGTTGGCCGTTGGGGCGTTGGCAAAATCCACGGACAAGGTTGTGGCCACACTGGCGGTTCCACCGAGGAACTGGACATTGGTCTGCTGGCTGCCGGTTTCATTGGCTCTCTGAATGTTGTAGCCATTGTAGGATTCACCGGCCAAAATCGCCGCTGAATTGGCGGTTCCGGCATGACCTACGTTCCCGGTTACGCTGGCGGTGAGAACATAATTGTTTGTTCCCAGATCGTTGGCAGAGGCTCCGGCAACGGCGTTGCCATCCAGGCCGGTGGCATCGTTCTGTGCGGTAATACTATTGATCTGCACCTGATATTGACCATTGAGCAGCGTGGGCTGCAAAGTGGCACCGGGGGTAAAGTCCGCGGCATTGACACTTTGGCCATCGCCGATGACGGTGTTGGCAGCCAACGCGGAATCCAGCGTCCAGGCACTGGCATATTGGGTGTTGGCGGCATCAATGCCGGTTGGAGCGGCGGTGATGACGGCGGCATCACGCAGGCCGATGTCCTTACCACCCTGGTAATTTGCGGTGTGCGGAGCGTTTTGAAGCTGCGCGTAGAAAGTTCCCGCTCCATTATTGGCGGTGGACTGGGCATCCTGCAGTTGCGCCTGCTGGTAGATGTTGCCAATCACATACACTCGGCCCGTGGGATTTTGCGTTGCCCCCAGCGCGGAATCGAGTTGGGTCAGGCCAAAGCTGGCGTAGCCAATGTAGTATTTGGCTGTTGTGTAGGCGCCGCCGATAGTTTCCGTGCCCGGAACGTAATAGCTTACGCTGCGCGTGGCGGTTTCGGTTCCCGAATCGCCGGCGTTGGTGGTGCTGCCAAAAATAGTATTGGCATTATTCGGATCAGCCGCCATGGTGATGTAGCTGGTGTCACCCGTCGGGGCGTCTTTTAACAGCCCCGGTGCCGCACCCGATCCGGTGGGCCCCGCGATGGCCGTGCTGCCCGCAAGTTCAACCGTGGTTAAGCTGTTGGGTGTGTAATCCACAACATTGGATGCGGTCGATCCGATGGTGTTGGTGGTGGTCAATGTTACATTCTGGGTAACGGAATTCACCGTCGTGGGACTGTTGGGGATTAGAATATCACCGAAATTAACCCCCGCCGAACCACCCGCATTATTAATTAACCGATTGGCGACAACCTGATTGGCGGTGAGGGTTACCGTTAGCGGCGTGGATTGGTTGGCATTACTGCGATTAAGAATGTTAACCGTGGCGGTGGATGGTCCGGTGACGCTGTTAAGAGTGCCGGCCTCAATTCCCGAGGCGTTGAAGCCGACAGTAATAGGCGTACTGGCGTTGGGCCCCAGTGGATTTGTTCCAGCCAATCCGGTACCAACACCGCCGGGGGCGTTGCCGCTATTATTGGCCGCCTGACCAACGACAATGTAGTTGACACTGTCGGCACCGCTGGCTGAAGTATTGGTCAATGTTAACGTTGCGGTGGCCGGTGTGGAGTTGACAATCCGGTTGAAGCTCACGCTGCTATTGTTCAAAGACAGTATGCCATCCGAAGGTGGCGCGGTGACAGTCGTTCCGGTTACCGTCAGTTCGGGGGCGTAAAGCGGCGGGTTGTGGGACGTATAGCCGTCGGCGCCTGTAATTTCCGCAGCTACCGTGTTGTTTCCCGGAGTAAACAGCAGGCGGATATCACCGGCATTATTGATATCGTTGGCCAGATAGGTACTCAACGCGGAAGAAGGTGAGCTGACGCTCAGCGTGTTTACCGTACCCACGGTGTTGCTGTACGACACGGTACCCAGAGAGAATAAAGTGTTATTGGATGTCTTACCGAAAGTTGTACCGACATCACCATACGCTCCGCTGGCATTGGGAACGGCATTACTTAATGTTGAGGCGCTGGTAAGTGTGGAGAGATATACATTAATAGGACCTGCCGCCTGCCAGGTGGCGGTATTGGTGTCGAAAGCCAGATTCAAGCCGGTGATGCTCGATAGATTGGTCCCGGCGGGGATTGAGTTGCCCCCCGCGTTGAGCAGGTTGGCCGCGTTGACATCCATCACCCCGTATTCGGTGTAGGAACCGTTATTTTCGACCAGCATGTACTCCTCGCTGTCCTGGGTTGGCCCCGTCGACTCGACGCTCCAGGTGGTTGAGGTGCTGGTGCTGTAGCTGCCGCTGCTGGCTGCGGCAACCGCAGGGGGAATATGTCCGGCCAGTGCGGCAAATGCCGCCGCCGCCAAAATTCCCGAGGACATTGTGAAACCATTTACGATACGCATGGGAGAACTCCTTTATATAAATCTGCGAAGGCCGCCGGTAATCACCAGCTAACAACCACCGCATGATTCTGTCTGCAGTCTAGTGCGCGGCAATTTAGAATTGATTACGCTTACAATAATTTCTCATTAAGCGTGAGGACGTCTGTCGTAAGGTATGGTGCAGCATGGAAAAAACATTTCCGCGCCCGTCTATCTGGATACAAATAGGCATACCGCAGTCCGACGATAGTGCGGATCTCATGGAATGACACCATAGGACTGCCACGCTGAATTCGGGGTGTTTCTATGTTGCTGATACATAACTAATACTTATCGCATATATATTAATTATTTATTTGCCTAATCCATCGTGAAAGCCGATAGTATATTTGTGAGTTTTACATAAAGGAGCTCAACATGTTGTTTCAATATCTTATCAAAGTATCTCCCATACTAGGCCTGATTGTTATTGCAGGTTTGGTCGGTGGATGTAGTCAGCAAAGCGCCATGACGTCACGTCCATCGCAAGCCATCCGAACGCAAACGCGGAATGTCTGCCAGGTCGCGGGTCCCTATGCGCAAAACGTGCATTGGGGTGATGAGTTCACTCCCAATTAAGTACTGGGGTGACCATTCTCAGAGTTCTAGTCGCGCTGCTGGCAAGCCTGTCTCTTCCAGTTGCGCGACTTTCCGAATTTCTATCAGGCATCTTTCCCGCATGTTATGGCGACAAGCGGCGAGGACTGGCCGCAAAAGGGTGCCATACCCGAAGAAAAGATTAGAGGGAGAAAATTAGGAGTATAATATGTATTACTCGTCGGTAATTCTCTATAGTTAGCCGACACATTTGACGTGCCGTGTTTTGCGGACAGACCAAGGGAATTTACCGCAGAGGCGCACAATACGCAGGGAAAAGAGAATTGTTTTAACCTACAAAAAGAATTTTGCGCCCTCCGCGTCGGCGGTGAATATCCGCAACGGGCGTGTGCACATCTTCCCGACATGTTGGGATGCCAAGGTTTCATACTTCCATGTATGAAGTCAGCATCGTCGCCGACGGACAACGTGGTCACAAACCAGGTGAAATCAGCGGGCTGTGACATTATTATATTTTTAACCAACGGCACATATTCCATTAATCTTCGACGGGTAAGCTGTTGTATGTGTGCTGGCCTGTTGGGGCTGGCGTTGTGCCTTGCGGATTGCTCTCCGGCGCTGGCAAGCGTTCCGGTTGGCTGCGGCAGGGCGGGAATAGTGGATTTGAGGTGCTACAATGCAAAATCGCTTTCAGAAATGGTTACATACCACGGCCGGGCGAATAACCGTGATCGGCGTGTTGGTTATCGCGCTGGCTGATACGGGTTGGTCCATGCTGCGCTATCTGGGACCCGATGCCGCACAGCGGTATTCGGACGCGCCGTTGTTTATCGATTCGGTTACCGGAAAAACCTTCCATTACCAACTCAAGATCGGTGATACCCTGCCGGTGCTTTCCCCATATACTGGTCGGAAGACCGGCTACCCCGCAAGTTTTTCTTATTGGAGTAAAAGTGGTCACATTCTTGCGCATCCTGAACCAGTACTGCTGAACACCTGGCTGGGCAAGCGCGGCCCGACCTTCGCGCCGCTTTCCGGTCGCTTGGTCGTGGCCGATGAAAAACCGCCTCGTCCCGGCTCCGCACCACCGCCCACCAGAACACAATATGAACGCTGGTTGCGCCAGCGGTCTGTGGCCGCCAACAGTGGTTCTTAATGCAAGTGTCGTTGTCAGAAAGAGTTTATTAATAGGAGATATGCACATGTATACAAACAACAATTCAGAATCCGGAACCAGGAAGTTAAAAGTCGCCATGCGCGCCATGGCGTGTTGTCGTGGCCGCACCGTGGTTCCATGCCATCCTGTTTCCCCGCGCAACCACGGGGCAACGCGAGGCTTTACGCTCATCGAATTGCTTGTGGTGATCAGCATCATCGCACTGCTGATTTCGTTATTGCTGCCGGCATTAGCTGAAGCTCGAAAGGACGCCGAGTCCGTCGTATGCTCCGCGAACCTGCACTCCATCGGGCAGGCACTGCAGGAATATGCCGATGAGTGGCAGGGTGCCATTGCCGGCAGCCCCGCCACCAGCGGAAGTTTTTTCTGGTCCAACATTGATACCGGCGCACATTCTCCATATTCGGACTATGATTATCCACACCTTTGCGCGGAATACGATTGGATGACACCGCTGGCGGATGAAATGAATCATCCCTTTATTTGTGCCAATACCGCCGACCTGCAGGCCGCCAATAAAACCGACCGTCTGGCACGTTTTAATTTTCTCCGGGACGATCCGGCTTTCATCTGTCCATCCAATCATTTCCTGGCCATACCTTATGCCAGTTCTTCCCTGCAACCGCCGGTCGGGCCGATGTTGTCCTATTGCGCCGCCGGCCTTTTTTTGCTGGATCCCATCGCCGCTGCTAATTACACTTGTACATTTCCCTATGTGCACGTGCCCAACTCCTATTCACCTTACATGAACAACGTGGGCCAGCCGTCGCAAAAATGCTTTGCCGCCGACGGTGCCGCATTCTCCACCACCGCACAGGCCCCGGAGGTGGATCTGACCGTTACCGAAAGTATTGACGGCAGCGCCTTTGCTGATGAAGGCGCTTTTTCCTGGTATTCAGATTCCTGGAATCGCGACTTTGCCCCCGGCAATTCCAGCGGTAGCTTCAAACGCTCCACCGGCGGGGTGGACGCCCGCGAATATGCTTATCGGCACGGCCCGGGCCTCGGCGTATATGATATGAACATGCTGTTTTTTGACGGGCATGTCGCACTCAAGAGTGATCTGGATTCCGCCAATCCCATTTACTGGTGCCCACCGGGAACGGTTATTCCCAACACCGAGCCAACGCCGGATGTGGAAAAAAAATACATGGGCGGCGCTGCGTCGTATACCGTTCCGCAATAACGCCTAACACGTTTCCAATCCCACACCAACGCGCCATCCGCACGACGCTCCAATTTGGACTTGCTACCGTGAAATTGCGTTCCAGGATAAAGGCAGGTAAACGCCTCGTAGCATTGCGGATCGGCAATCGTGTCCAGTTTCGCTAGCGCGCGAAGAGTTGGAAATTGCGGATTGAACAAGCAATACTCTTTCCCGCCATCCATATAGACAGCGGGGTGGCCGGTTGGAAACCGCCCATGTTCCGCCAAGGGATAAACTTTATACTTTCTGAATATTTCCGTGCGGTCATCCCAGATCGCCAAACCATGCTCCAACAGTTTAGTCAAACCGGTGCGACGGGAATAACGTGCTACCATGCGTGGCGTTCCGGTATGGTCCGGAACGACGGTTAGTCCGCTTAGCCTTACCAATGGAAAATTCGACCACGCCTCAAATTTGTGTTAATATTGGGCAATGGTAAACAAAGGTCTTCACCGTTCTGACCATCTACGCACCGCACAACCAGTACCGCCCTTCCAGCCCAGCGGTGGAACAAAAACGTCTAAAAACTCACCGGTAAAAACCAGCGTGAATCCCAGCGCCCATTGGGGACCTGTCGGTGCATGGTACGATGACTTGGTGGGGCAGGATGGTACCGATCATCATCAAAAACTTATTATCCCCGGCGTACTGCGCCTGCTGAATCTCACGGCCGGCCAGTATTTGCTGGATGTCGCCTGTGGGCAGGGAGTGTTGTGTCGGGCCGCCGCGCGCATCGGCATTCGTACGGTGGGGGTAGATATGGCCGCAACGCTGATAGAAGCAGCCAACCGACGTCGTACCGATAGGGCGGCGGAAAATTACTATTGCGCTGATGCGCGAAATTTGGCCGCCTGTGCCGCCGTTATCCCCGGTGAATTTGATGCCGCCGCCTGTATTCTGGCTATTGCCAATCTCACGCCGCTTTCACCGGTGTGGCAGGGTATTTATGCCGCCTTGAAACCGGGTGGCAAGGTAGTGGTGGTACTGACCCATCCGTGTTTCCGAATTCCCCAAAAAACCGCCTGGCAATGGGATCAGGAAAAACAGATACAACATCGAATTGTGGATGCTTATCTCACCAGCGAAAAATTTCCCATATCCATGCACCCCGGCCATGATCCGGCACAAACCACCACCACGTTTCACCGCCCCTTGCAGGCCTATATCAACACCATGGGATCAGCGGGCCTGTGGATTGACCATATTGAGGAGTGGAGTAGCGGCAAGAGACCGCCGCAAGGCGTACGCTTGGCCGCATTGGATCACAGCCGAAGGGAGATTCCTCTGTTCCTCGCACTGCGTGCGATCAAAGCCCGCTGAAGCATCGCGACATCCAATCCGCACGCATGGTTATGGCAACAAAACCACACTCGTACCGACTGGCTGGGCGGATAGACGCACGGCAATACTCACTGCGGTTGAATCATTGGTATTATTGATGGGGCCTGTGACCGTTTCTGCAACGCGGTGGCGATTCGATAATGGGGAGGTTAAGGTTTCAATATTTCACGGATCACGGATCAATTCCTTTACAGTATTTATCGGAATTGGTCAGTAGGTTCAGTAACGATCAGTAGGGACTGAATGCCGCTGAGGCTTAAGGTTACGGGTGGCGGGTTACAGGCCAGTTGTCAGTTTTCAGTTCCAGA